>JBLHWW010000030.1:0-25469 GCA_047629075.1 Psychromonas sp. | reverse complement strand
ACTTTCAGATCCTGTTGCAGGTAAGGTTAATATACACCCCACCGTAAGTGCACAGCTAACCGTGGCTTGTGCTTCTAAAATGTCCCAAGGATCAGTTCCTTCAAATTTACAAGCCGCTGCAATAAATTTTGTGCCATCAACAACCGAACCTCCGCCAACGGCCAACAGGTAATCAAAATTTTCCGCTTTGATTATTGCGACAGCTTTAAGTAAAGTATCATATTTAGGATTTGGCTCAATGCCTGAGAATTCACTCCAATTATAATCCGCTAAAGCTGCTTTAACTTGATCATAGACACCGTTTTTTTTAATGGATCCTCCACCATAAAGTACTAATACTTTCTTGTCTTTTGGTATTTCAGAGGTGAGTTTTCTAATCTGGCCTTGGCCAAAATGAATACGTGTATTATTAAAAAAAGTAAAATTATCCATGTTTATCTCCATTTAATAACATTGAAACTTGAGATCATACCCGTTGAGGGTTAATGAACCTTAGCAGTTAATCGTAAATATAGCTGCATTGTGTTCAATCCTAATAAGGACTTGTTAGGATTCAAATGTCTTAATCTATTTACTTTAAATTTTTTGACCATTTGATTAAGCGGAAATATCTCGATGGTCGTATTATAGCAAAGATATAATTAAGTGATTATATTGTAAAATAGGAAAATTCTTTAGCTGTTGATTTAAGTGGGGATTATCAGCTTTTAATTCAGTTAATAATTTCATTCACATTGGTATTAGCTGTTTATTCTGTCGAAATATATATAACTAATTGGAATAGATTGTGGTGATAAAAAGGCTAATGAACAGATTGTTATCATTAACCTTTCTCTGAAAATTTACAAATCAATCAGTATGACGTTCCTGCAATTTATCCGCAATATCAGAAAGTTGTAAACCTTCATTCTGTAATAAGACGGTTAGATGATATAACAAATCAGCACTTTCACAAGTTAATTCATCCATATCTTTGGCCATCGCAGCAAGTGCAACCTCAACACCTTCTTCTCCCACTTTTTGGGCTATGCGTTTTGTTCCTCGCGCATAGAGACTTGCAGTATAGCTACTTTTAGGTTCAGCATCTTTACGGCTCGCGATTATTTTTTCTAAATCGGCAATAAAAGTGAGTGCAGGCTGTAATTTTCCCTGAAAGCAGCTTTCTGTGCCCAAATGGCAGGTAGGACCAATGGGATCAACAATTGCGAGCAGAGTATCATTATCGCAGTCGGGGCTTAACTCCAGCACATTTAAAAAGTTACCTGATTTTTCCCCTTTACACCATAAACGCTGCTTAGTACGGCTGAAAAAGGTCATTTTTCCGCTTGTAAGGGTGGCAGTTAATGCCTCTTTGTTTACATAGCCAAGCATTAATACTTTGCCTGAGGTGTAGTTTTGTACAATAACCGGCATCAAGTTATCAACTTTTTCCCAATCTAATGTTTTAAGCTGTTCTTCATTCATTAACGCTTTGTTCATAATCTTATCTCTACCTGATGTGTTTTAAGGTAAGCTTTCAACTCACCGATATTAATTATCTGCTTATGGAATACACTCGCAGCAAGAGCGCCATCAACATCTGCGTGCTTAAAGACTTCGGCGAAATGGCACATTTCACCGGCACCCCCCGAGGCAATCAGAGGGATGTGGCAAATTGCACGCGCTTGGCTTAGTTGAACTATATCGTAACCACCACGAACCCCATCTTGATTCATCATATTCAGTACAATTTCACCTGCCCCGCGAGACTGTACTTCTTTGATCCAATCAAAAGTATTCCATTTGGTGGTCAGGGTTGCGTTTTCATTACCGGTAAACTGTTTAACTTGGTATAAACCTGTTTCCTTATCAAAGTAGGAATCAATCCCGATAACAATACATTGCACGCCAAACTTCTCAGAAAGACGATTAATTACACTGGGATCTGCAAGCGCTGGACTGTTAATGGAGACTTTATCTGCGCCAAATTCCAAAATACGTCGCGCGTCATCGATAGTTTTGATACCACCTGCCACGCAGAAGGGAATATCAATTACCTCTGCAACGCGGCTTACCCAGCTTTTATCAACCACACGTGCATCTGAGCTGGCCGTTATATCGTAAAAAACTAATTCATCCGCGCCTTCTTCTGCGTAACGTTTAGCGAGAGGAACAATATCACCGACAATTTCGTGATTACGAAATTGCACGCCTTTTACAACTTGCCCGTCCTTAACATCAAGGCAGGGAATTATGCGCTTTGCTAACATGATGACCTCTTATCTAGTAATTTTATATATTCCAAAGTGTTATCCAATTTTGTTTTTCTACATTTTATTGGTTTGCATCATATTTGCATACAAAATTATTAGTAACAAACAATACTAATGCTTAATTATTCATTATATATTGTTAAGTATATAATTATTCACTTCTGCTTTATAGGCTTTTAATCTACTGAATTTAATTGCCTTGGGACGGTGTAATCCTAAGAGACTCGCTGTTGGGGTATTAGGGCTAATTTGTCGGATATAGCTAACAGTTCTTTTTATGTGTTCATGTCAGAATTATATCACGCAGTTTTTTGTAACCAAAAAAGCATTTACTATCAATTTAAAAGTAGGGCAGGAGGCACGTTGCAAAGGAGACAAGAATACTAATATTTTTATGTAGTTAGTGTTAAATTACGGATTAAAAATCTGTTTTCTTCTAAGCGACATCAACAGTGGTCAACAAAGTAAATGCTCGATTGGGCTGTTTAAGTGAAGCCCAACTAAATCAAATGACTCACAGTTTGTTTAAAAGATCTTCTTATCAGTAGATGATCTTTTTAAGGATGGAAATAGCCACCAAATTATCTAAGCATAGCCAATGGAGTTTAACGATTATTACCACCCATCTGGGCTATAGTGATGCGTATAATTTCTCGCAGCGGTTTACTCAATATAAGGGGGTTCACCTAAGCTGTTTCGTTTGCAGTAGTGATATAACTCACTGCAATAAGGCTTGAAATATAGGTGATCAGAACGCCGAATTATCATTTAACTCTATCTTGTTATGAATTTTTCTCACTATTTCTTCCTATGAAATGAAAAAAAATTTGTTACCTTTTCAAATCCATCCCTTCACTTCTTATGAATGTGCAAGCAATTTAATGTTTTTCAAAGCCGAGAGGCAAGTGATATAAATTATTCACTCGCGGAGAAATGCAGGTCTGTTTAAAGGGTTAGCGAGCCAAGAACAAGGTACTGATCTGAGCTATTTATTAACGTGGTATGCTAAATTCAAACCTTAATAGAGCGGAGAGCACTGCTTAACTACGCGCTTACCTTCAATAGGGTGATATTGACAAAGCGAATCAAGTTTTAAGAAAGTAGTCGCTTATTAGTACCTAAAATTGAATTGTGTACTAATAAGCTACTGATTATATGGAAAAGTTCAATTTATATTTATAATGATATTGCCGTGGCGACTGATGACTTAAATCATAAACTAATGGTAGTATTCTCAAACTAAACTTTCCTTATTTTGGAATACAAAAGTTGAAGCGAATAAAAAAATAGGTTTTGCAACCATCTCTGATGTAGCAAAATGGCAGGCGTTGAGAAAACGAGTGTTTCACGTTTTCTAAATAGTGAGCAAGATAAAATTTCCAAAAATTTATTCTCCCGTATTGCCAAAGCTATCAACGACTTGAATTATAAACCGAGTCAATCAGCCAGAATGTTGAAAGTGGGAAAATCGAAATTAATAGGTTTGTTAGTTGCGGACATAAGCAATCCATATTCTATAGATGTAATGTAATGCAAGGCATTGAATCTGAACGTAAAAAAGAAGGTTACATGCTTATGGTTTGTAACACAGATAACCAAATGGAACAGCAAAAAAAATATTTGGATTTACTTCAAGCCGATAGTGTAGGGTTGGATAACGCAGAGGCAATACAGCGTGGATGTCAACATTTACTAGATCAACGTTATGAGTCTTTATTCGTTGTTACTCAATCTCTGAATATTGCTCCAGGTATTGAGAGAGTTGAAGTATTACGACAATTTTCGATAAAAAATAAGGGCATGAATTGTGAAGTATTTGAGTTGCAGGATTCATCTGAGATGTTGATCCTCGCACTGAATAAATTTATCCGTGAAAATCGAGGACACAAGAAAGCAATTTTTCCATCAACTCTGTAATCACGGTATATATTGCTAAAGTATTAAAGCAGCTAAATATTCATTTGGGATCCAAAATAGGATTTCTAAGTGTTGATGGTGGTATCACTGTGCTTAGGCAACCAACGAAAGAAATCAGCAAAAAACTTTTAACTTATTGATTAAAAGAATAAAAAGGGATGAATATCCCCCTGTTCATTTCAAATTTACAGCAGAACTAATCATCCGTAATTTAACTCTCCTCTAAATTGAGAGGTGATGAAAATTTACTTATATTGACGTCATCGTTAATAAATTAATTGTCTCCTTGATCACAATTTTTTTATAAACTTGATATGGAATCGATTCCATAGTATTGTGCGCATTATAATTCCAACATTCGATTTGGAGATACAAAATGAAAAAGTATGCGCACTAATTATTGAAGCAACTTGTTTAATTATTTAGGTGGTAGTAGATATTTGTTCTTGTTCATTATCGTAATGTTCTTCCTTTTCATTGGAACATTGATCGATGCAATTCCTTCGATGGTATTATTTGATCCTGTAATATACCTGGTATCATTGTCATTAGGTGTTGACCCAGTGCAATTAGGTATTATTACACTTTCTATTAGCCTAGTGACACCACCTTGTGGCTTGTGTCTACTAATATCTAGTTCTATTGGCAACCTGTCATTGGATCCATCATTTATGCGGATTGGTATTACACCACCGTGATTGCCGGCGTGCAATTAACCGTAATGCTTGTCCCTGCTATTCTGTTAGCTGCTTAGTCTAGTTGTAAAAAATGACATCTATGGAATTACTTCAGTAAGCCGTTTTATAAATAACTAAGAGGTTCATTTGAATGAAAAAATCAATAAATAAATTTGTGACTATTGGCGAGCCTATGGCAATGTTCACTGCTAATGAAACTGGTGATTTAGCGCTTACAGAGACCTTCACTAAACGACTAGCTGGTGCAGAATTAAATGTTGCCATAGGAATGGCTCGTTTAGGTTTTCATTCCACCTACATTACTAAATTAGGGTTGGATAGCTTTGGTCGCTATATCGAACGAGCAGTTCGAGCGGAAGGAATCGATACAACCCTATTCACTTATTCCTCTGAAAACGCGACGGGTTTTCAGTTGAAGTCCCGTGAGCTGAAAGGTAATGATCCAACGGTTGAGTATTTCCGTAAAAACTCAGCCGCAAGTACTCTTCATGCCGATGAGTATCCTGAATCAATTTTTTCGGATGATATTCATCTACATTTAACTGGCGTTGCAGCCGCAGTTTCCCCCAGCTTAAGAGCTTTATGTCATAAAGCGTTAGATGTCGCGAAAGCGAATGGTAATAGTGTTTCATTTGATACGAATCTTCGTCCTGCATTGTGGTGTAGTACCCAGCAAATGATTGAGGAGATAAATGCGCTTGCCTTTAAATCGGACATTGTCCTTCCAGGCATTGCCGAGGGAAAAATTCTGACTGGGTCTGATGTGCCTGAAGAGATAGCCGATTTCTATTTACACCAAGGCGTACAAATGGTTGTAGTGAAACTTGGTGGAGATGGGGCCTATTACAAATTGGCCAACGGTGAATTTGGTGTGAAGCCTGGTCAAAAAGTTGAATCTGTAGTTGACACGGTTGGCGCAGGGGATAGTTTTGCTGTTGGTGTGGTTTCTGCGTGGTTAGAAAATATTCAGGCATCAGAGGCGGTGGCCAGAGGGAATTTATTTGGTGCATTAGCTGTGCAAGTCTTAGGTGATAGTGAAGGCTTACCTACACGTTCAAAACTGGATGCCATCAAAGCTGAATGTAACAAAACATGAAAAAGAAAATAGTTTTATACAAAAAAATTCCCGATGCAGAGATTTGTCGGCTGTCAGAACACTTTGAGGTTGCTTTTTTTGATGGTTTTACTACAGAAAATAAAGATGACGTTCTTGCCGCATTAGCTGAAGTTGAAGGCGTGATTGGTGCCAGTATGCCAATGAAACCTGAATTATTGGAATGTGCACCACACCTCAAAGTGTGTTCGACTATATCGGTCGGTTTAGACCAGTTTAATATTGACTATCTTAATCAACGTTCGATTGCTTTGATGCATACACCTTCGGTATTAACAGAGACAACCGCTGACACGATATTTACGCTATTAATGTGCACCGCTCGACGAGCGATAGAACTGTCCAATATGGTACGTGACGGTGAATGGACTAAGAGCATTGGTAGTAAGCAATATGGTGTCAATGTGCATGCTAAAACCATAGGAATCATTGGTATGGGCAGCATCGGTTATGCACTGGCTAAACGTGCCCATATGGGATTTGATATGCCAGTGCATTACTTTAACAATAGTGTCAATGAACGTGCGGAAGTAGATTTTAACGCAAAAAAGATGTCTCTAGAGAAAGTATTGCAAACCTCTGATTTTGTGTGTGTTGTACTGCCTTTGACTAAAGAAACAGAAAAAATGATTGCAGCTAATGAATTGGCGATGATGAAGCCATCTTCTATTTTTATCAATGGTTCAAGAGGAAAAATCGTTGATGAGAGCGCATTAATCGCAGCTTTACATGATCAGAAAATATTGGCTGCTGGGCTAGATGTTTTTGAAGTTGAACCGCTGCCATCATCATCACCTCTTCTGCAATTACAGAATGCAATATTATTTCCGCATATTGGATCCGCAACACATGAAACACGATTGGAGATGGTGTCTTGTGCAGTCGATAATCTGATTGCAGCTTTGTCGGGCGACCTATCTCAGAACTGTGCTAATCGCAGCCATATTAAGACTGACTAAAGTGATACAACATAACTAACCATATAATAAAAATAAGTTTAAATAGCAACTGGTTATATTAAACAATAATACTAAGAGAACAAGGTGTTATTTAACCAAAAAAATGTACTGCTTTTGAAAAAATATGCCATGATTTTGATGGTTAAGTGACATAGCTCACCCATTATTAACAAAGGAAATAAAATGAATAACTGGAAAATACAACCCGAAGAAGTTTTCGCAGCTTCGCCTATTGTTCCTGTAATGGTCATTGAACGATTAGAAGATGCTGTTCCAATGGCGCAAGCATTGTTGAATGGCGGTATTTCTGTATTTGAAGTTACGCTAAGAACGAAAGTAGCGCTAGAGGCAATCCGAGAGATTGCTAGAAACTTTCCACAAGCGTATGTAGGTGCGGGTACAGTCATCAATCCAGAGCAATACGATGCAGCTGTTGAAGCCGGCGCTCAATTTATAATTTCCCCAGGAATGACACCAGAGCTTTTAGCTCATGCCAAGCAAGGGAAAGTACCATTAATACCAGGTGTTGCTACTCCTTCTGAGGTAATGACGGCTGTTGCTCAGGGCTATACACACCTTAAATTCTTCCCGGCAGAAGCAAATGGTGGCGTTAAATCTTTGGCGGCAATTTCGGCCCCGCTTCCACAAGTACAATTTTGTCCAACGGGTGGAATTTCGCCAACTAATGTCAAAGATTATGTTGCGCTAAAGTGTGTCGCAACAGTGGGGGGAACATGGATGCTACCTAAATCTGGAGAAACTGATATTGATTGGTCACTTGTTACTGAAAAAACAAAACAAGCAGTGACTTTAGCGTCATAAATAATTATAACACCCAGGCTACATTTGCGCGGCTATTTTTGAATGCTTAAATATTCTGTTTATTGGAAATATTGATCGTCCACCCAACGATAAATTTTTATCAGCTTTATTCATTTCATTAATGCAAAAAGCATTTACTGAAATCAAAAAATCCAGTTGCGGGTGAATATCTAATTCAGGATAAGGATTTATTTTATAATATTATTTGTGGAGAATGTAAGTCCGCCACTGGGAAGTAAGCAGAAATCCACAATCAACATCTTGATATCCATCTGATACTTGATGGTCAGGATCAAATCAGATATCCAGTGAAAGAATTGGAAGTTGATGATCAATCAATGCAAGACAGTGATATTTTTTTCGGCCCACTGGAATAAGAAAACATTGTAAATTTTCATCCTGTTGATTTTACAATGTTTTTTCATCATGACACACACAAACCGATGAGTTTTTATGATGGCAAGGGGAGTTCAGTCACTAAAGTAATGATCAAAATTCGCTACGACAAGTTGTAATTTTAATCAAAGTACCTCCCAGCGCTAATTCTGGTCAATAAGCAATCATTTCGCTATCTTCCAAAGTTTCTGATTAAGAGCCTCTTGTTGACGAATTTGATGATTAAGCTTGAGCTTAATAGTGTCGGTATCGGGATAGCTAACTTCAAAGATCGCAATGCAACTATGGTTTCTAAAAACTTTGGAAATACCGGACTCACTGGTATGCATCCTGTAAATTCCAGTGCACTAATAAGCAAGACAATCGATACTTGTTTCAATGTGCGCTAGTTAGTCGTAAATTTTTTTTTGACAAGAAAAAGTTCAGACAATCAACAAACGTAACCACACACCAATAGGTGAAGTTAATTCCGTGTTGATTGATTTTATTTCACTTTTATCGATCACAAAGAGTGTCGCGTATAGTAAGAATAAAAGCCTTTTAACAAAATAAATGTTGAGTTAAATAGTATTTTTCAGCTCATTATACCCTGACTACGACTACGACTACGACTACGACAATGTAAAGGCAGGATATTCATACCTTACATCCTTAAGCGCTTAATTAAAACCACTGTTGTTGAGTTTAATCAAATGCAATTTAACCTCTCTAAATTCATTAATGATCGCACTAAAATGTTATCTGCAATATCCCATGACCTGAGAACCCCTTTAACCATTTTGCGTTTACTACTTGAGCTTATAGCGCTAGGTGAGGATTTGCCGATAATGCTTGATACGGTGGCGCAGATGGAAGAAATGCTGCAAGCCACGCTGGAGTTTTCAAAAAGTAATTGGCAGAGAGAGGAGAAACAGGAGACGGAAATAGTGAGTTTATTAACTACTATGTGTGACGACTATCGTGATCGCGGCGTAAATATTCAATTAAAGAGTAAAGAGTAATAACACATTATTTTTCCGTTTATGGCCTATCGCATTCCGCCGAGTGATTGAAAATTTAGTTAATCACAGTATTGCTCACGGGGAAGATGTTCAAGGTAACCTGTATATCTCTATTGAAGCTTTTTTGACTAGCGGAGTATTGACAATTTATGCAAGAGATACTGGCAGGGGGATAGACTAAAGTCAGTTTTAAGAGGTTATTAAACCCTTTGTTCGTTTAGATAAAGTAAGTGCTACCCACGATTCAAGTGTTGGTTAAGGCTAGCAATTACCCACAGTATTAGACAGGAACATGGTGGTAAATTAATCTTTAGCAACCAAGAAAAGGGGGATTGGAAGTCAAAATTTCACTGTCTGAAAAGTAAGTGTATTTAGAATCACTTATTTCATGAACTATTTTACTTTTATTTTTGACATTACCCTAGGGGGAGGCTCTATGATTCTGATAAACGATCTAACGTTGTAAGTTATGAAACGAACTTTAAGTCGTCTATTAATATTACCATTGATTTTTGCTGTTTTTTCAGTTCAAGCTGAACTGGCAACTGAGCATTCAATGTCGGGAATTGAAAGTTGCTTGTGTAATGATGTTGTCGATAATAGTGTGAATAAACCTTGTTCAACAGCCTCGGTTTTATTTTTTGCGTTGGAACCCTTGAATATTTCAAATGACACTCTTTTTTTTGATCGTGCCGCTTTTGTTGATTATAAAAGTTACCTGCTTAGCCAGCATAAGTCGCGTTTATTTCGTCCTCCGATTATTTATCTCTGGGCATAATAATTTACAAAATAAACGACTTATTATTAACATTAAAATGGATAATATGATGAATAAATTTAAAACACTTTTTATTACCCTTTCTGTGTTTGCGGGCAGCGCCTTTGCAACCGAAATGACCTTATACAAATCACCCTATTGCGGTTGTTGTAAGGCTTGGGCTGAACAAGTTGAAAAAGCGGGTTTTGAAATAACAGTGATAGAGCAAGCCAATAATAATGAACTGCACAAAGCTCATGGAATAACACGCCAGCTTGCAGCTTGTCATACCGCAACAGTAGATGGATATGTGCTGGAAGGTCACGTGCCCGTTGGTGACATTCAGCGCTTACTAAAAGAGAGACCGAGTATTACAGGAATAGCTGTTCCGGGTATGCCTGCTTCATCACTTGGCATGGACGTACTTAACAATACCGATCCCTATCAAGTCATCGCTTTTAGACAAGACGGGAAAACATCTGTCTATAGCCAGTATCATTTCCCCAATAAACAATAGCGTTGAACTTCTTATTTTATATAATACCAAAAGAATGAAAGAGGTGATCACTCTTACTGGTTAAAGTCATCCCTAACTGCGTTGTGAGCTTTATTCAGAACATCCTGTTCAAAATGATTCCAGACGATTTTTGTGAAGGAGAACAACGATCGAATGCAACTTAAGTGCTTATTTAACCAAAGCAATAATTGATCACTTCATTAATTACTTTGGCATAAACAGCGCCTAGAGCGCTGTTTATGTTTCTAAGTATTTAGCCAATAGAGCGTAATAGTTGCACAGGCCAGACACAGTCAATATCTTAGGGTGATATTCTTTTAATTATCTGCTAATGCTGTCTTTATTTGTGTTTGATGCTCTAGGCTGGTGGTCGACTGCAACAAGATGGTTTATGTTTGCTATTTTTTATCATATTTTGATCGACGAACCTATAATAACCTTGTTTAAAATTTTTCCACCACCCCCCTGAGAATTCTGCACCATGCTTAACTACGAGGCGTTTAATGATCTCTAAATCGATATGTGTTACGTCATAAACAATCAGCAGCAGGCCGTCTTTAATATCAAGTGTTACGTTCTCAATGCCAAAAGCTTCATCTATTTCTGAGATGATTTTAGCTTGCTTAAATTCAGTTAGTCCTTTTAGTTGAAGTTTTCGGATAACTAAACTCACTTCTGTAAAACCTACTCGGTGCTCGAGATTATTCATTATTTTCTCTTTATCTTTTATATCTTAGATAGAAAACACTGCAAATATTTCTTATTTATTACCTTTATTATTAAGGCTCCCGTGCAGGTAATACTATATGTCGATCATTTTAAACTTGCGGACTCCATCATCGGATCACCTTAAGAACAAGTTTAATACCAAAAGAACTAAAAAGGAGATCATCCTTGCTGGTTAAAACCATCCCTATCTGCGTTGTGAGTTTTCAAGTGAGAACAACTATCTTCTGCAACTCACGCCTTATTAGGGCTGATTTTTCCTTCGCAATCATTGATCACTTAATTAATTCTTTTGGTATAACCATTACCCTTGGGAGAAGGTCAAGTTGGCAGGTTAGTTGAAATTATTTAGAAATATTTTTCAACTAACCTAAAGGGAAAATTTTTTATAAAAATCAATTCACAGAGACGCTTATATTATCATTTGAGCAGAGGATCAAATCAGGATTCTTTAAAGTATCAACTTAACCATTATTAAGTTCAATCAATGCTGAACCTAATGTAAATCAGGTAAAAATGCCGTAGTTAATTTTTGAGCTTGGAGAGCTCTTCAGCGTCATGTTAAGGCATCAGCAGCAAAAGCACTATCAGGTTATAGCTGCTTGAAATTAAGCGAGAAAACCCTGATCACTTAATATTTGTGTCTAGGTTACAATAAATAATAGTCCTGTAGAATTACGTTGTTTGGCTTGTTTTTCAATGTGTCGTTCACTTTGGCCACTCACTGTTGATATGATCTATCAAATATTTTTATCCATGATGTAGAGAGAATGTAAATACTCTGTTTAAGAGATTGAGTCGACATAATAAGTTAATTAATGGAATTGTTATTATGTTATCGGTAGGGTGCGCTCCATTGCTAATGTATTGCACAAGTCAGGCTGCAGATAGAAGAGGTAAAATTACTTAGCCAAGAGGTGGGAAAATCTAATCACTTAATGCGTTTGGTATTATTCTGTATCAGCTGGCAATAACGCCTAGTATCGCGTGCACAAATTCAGCCCTTCGGCTTCATATAAAAGTGTCCTGTGCTACGTTTACATAGAATAACTATGCCTCACTTCTCCAGTCTTACTCAGAACACTTTTAAATAGAACGAAATTTGTACTCGAAAGGTCAACAAACTCAGTATTATGATGCACTATACAGTGCATCAACTTCTCCATTTTTAATGCCTTTATTGACTCGCAACAAACTACTTTGTGCAATCAATAATACTTCCTGCATATTCTCATAACAGCGTCGATCATTTTTACCGTAAGCAAAAAAAGTCAAGGTCACTTGATGGCCTATACCGCCAGTATCAGGTTTATCACCCAATACTAAATAACAGGTCGGTGATTGTGATAGACAAATAGCGCCAGCTTTAAATCCGGGTTTAGTTTTAGTTACATGCTGCAGTATATTGTGGATCAACCAATCAATACTTTTCGCTTGACAGTTCTCCGGAATATCGCGAAACAAGATCATTAACCGTGCACTGCACTTTTTCGCGTAAGGATATTGTCGATCAGTATTGTCTTGCGGCGGATTAAACACGCAATCGTTACTTTCCAATAATGAACGACGACCGTTTACCCATTCTAGCAGAGCATAAAACTGTTCGACAAATTTCCATTTTTTAAAGGGGATAAGATCTTCGATGGCGCTGCGGATAAGCTTAGGTTGTTGCTTAAAGTCGATATATACACTGCTATCATCGGATACCATACTCGTCCATGGGTGTGATCTTAATGTTGAATTATCAATCTTTTTGGAAATAAAAGCGTCCACAGTTTCTGCCTTTGTTGAGTTATATACTAGGGTCTGTTGACCTTTTGTGTACGTTTTTGCTGCAATTTGCGCGTGCTTTACACAAGGCAGAGCCTACAACCTGTCGTTATTCTACATAAGTAGACGATAACGTAGTCGATCGTATCCACAAATGCTGCCCTTGGGGTTCATCTACAAGCGTCCTGCGCTGCGTTATGCGTCGTTTATATAGAATCGTTATGTATAAACTACGCATGCCTTGCTCAGAACACTTTCCCAATTGAACAAATTTTGTACTCCAAAGGCCAACAGACCCTAATGAGAGGGGGATTAAAATGCCGATGGTTGTTGGTTTTTAATTTAAATATGGCTTGGTTATTTTTTGTGTTGTTCGTTCATTCGAGGTGGTTTGTGTTTTAGTCTGCCGGAGCAACCATCCTGTAATAAAGCTGTAATCCCTTTATTTTAAAGGGATTACAGCTGTTCTGATAGTTATTTACGTAAAAGGCAAAAAATTATGCGTTTTGCCAACAGGCGATTGCTTCTTTAACGTTAAATTTACCTTCGAGCAGCGCGCGACCGACAATCATGCCCGATGCGCCGGAGCGGGCAACCGCTGCGATATCATTCAATGAGCCGATACCGCCCGATGCCTGCCAAGCTACTTGCGGGTAGGCTGCGGCCATCTCTTTATAAAGAGACACATTTGAGCCGCTTAAGGTACCGTCTTTGGAAATGTCAGTACAAAGCACATGTTTTAAGCCAACGGCTAAGTAAGTCTCCAGTAGAGATTCAATTGTTTGACCACTTGCTTCCTGCCATCCGGAAACGGCCACAATTTTATTACCTTGTGCGTCTATGTTGATATCCAGTGCGAGTACAATATGTTCCGCACCGTATTTTTTCATCCAACCAGCTACCATTGCTGGTTCTTTAACAGCCGTTGAACCGATAACCACCCGCTGTGCGCCGGCATCTAACAGATCTTTTACATCTTGTTCAGTGCGTACTCCGCCGCCAATCTGAATTTTAGCGGGGGTATTCGCAATCAGGCTGGCGATCACTTTTAGCTGGCGTTTAGTTACATCTTTCGCGCCGTCTAAATCAACCAGATGTAACCAATCGGCTCCCTGCTGGTTATAAATAGTAAACTGGCTTTGCGGATCATCACCGTAAACTGTTTTTTGTGCGTAATCACCTTGATATAAACGCACGACTTTGCCATCAATAAGATCGAGTGCTGGAATAATCATTTTAAAGCTCCAGGAAGTTTTTAATGAGTTGTGCGCCGGCTTTACCCGAGCGTTCAGGGTGAAACTGTACCCCGTAAAAATTATTTTTATTAACGGCCGCAGTAAACGGCGTACCATACTCGCAACTGGCGATGGTATTTTCATTGACCTGTAGGGCATAACTGTGCACAAAGTAGAAGTAACTGCCAGCAGGAATATCTTTAAATAAAGGTTCATCAAGTTTAGGGGTGATTTGATTCCAGCCCATATGGGGAGAGCGTAGCGGCACAACATCCATCTTTTCGATATGGCCTTCAACTATTCCCAGTGTTTCAATAATAGGTTGATCACCAAAACCTTCTTCAGAAGCGGTCGCTAACATCTGCATGCCTAAACAGATCCCTAAAACAGGTTGGGTTAGGCTTTTAATTGGTTCAACTAAATTACGCTCAATTAAATTAGCCATTGCTTCTTTAGCGGTGCCGACACCGGGTAAAAAGAGCTTATCTGCCTGCTGTAAAATGGCCGGATCTTTACTGACGGTGACACTATAGCCTAAACGTTCGATGGCAAACCTGACCGAAGAAAGGTTAGCGCAACCCGTATCAATAATGACTATGTTCATAAAACACCTTTGCTTGAAGGTAAGTCAGTTCCTACCACTTTTATACATTGGCGCAGGGTACGGCCAAATGTTTTGAATAAACCTTCCACCATATGATGCGCATTACCCTTTTCAACTTCAAGGTGTAAGGTTGCACCCATCGCTTGTGTTAGGGAATGGAAAAAATGTTGAACCATTTCCGTTGACATAGTGCCGACTAATTCACGCGAAAAATCCGCTTGAAATTTAAGGTACGGACGGCCAGACAAATCTAATGTACAACTAGCTTTTGCTTCATCCATGGGCAAGACAAATCCAAAACGGCCAATACCGCGTTTGTCTCCCAGGGCTTTTTTAAATGCTTCGCCAAGTGCAAGCGCCGTATCTTCAACCGTATGATGATCGTCTATGTGCAAGTCACCTTTAACCTTTACATCCATTTGAAAACCACCGTGGGTGGCGATTTGATCTAACATGTGGTCAAAGAAGCCCATGCCGGTATCAATATGGTTTTCACCGCTATTGTCTAAATCTAAGCTGACATTAATATCGGTTTCTTTGGTTGTACGGGTAACGGATGCAGTACGACCTTGACTGGTTAACTGTTTCACAATCGTATTCCAGCCACAGGTTTTTATGTTGTACATAATGCCAGTGATGCCCATATTTTCAGCAAGCTGGATATCAGTAATACGATCGCCAATAACATAGGAATTTGCAAAATCGATGCGCCCTGATTTCAGGTATTCGCTGACCATCCCTAAATGGGGTTTACGGCAGCTACAGTTATCCGTGGTGAAGTGTGGACAAAGCAGAGTGGCTTCGAATTTTACGCCTTGAGATGCAAAAATTTCGATCATTTTATTCTGCGGAATATCAAAATCAGACTGCGGATAACTGTCGGTTCCCAGACCATCCTGATTTGATACAATCACCAAAATATAACCCGCATCTTGTAATGTCAGTAAGCTTGGGATCACATAGGGTTCAAAGATTAATTTTTCTAAACTATCAACCTGTTTGTCGCTGATGGGCTCATCAATCAAAGTACCATCACGATCGATGAATAGAAATTTTTGTTTGCTCATTATTTATTTCCTATAGCGAGTTTAAGGTGGTTAATGTTGCCTGCATTTCAGCTTCGGTGCCGATAGTAATGCGAATACAGTTTTCTAAACGTGGCTTGTTAGCAAAGTCACGCATAATGATGCCATCTTTGGCAAAGGCTGCGAATACTTTTGCTGAGTCTTTAAAGCGCACCAGTAAAAAGTTACCGGTTGCCTGAAAAATCTCTGTGACACAATCAATGTCCTGCAGTGCATTCTGTAACAGTTGGCGGTTGTTATTAAGTATTTTAACGCGTTCAAACATAACCGTTAAGCCGCCGTTTGAAAGGGCTTGTGTTGCTATCTGAGAAACTGGAGCCGGCATTGGATAAGGCGCAATTACTTTTGACAACATTTCAATAACTGCTTCCTGTGCCAGAGTAAAACCACAGCGAATAGCGGCCAGGGCAAAAGCCTTTGACAAGGTGCGAGTGATAACCATATTATCATATTGTGCAATCAAATCTGCGTGGCTTAATTCGGGACAAAATTCTATATAGGCTTCATCTGCAACAATTAACGCTTTGCCTTGTGTTGCCTGAAGCAATGTGATCAGTTTCTGCCGGTCGAGCATATTACCGGTAGGGTTGTTAGGCGCACATAGAAATACTATTTTAACTTGGCTGTTGACTTTTGTTACCGCGTTTTCAACTGCTTGATAATCAACATCAAAGTTTTCTGCTAAGGCTACCTGTTCAATTGCAACACCGCAGGTTTCAGCACTGATTGCATACATGCCGTAGGTTGGTGGGCAGATTAAAATACTGTCTGCTCCGGGCTCACAAAAGGTGCGGATCAGTATTTCAATACTTTCATCGGCGCCGCGGGTGCTCAAAACCTGGCTGTGGTTAACACCGGCATAATCGGCATAGGCAGTGATTAATGAATGAGGTTGAAATTCAGGGTAGCGATTGAGTTTGCTGGAATCCAGTTGATATTCATTACAGTCTGGAGATTCATTCGCGTTTAACCAAACGTCTCCCGTACCTCCAATACGACGTGCAGAAAGGTAAGGTGTTAACGCTTGCACCGTTTCACGGGCAAGGTGTTTAATGCTGCTCATGTATTTTATTCCCTAGCAAATAATTTCTGATGTCCGCGGGCAAAAATTAGCGTGCTTATTTTGCAACACGCAATATTTGCCCAAAATTATTAAAAGTTAACTTTATTATACCCAAACTACTTGAAGATGCAGAGTTTCGCCCGGATAAGGTGTAATACTGAGCATGGTTACTCCCTTCTCAAGTGTTACAACACAGTGCTAGCCTTCGGGCGAATCTCCCAAAGGGCAAAACGATCAACGATGTTGTTGAAGGCGTTGATTTAGAATAACTAGATCATTAGCCTTCGGCCTAGAATATTATCATTTATCGTTTTGCTGATTCCTGCATCTTCAATTTATTTAGGTATATTTACAGGCGATTATTTTGTACTGTTTAATTTATCTACACGGATAGTGACCGCACGTTTATGCGCTGTTAAGCCTTCTGCGTCTGCAAGGCAAGTCACAGTAGGCGCTAAATTAAGCAAGCCCTCTTTGCTCAATTCCTGCACAGTATAACGTTTAACAAAGTCTGCTAAGCCTAAACTGGAATAGGTACGGGTATAACCATAAGTGGGTAAAACATGGTTTGTCCCACTGGCGTAATCACCCACTGACTCAGGTGTCCAGGCGCCTAAAAATATGGAACCGGCATTTTTAAGTTTTGGCTGTAAAGTTCTTGGATTGTTTGTTTGAACAATCAAGTGCTCCGGTGCATAACGATTGGAAATCTCACAGGCCTGTTGGATATTCTCACAAATAATACTGACACTGTGTGCTAATGCTTTTGCTGCGATGTCTCGGCGTTCTAAAACAGCTAACTGCTGATTGATTTCAATGGCAGTTTGCTGCGCAACAGCAAGGCTTGGGGTCACTAATATAGATTGTGAGTCATGGCCATGTTCAGCTTGAGAGAGTAAATCTGCCGCGATAAAAGCGGGATCGGCATTCTCATCTGCAATGACTAGTACTTCTGAAGGACCTGCCGGCATATCAATGGCAGCACCGGCAAAATCATTACTGACCTGACGTTTTGCTTCGGTAACATAGGCATTGCCGGGGCCAAAAATTTTATCAACGGAGGCAATGGTGTCTGTGCCATAAGCTAAAGCGGCAATTGCCTGCGCACCCCCCACAGTGTAAATTTCATCTACACCGCACAGTGAGGCGGCAAATAAAATCTCATCAGCCACGGGGGGCGGGGTACAGAGTACTAAGCGGCTACAACCTGCAATTTGTGCAGGTGCTGCCGTCATGATGACTGTTGAGGGTAGCGGGGCACTGCCACCTGGGATATAGAGCCCGACTGACTCAATGGCTTGAGTATGCATTTCGCAGACTACACCCGGCATGGTTTCAACGCGGATCACATCCTGCACTTGTGCTTGATGAAATTTAACCACTTGGTTATAGGCGGTGCGGATAGCGGTTTTAATATCATCGCCTAAACGTGCGCTCGCCTGCTCAATTTGCGCTTCCGAGATGGTGAAATTTTCGCCATCTAATTTATCAAAACGTTTAGTGTACTCTAATAGGGCGTGATCACCTTTAATACGAACATCAGAAATAATGTCAGAGACGGTTGTTTTTAGTCCGGCAGAATCCGCCATTGCAGGACGAGCAAGCAGCAACGCTTGTTGCTCATCGGATAAATCTAACCAGTTAATAGTCCGCATTTTAGTTTGCATGCCTACTCCATCATTTTTTCAATGGGTAACACTAGAATAGAGCTCGCGCCTAAGGTTTTAAGCTGCTCCATTGTTTCCCAGAATAAGTTTTCTTTGCTTACCACGTGCAGCGCTACATGGTCACTGCTGCCTGAAAGTTGCATTACTGTTGGTTGCTCTGAACCCGGTAATAGTGACTTGATTGCTTCTAAATTAGCCGTTGGTGCATGCAGCATAATGTATTTACATTCTTTAGCAGATTGTACCCCATCAATACGGGTTAAAATACGATTGACTAAATTTTGTTTTTGTTGATTTAATGGTTCAGCCCGCTGTATTAAAACAGCCGTTGAACGATAGATAACTTCAACTTCTTTAAGGCCATTTGCTTCCAGTGTTGCACCGGTTGAGACCAGATCACAAATTGCATCGGCAAGGCCTGCGCGAGGAGCCACTTCAACAGAGCCAGTTAACATACAAGATGTATAAGGAATCTTTTGTTCTTCCATAAAACGCTTAAGGATATGAACATAAGTCGTTGCGATACGTAAATTCGCCAGTGATTGAACACCTTGATAGTCAAAATCATTATCAACCGCAAGTGAGAAACGACAGGCACCAAAAGCGAGTTCTTTAACTACTTTATGTGCGGTTGGCTCTTTTGCCACCGTACGCATCATGTTTTCTTCTTCAAGTACATTTTGACCGATAAAACCAAGGTCAACCACGCCATCCATTATTAAGCCTGGAATATCGTCATCGCGCACGCGCAGAATATCAATGGCCATATTGTCACTGTGTGCAATCAAGCGTTGGGTATTGAGGTTAACTTTTACACCACAAGCTTTTAATAACTTAACGGTATCATCACTTAAACGACCTTTTTTCTGTATTGCAATTCTTAAACGCTGTTCTGGCATTATTATTTCCCTTGTCCTAAAAACTAAAAAACCCTCGGGAGGTATGACTTCCGGGGGTTTATTTTATTGGTAACCTTTGGAAGAACGTAAAAATTCTCCCAAGAATAAGATCCTGAAAGATTAGATAATATGATGGTGATGTGATTTCAGGATGATTTTTTTCATGGTTACATAATTCTCTATTTATTAAGTGTCTATAGACTAACAATCTCGTTATTAAAAGTGAACTGTTTTTTCCCTATATTCACTATAAATGGATAAGTTCAGTCATTACTTACTGTATTCTGTGATTCGTTGTTCTGCTCTGATGCTTCTATTTTTGCACGCTCAGCTTTAGAAATATATTTAGGTTTTGAAGCCGTATTTTTTTTAGCATTCATTCGTTTGATGCGTTTATCAAAAATACTGTTTAATTTTTTCTTTCTGTTCATCTCTTTTTCCGTGCTTATCTGTAATATATGTATTGTAAAGATCTGCCTAAATAAACACAAGTTAAAGCAAAATATTGTGGATATTAAATACACCTGCTGCTCAACAGGCATTCTAGACGGCGGTTAAATAAAGGCTGAGAGGGGGATCTGTTGCAACAATAAGTCGAATCGCATTTAAGCATATATAGGGTTGATCTTTCCCAATACAATACCGGAAAGACAGCGCAGGAATCTGTTGTCGCGGCATATTTTTGCCCTACAGCAAACCACAGGAACTGACTATGGCTGTTAATAACAGTAAAACTTCATGCCCATTTTGCAATGGGGTTAATAAATGTATGGCTGAAAGTGAATCTCCTTGCTGGTGTTTTGAGGTGCAGATACCCAAGTCATTGATGGCTTTAATGCCAGCAGGGTTTACTAATAAATCATGTGTCTGCCAAGCCTGTATTAATGCTTTTAAAGAAAATGAACTTTTATTTAAGGAAAGTATGGGCCTAAAAAGAGCTTAAAACGAAACCTTATCCCAAAAGCATTAAATTTATGATCAGTTGCTTCAAAGGAAAAATTTACGCTCACCAAGCGACTGGGATTTTGAATAGTTAATCTGATTACTTTATTAATGCGTTTGCTATTATGTTATCGGTAGGGTGCATTGTATGCAGCGCAGACAGCGACAATCGGAGCATACAATGCACACTACGAGCGATGCGATTGTTGTCATGGTTGGTGTTAGTTGGTGTTCAAATAAGACCGCCATTAAATTTATGATTATTTTTTCAAAGGCAAAATGGACGATCACAAAGCAGTCGGAATTCTTTTAAACAATAAATATAATTATTTGATTAATGCGTTTGCTATAACTTCATGCTTGTCCTAGTAAGAGCGTCCTAAGAGCACCTTCAAAAAATTAGTTATTGGGCGTGATTTAAGAAAAAACTATTTTGTTGCTTTAAATTCAAGCGAATATTTACCCAAATGCTTATATTCAATCTCTGTTAGTTGATCAAATCCTAGTTTTATAACACCTGCGTAGGAACCTGTGATGATCGCCTGTCCGGCTTTAAAGTCCGTACCGCGCTTACTCATGAAATTAATTAACCAATAGAGTGGGTTTTGCGGCAATTTGTTGGGGTGTTGACCGCTAAATTGCTGACGCTGCTCTTCCTGTTTAAAGCTAATCTCGATTTGGCTTGCACTATAAGCCTGTGATTTGTGAATTTCAGGACCAATAAATAAACCTTGATTTGCTAAACCATCGGCTAATTTTTCATAAAATGAGGGCTCACAATCATTCGCAAAACGGTGCTGTATTAATTCCAATGCCATATGGCAACGGGTTATGGCTGCATCTATTTGAGCTTCGCTGTGATCTTGTTGCTGTGCGGGTAGATCTTTGCCTAATATAAAGGCGATTTCCGGTTCAACCGAGGCCTGTGCATTATCGGAAAATAGGCAACATGGTGTGCCCCGTTGGATAGTATCGGCAAAAATAGGAGCGACAATAAATTGATCTTTCCCTTGAGGTTGCAGACATTTCCATCCACCGACTTTAGCTGCACGTTGAGCAATCATTTGTTGCTGTATTTGTAATGCATCATCACTTGAATTTGGACGTATCTGCAGAGCAAGTCTGGGCATTTTTGTGCTTGCTGTGCGTCTTTTTAATAGCTCTGTTGCTGCCTGCGAAAATTTAATCTTGGTCACGTTATTGGCCTTGAGAGTTACTGAATAATGAGTGTACAAGGTAGATGTTCAAAGCACTTCAGCAGGGTAAACACTGACAATAAAAATGCTTTGATAAGCAAATCGCAAAACTATTTTTTAGTTTTTAGCACGGTGCCAATGGCAACAATCACAAATAATAAGGTATAGATTGAAAAGCTAACAATTAACCATTGCGGCATAGAATAATCTAAAAATTGCCAAACGATATCGGAGCAGTCACCCGTTGGATTAAATAACCATGGCAGCCATTCATGTAAAGGTGCCCATGCAGGGAAATTAGGAAAAAAATCACAGGTAAAAAAGGGCGAAGGATGCAGTTGATAATCCGTATGCTTTATTGCTAATAAGGTTCCCCAAACGGCACTTATCCCCCATAATAAAAAAGCGCACAAACGGATAAAAACATTATTTGGCGCACTGGCGCCTAGTAAACCTGCTGATAAAATCCCAAGCATTGCAAGACGTTCGTAAACGCACATGACACAGGGCTCAAGATGCATAACGTGCTGAAAATATAAAGCAGATAATTCAAGGAATAGCGCGCTTGCTGCCAACAATAACCAGGACCAACGCTGTTTGGGGGCTGCTTTTAAAATGGCTAACACAAAGATTCCTAATACAACAAAAAAGAGTAATATAACTTTATCATTTAGAAGGGATAAATGATAATAAATTTAGTTGTGTAATGGCATATTTTTGGGGCTGTATCATTGGGCTGTGGTGGTCATCCGTCTCTTTTAAATTATAACGTGTGATTAAAAACATAAAATACACTGTCACCTTCATATTGTTAAATGGTTAAGCAACTACAATAAAGCGACTAGGGGGGGCTAACAGAGCCTTATTTTTAGTTCGAGCATCACATTTGACTGTTGATGCTTGATTTACAAAGATAAACGACCTGTTTTGTCTATTAATCTCTGTGTTACTATAGAAAGATAAAAGCAAGGGGGATTTTAAATGGTAAGAAACGTAAAAGGGCCTGCAGACATAGCTGAGCAGTATTTGATAGAGTCTATTTGGAATGGCACTATTGCGATACACTCAGCATTGCCCGCTGAACGAGTGCTTGCTGATAAAATAGGCGTGACGCGCACTACCCTGCGTGAGGTTTTACAGCGTATGTCGAAAGATGGCTGGATTACAATTTGCCATGGTAAGTCAACGAAAGTAAATGATTTTTGGGAAACCTCAAGTTTAAATGTTTTAAGTACTATTACCCGTCTTGATATTGATAGGCGGGCAGATTATATTGATCAGCTGATGTCAGTACGTACTAATGTTAGCGCCATTATTTTACGCATGGCCGCAAAGCATAATGCAAAAAGTGTGCTTTCTTTTTTAGATAAAGTGCCTTCTATTGATGCTAGTAGTGAGGAGTTCACGGAATTCGATTACCGTTTTTATCACCATGTTGCTGTTTCCTCCAATAATATGATTTATGTTTTGATTCTCAATGGGTTACAGGATTTATATCGTCGGGTTGGCTATTTTTATTTTTCAAATACTGAGGCTAAATCTATCGCTCTGGCTTTTTATTCTGATATTAAAATTGTACTAGAGAAAGGGGAGATACATCAGATTATGCAGGTTGTTCGCGATTCGGCTTTCGCCAGTGGTAAAATTTGGCTGCATTTACGTCACCAGCTTCCCGATGACTTTCTGGATGAAATAAACTAAATTAATGTTTCACTACTTTTTTATAACAGGATAACTCTTTTGTCGAAAAACAACTTTCTTAACCGGCTCTCCGGTGTACAAAAATTATTAGAAGTCGGCATCATTGGCTGTGCGTTTGCCGCGATTTTTATCAGCATTTCATTGCTTACCTTTTCACCCGTTGATCCAAGCTGGTCACAGCAACAGTGGGTGTCAGAAATTCAAAATGCCGGTGGTATGGTGGGTTCTTGGATAGCTGACATTCTCTTTTATGGCTTTGGATTACTCGCTTATTTTATCCCTGTACTGATCGCTGTTTTTGCATGGTTTTTTTTATGGAAACCAAAATTCAGTTTTGATATGGATTTTTTAAACCTGGGATTACGTATTATCGGGTTTATTTCTACTGTATTTAGTACTACGGCATTAGCTTCTCTGAACTTTGATGATTATCACTATTATCCTTCCGGTGGATTGGTGGGTGATATTATCGCGCAAAGTATGTCAGGTTTTTTTAGTTTGTTAGCAATAAATTTTATCCTGTTAACCTTGCTTGTTTCAGGCATAACCTTTTTACTCGGTTTTTCCTGGCTTAGTTTAATTGATAGTACGGGCGCTTTTGTTATTATTTCTTGTACTTGGTTAATGGCATTGCCAGAACGATTTTCCCTGTGGAGAGAAAAGCGCATTGCAGAAAAAAACTTAGCGTTTAATGAAAAAGAGCTGGATTGGGATGTTACAAAAAACCAGCGGAAAACGGCGGTTGAACAGCCAGCCTCTTCTGACTTAGAAGCTAAAAAAATGCCTGCTGAGAAAGTTTATGAAGGTCCTGATGACACAGATTTTAATTATTCAGATATTGATGATTTGGATATTGATGAGCAGTATTTTGATGCACCCTTTGATATAGATGCTGTGGAAGATGATCAAAAGATTGACCTCGATGCTATCGATGATGACAAAAAAGATTTACACAGTTTTTCATCTGCAGCGCCGGAAACAGAAAATATTCCTGCTTTTATCACTGAACCCGCCGCACAAAAAGCAGTCAAACCAAAACCTGCAGTAGCCAAAAACCAATCTGATGAAGTTAAAGCGCAGCCTGCTGTAGCACCTAAAAATAATTTTGACCATCTCCCTGAACATGCTAAACCGGCTGTTAAACGCAAAAAAGTGGAAAACATGGCTGCCTTTCCGAGTATTGATCTGTTAGATCGGCCCGATAAAAAAATTCATCCTATCTCACAGGAAGAGCTAGACACTGCGGCGCGTTTAGTTGAAGCTAAATTGCTTGAATTTAAAATTAAAGCTGAAGTGGTTAATGTTTTACCCGGACCTGTTATTACACGTTTTGAACTTTCTTTAGCGCCTGGGATGAAAGTGAGCACCGTGAGCGGTCTGGAGAAAGACTTGGCACGTGCTTTGTCGGCAATGAGTGTGCGAGTGGTTGATCAAATCCCCGGAAAGTCGGTCATTGCCTTAGAGCTACCTAATAAACATCGTGAAATTGTTTATTCCTCGGAAGTCTTGGGCAGTGCAAAATTTATGGAAAGTAAATCACCCTTAAGTATGGTGCTTGGGGCTGATATTTCCGGACAACCTGTAGTGGTTGACCTTGCTAAAATGCCGCATCTTTTAGTGGCAGGTACAACGGGCTCGGGTAAATCCGTGGGGGTCAACTGTATGCTGGTCAGCTTATTATATAAGTCAACGCCTGAAGATGTACGTTTGATTTTAATTGACCCTAAAATGCTCGAATTAAGTGTTTATGAAGGGATCCCGCATTTATTAGCCGAAGTGGTTACTGATATGAAGGATGCGGCAAATGCATTACGCTGGTGCGTTGGCGAAATGGAACGCCGTTATAAACTTTTGTCTGAAATTGGTGTCCGTACATTAGCCAGTTTTAACAGTAAGGTAAAAGAAGCTGCCGATGAAGGGACGCCATTAACCGATCCTCTCTGGAAAGAGGGCGATAGTATGGATTTGACTGCCCCAGAATTAACAAAATTGCCCAGCATTGTGGTGGTTGTTGATGAATTCGCCGATATGATGATGATTGTTGGCAAAAAATGTGAGGAGTTAATTACCCGTATTGCACAAAAAGCACGTGCAGCCGGTATTCATTTAATTTTGGCGACACAGCGTCCATCGGTAGACGTTATCACC
>JBLHWW010000029.1:0-26157 GCA_047629075.1 Psychromonas sp. | reverse complement strand
TAATGCGTTTACTTCAGGGCCTGTTTATCATTCGTGCTTAATTTCTGTTCGCGATAAAAACGGTACGAATTGTGCCGTTTAGTCATTCTAAGTAAATACCGCGCAATAAAGCGCTTTTAACCTAGCTTTGTAGCCGAAACTCATAGTACAATTTTTTACTGTCTTTTTGCTTATTTATGGTTAATAACTACTTTAGGGTTACTAACTGCAGGAAATAAGCTTTTCCTTGTATAAAAAATCAACAAATTGCTGTAAAAAATGCCAAAAGATAAATAATCCCCAGGTCAAACTCCCTCATTTTTTGTTTATTTAACCTGAAAGTGGGTTAAGCCATTATGATATTTCAACCAATTAGTATCTTTTTTTTGTTGGATGTTAAATTGCTTGAAGGCTTGTTTTTTTGCAAGCAATAGGCAATTAAACCGCCCCACATATTTTTTACCACAAAGCCAGTAATACTCGGATGTTGTGTGTGCTCGACAGATGAATTTTTTTCACTTGATCATTAATTTTTCCGATAAGATAACCTTTGCTGAGCATTGCTTTACCCCACTTGCTTATCGCTACCTTTTTTATGTTTTTTCGAACATTTGTTATCGGTTCAACACCTTGTTCTTGTAATTGACTCGCTAATGCTTTGCCTAAGTAACCTTTATCACCTTATAACTTACCTGATAAAGCGCCAACCGTGTCAGGAACTGGGTTACGATCATCTACATTACCTTCTGTTATTTTTACACTTAAGATATCGCCAAGGTGAT
This sequence comes from Psychromonas sp., assembly GCA_047629075.1. Lineage (GTDB taxonomy): Bacteria > Pseudomonadota > Gammaproteobacteria > Enterobacterales > Psychromonadaceae > Psychromonas. The sequence goes on along the minus strand of JBLHWW010000029.1, from coordinate 25,396 downwards.
TCACTACAAAGTGTAGTTTGAAGCCAAAGAACCATCCGATTTTCCCTTTCCCATGCTTAGCCGTTCCATTAAAAACCTTGTTGCGATTTACTCTAATAATTTGGCATAGCGGAATTTTTGTAGAGTCAATAAAAGCAATCCCCATTGGCTTGCCGAAGAAGGTCGTTCGAGAGGTATTTAAAGGAATGATGATCGATGGAATAACTTCTATGAACCTTGAATAGCTTAGTAGTGAAGGGCAATTCGGTTTTAAATATTTTGCTATATATCCTAAGTAACAATTATTAAAATCTCTGTAATAAGATTGATGAAAGCTAACGATAATGGCCATTATTTCTACATTACTTATGCGCTGACTCGTCGTCTTTTTATCTCACCATTTGCCTATTAAACGCGCTTTCCACTCAGGGATAAAACATTGTAAAAGTCATCTATATCGCCTAATGTATCCGTTAAATTAATCATGCCTGTCCCTTCTCATATCTGATTTTTTAGTTAAAAGATCAGATGCCTGGAACAGGCATTAAGTTTAATTTATTTTAATTCTTATCCCTAATTCAGGTTATAAATGCAGATTAAAATCAATTATATCTGCATTTATGAAAAGACTTGAGACCGAAGTGGTACTTATTCCCCTGTGCTGGGAATTGCGCACAGGTATCAGCCTGTTTGGTGTGAAATAAATTTTCACATCAAGGGTTGTGTTAACATTTTTATAACTTACTCTATACTCGCTCACGGGTTTTATATTATTTTTCCCGCTGATGGGGTATACTTTTTGGGAAATTTTTATATCAAACTTATATCAAACGATTCCAATAACGCGAATTATTTCGCTGCAACAAGAGGTTATTATTGTGCTAGAAGCTTATCGTAAACATATCGCTGAACGTGCCGAACAAGGCATTGTCCCACAACCTTTGAATGCTGAACAAACTGCTGCATTAGTTGAATTGTTAAAAAATCCACCACAGGGCGAAGAAGCCTTTCTGGTTGACCTTTTAGAGAACCGTATTCCTCCTGGTGTTGATGAAGCTGCCTATGTTAAAGCTGGCTTTCTATCTGCGATTGCATCTTCTGAAACCACTTCTCCAATCATTTCTTGTGAGCATGCGGTCACCCTGCTGGGTACCATGCAGGGTGGTTACAATATTCAACCGTTGATTAGCCAACTTGATAATGAAAAGCTTGCGCCACTTGCCGCCACTGCTCTTTCTCATACATTATTGATGTTCGACGCTTTCTATGACGTTGAAGAAAAAGCGAAAGCTGGTAACGTTTTTGCACAGGAAATAATACAGGCCTGGGCCGATGCACAATGGTTTTTAAAAAAACCTGCTGTTGCAGAAAAAATGACTATGAGCGTCTTTAAAGTGTCCGGTGAAACAAATACTGATGATTTGTCTCCAGCCCCCGATGCCTGGTCTCGTCCCGATATCCCATTACACGCTTTAGCGATGTTTAAACTCTCACGAGAAGGCATTGTTGCTGACGAGGAAGGTGTTGTTGGACCGATTAAACAGATCAATGCTCTGAAAGAGAAAGGTCACCCGTTAGTTTATGTCGGTGATGTTGTTGGTACCGGCTCTTCGCGTAAGTCTGCAACTAACTCCGTTTTATGGTTTATGGGCAATGACGTTCCATTTGTACCCAATAAACGTTCAGGTGGTGTCTGTATCGGGGGGAAAATAGCACCGATTTTCTTTAATACTATGGAAGATTCAGGTGCATTACCTATTGAGATGGACGTCAGTAAATTAAATTCTGGTGACGTGATTGACATCTATCCTCATCAAGGAGTGGTTAAAAACAACGCTACCGGTGAAGTTATTACTGAATTTCAATTAAAAACTAATATTATTGTTGATGAAGTACGTGCAGGTGGACGAATTCCACTTATTATTGGTCGTGGTTTAACGGACCGTGCGCGTAAATCGTTAGGGCTTGAAACATCGACTGTCTTCCAATTACCCGTTGAAGTTAAACCTTCCAAAAAAGGTTATACACTGGCCCAAAAAATGGTTGGTAAAGCATGTGGTACTGAAGGCGTACGTGCAGGTCAATACTGTGAGCCTAAAATGACCAGTGTTGGATCGCAGGATACAACCGGACCAATGACACGTGATGAACTTAAAGATCTCGCCTGTTTAGGTTTCTCGGCTGATTTGGTAATGCAATCATTCTGCCATACCGGTGCATATCCTAAACCCATTGATGTTATCACTCATCACACTCTGCCTGATTTCATTCGCAATCGTGGTGGTGTCTCCCTGCGCCCTGGTGACGGTATTATCCACTCGTGGTTAAATCGTATGTTATTACCGGATACGGTAGGCACAGGCGGTGATTCTCATACACGTTTCCCAATCGGTATCTCTTTCCCTGCAGGCTCTGGATTAGTGGCATTTGCTGCCGCGACAGGTGTTATGCCGTTGGATATGCCAGAATCTGTGTTGGTGCGTTTTAAAGGCGAAATGCAACCTGGGGTTACCCTGCGTGATTTGGTGAATGCAATTCCTCACCAGGCGCTAAAAGAAGGTCACTTAACCGTTGAAAAAGCGGGCAAGGTAAATGTGTTCTCCGGCCGTACTTTAGAAATTGAAGGGTTACCAAAACTTAAAGTTGAGCAAGCATTTGAATTATCAGATGCCTCAGCAGAGCGAAGTGCTGCGGGTTGTTCAATCAAGCTTGATAAAGAACCTATTATTGAATACTTAAACTCTAACATTGTGATGCTTAAGTGGATGATAGCGGAAGGTTATGGTGATGTGCGTACTATTTCTCGTCGTATTGAAGAGATGGAAGCTTGGATTGCAAAGCCTGAATTAATGGAAGCAGATCCTGATGCTGAATATGCTGCTATTATTGAAATTAATCTGAACGATGTTAAAGAACCTCTTTTAGCCTGTCCAAATGATCCCGATGATGTGAAATTACTGTCCGAGGTTGCTGGACAAGCAATTGATGAAGTCTTTATTGGATCTTGTATGACAAACATAGGTCATTTCCGTGCTGCAGGGAATTTGCTCCAACAATTCCCTGGTCAATTACCGACTAAGTTATGGATTGCTCCACCAACAAAAATGGATGCAGCACAACTTTCCGATGAGGGTTATTACGGTATCTTTGGTAAAGTGGGTGCACGAACTGAAATGCCGGGTTGTTCTCTTTGTATGGGCAATCAGGCGCGAGTGGGTGATAATACTACTGTGGTTTCAACTTCAACACGTAACTTCCCTAACCGTTTAGGCAATAATGCCAATGTCTACCTGAGTTCAGCGGAGCTTGCTGCAGTTGCCGCTATTGAAGGTAAACTGCCAACGGTTGAGCAATATATGAAGTATGCTAAAACCTTGAATGCGACCGCCGCAGATACCTACCGTTACCTGAACTTTGATCAAATAAAAAGTTATATGGATAAAGCAAATAGCGTTATCCCGGTGAAAGCCGCCAGCTAACAACTATGATTTTTTTATAGCTTAAGAAATTAAAACCTCTCTTCTGGTTATTCGTCGAGGGGCTTTTTTATGCCTGTAACTATTTTATTAATTTAAAATAATTACAATGTGTATAAATACCCGGAATATTTTTTAATGTCTTTAGTAATACAAATAAGAGTTGTTTTTTTATTTTAATTTGCTAAAATAGTTCGCTCAAAGTTTGGCAGTTTCCTTGTTAAAACTTTCATAGCGTTGCGCATAGGCTTTACTGATCGGATGAAGAAAGGTTGGTGTGAAACCCAAATTCAATAAAGAGAATAAGTATTCCTATGTTAGAAAAAAATTTAGTGGTTGGTGAGTTTCTTATCGACACAAGTCAAAATAGTTTAATTCACACAAACCGAAAAGTTTACCTCGGTCCGTTACGTACTTCCCTCTTACATTTTTTATGTAAAAATGTTAATAAAGTGGTCACTCGAGAAGATCTTGCCCAACACGTATGGGGAAGATTAGTCACTGATCATACAATTAACCAGCATATATCTCAGTTGCGTAAAAGTATTGGTACATTAGTCCTGCACGGTTTAAATATTTCTACTATTCCTAAGCGTGGTTATATTGCCCGTATGGATGGCATTGGCCTTTCTGAAAATCAGGTTGCTCCTATGGCGAGATCTGAAGGGGATGCTAATTCGGTTAAAAATATGAAAGTATTGGTTGTTGAAACCGAAACTTCTGAGCGAACTCTGTTAATTGAGCAATTAAACAGTCTGCAAGTGTCTTATGTAGAATGTGTCGCAACAAGTATCGATGCCGAGCGTTCTGTTGCGCTGCAGGATTTTGATTTAATTATTGTAGATTCATTACTTATCAACAATACGGGCATTAAGTTAATTAAAGATGTTCGTACAGGAAAAACCTCTGCTGCTGCTGATATTAGTATTTTAACCTCTCACTTTGATGTCCAACGCGAATTGTTAGGGTTAAACAGTTTGTTAGATATTCAGGGGTTATTGCTTAAACCATTCGACAGTCAGCGTTTAAAGCAGATGTTAATGGTGGCTAGTAAAGCTAATGTTATTTTAAAACCGCAAGCTGCCTATGAGCTTGTACCAACGGATGTATTAAGCGATTTTGTTCAACCTAAAGTTGCTGTTAACAATTAATATTAGTTGATTGCATTAAAGCTCCCACGGTAACGTTGGAGCTTTTTTTTTGTCATTTTCATCCAATAACAATGCATTTTAACTGCTTGGGTTTACACGATGGTTGATTTAAAGATTGTTATATCCCAACTGGTTGATATTTTTCTAATAATGAAAAATCCTATGGAACGATTTTGAAGCAGCTTTAGCTAGCCACGCAGTGGGAATAACAGGAGGTTATGAGTAAAGTGAATAACAGAGACTGAAATATTGTTTTATTTCTCGCCAGCATATGTTTTAAGCTGTATAAAAAACAGAAAATTACTGGATTTGGTATAACCTATAGGTCTGAAATAGAGCATGGAATTTGAATTTAGAAAAGATTATTTTAGTGATCAAGCAACGGTAAAGTTATCTATGGATCATGAGGCTTTTGCGACTTGGTTAGAGCAGGAAGGACAGTCTATCGCTTGGGTAGATGGGCTGTTAGTTAATATTTCAGCTGTGCAAAAGCGTGTGCTGACTGATTTTAAATTAGTCGGCAGTGAGTTTTCGTTATTAGTCAATGATGATGAAGCTCAGGTTATCAATCACAGTTTGTTAAATGATTTTGATGAGGTTGATTTAGAAGGGGACTTATCATTTTATGATCTGGAGATTGAAGCATCCTGTGGATTCGATGATTTTATAAACTTCATTGAATCATGGTCAGAATTTTTACACAGCCAATAAATATAGTCTTTTAAGGTGACTGTAATTTTGACGATTTGATTCTATGAAGTCTTAAATCAAATCATCGTCAGTATTTCTACACAGCCAATAAATATAGGTTTTTAAGATGACGATGATTTTGATGATTTGATTTGATGAAGTCCTAAATCAAATCATCGTCAGTATTTTTACACAGCCAATAAATATAGGCTTTTAAGATGACGATGATTTCGATGATTTGATTTTATGAAGTCTTAAATCAAATCATCGTCAGTATTTCTACACATCCTGCAAAGTTATACTTTTAAGACTAAAGTTGCCATACCTAAGAACGAAAACAGGCCAATTACATCGGTCAGGGTTGTTAGGGCCATTCCACCAGCGAGAGCGGGATCAATTTTATATTTATGCATAATTAGTGGGATGGTCACTCCGGCAATGCCTGCTACGGATAAGTTTATAAACATCGCCCCTGCAATAATGTAACCCACGGTGATATCTCCTTTCCACAGCGTTACCGCCGTCGCAACTAAGGTCGCCCAAATCATGCCATTAATCAAACCGATTGCGGCTTCTTTACCAATTAACCAACGGGCATTTGTACTGCCGATATGGCCCACTGCCAGGCCTCGAATAACCAAGGCGAGAGTTTGATTCCCTGCAATCCCACCCATACTGGGGACTATTGTCATTAAAACAGCAAGGGTTGCCATCTGCTCTAAGGTGGCTTCAAACATATTTGATACTGAGGCAGCAATAAAAGCTGCAACAAGGTTCAGCGCCAGCCAAACCGTGCGTCGTTTAGCGCTTGAGAGAACGGGGGCATAGGTATCTTCATCATCATCCATACCTGCCATGCCCATCATGGTGTGCTCAGCTTCTTCGCGGATAATATCAACCACATCATCAATGGTAATACGCCCTAAAAGATGTCTATTTGCATCCACAACGGGAGCCGAAATCAAATCATGGCGTTCAAATAACTTGGCAATTTCACCATCATCCATTTCCACTTCCAGCATTTCTGTTTTGCTGTTCATGACCTGCTCTATAGAAAGAGAAGGATCAACGGTTAATAAGGTCGATAGGGGAACGTCGCCAATCAATTGGTCTTCTTTATTAACCACATAGAGCGTGTCCGTTGCGTCCGGCAATTCACCTTTCATACGTAAATAGCGTAACACCACATCAACCGAGACATCGGCGCGCAATGTAATAGTATCGGTATTCATCATAGAGCCTGCGGTATCTTCCGGATAGGAAAGCGCTTGCTCTACACGGTGTCTATCCTGTGCATCCATAGTATCCAATACCTCTTGGTATAGACTATCCGGTATACCACGTAAAATAGACGCGAGATCATCAATTTCCATGCCTTCTGTGGCAGATACTATATTGGTTGCATCCATTAATGCTATTATGCTGTCCTGTGCATCCTCATTTAATTCGTCGAGTATGTCACCCTGCTCATCATGATTCGTCAAACTCCATAATATTTTACGCTTGGTAGGGGGAAATGACTCAAGCAGTAAAGCGACATCACAGGCGTGCATTTTGTCAAGAATACTACGAGCTAATACGAACATACCGCTTTCGAGGGCTTTATCTATTTCCTGCAATCTTTCTTGGGCATTTTGAGCATCGGTATTTTCCGGCATGACATGACCTTATATTATTCATCTTCTTCTAGAAATTTATTTTCTATCAGTCTGGTAACAGCAAGCATCGCCTGCTGGGCTTCACTGCCTTCTGCTAGTATTTCAATTTCTTGACCATAACAAGTTTCTAATACTAATAACCCAAGAACACTACTGGCATCGGCTTGTCTGCCTTGATGTTTGATTATGATAGTAGCATCAAAAGACTGGACTAACTCAACAAGTTTGATCGTGGCTCGTGTATGCAATCCTAATTTGTTTTGGATGGTAATAGTTTGTGTGATAGTGCCCATTATAGGTGCTCCTTTAATCCCTTATGCTCAATTTGAACCTGATATTTTTAATTGTAGCTAGGGTCTGTTGACCTTTGGAGTACAAATTTCGTTCAATCTAAAAGTGTTCTAGGCAAGGCATGTCTCGTTCACATAGTTATTCTATGTAAACAACGCATAACGCGGGTCCATTTGTGCGCATTTTCGACTGCGTTATAGCCTGCTTATGTAGAATAACCGCACGGCGCAGGCTCTGCCTTGTATAAAATACCCATAAATGGCTTAAAAATGCACACGAAAGGTCAACAGAACCTAGTGTATACAAGCCTAATTTATGTTGGATAGTAATAGCTTGTGCGATTACAGCTGATCTTTTAATCACTTTGGCTCAATTTGAACCTGATATTTTTGTTTGTCGCTTGTGTATACAAGCCTAATTTATGTTGGATAGTAATAGCTTGTGCGATTACAGCTGATCTTTTAATCACTTTGGCTCAATTTGAACCTGATATTTTTGTTTGTAGCTAATGTATACAAGCCTAATTTATATTGGCTAGTAATAGCTTGTGCGATTACAGCTGATCTTTTAATCACTTTGGCTTAATTTGAACCTGATATTTTTGTTTGTAGCTAATGTATACAAGCCTAATTTATATTGGCTAGTAATAACTTGTGCGATTACAGCTGATCCTTTAATCACTTTGGCTCAATTTGAACCTGATATTTTTGTTTGTAGCTTGTGTATACAAGCCTAATTTATATTGGCTAGTAATAACTTGTGCGATTACAGGTGATCTTTTAATCACTTTGGCTTAATTTGAACCTGATATTTTTGTTTGTAGCTAATGTATACAAGCCTAATTTATATTGGCTAGTAATAGCTTGTGCGATTACAGGTGATCTTTTAATCTCTTCTGCTCAATTTGAACCTGATACTTTTGTTTGTAGCTAATGTATACAAACCTAATTTTTTTGGATGGTAATAGTTTGTGTGATGGTGCTCATTATAGGTGATCCTTTAATCCCTTATGCTCAATTTGAACCTGATATTTTTGTTTAAACTGAGCTGCAAGCTGCTCTGCTACATAGACAGAGCGGTGTTTTCCACCCGTACAGCCAATGGCTATGGTCACATAATTACGGTTGTTTTCTTCAAGGTACGGCAACCATGAATGGAAAAGGTTTTCAATTTGGTTAATCGTTTGCTTTACCACAAGGTGATCATTGAGAAACGCTTTTACAGGTTGATCTTTACCCGTGTATTTTTGTAAAGCTGGCTCCCAATGGGGGTTGGGTAAAAAACGCACATCAAAAATATAATCGGCATCATCGGGGTGGATATTTTTAAAACCAAAGGATTGGAAGATGATTAATAAGTTACTTTTAGTCGACCCCTGTAAATGAATTTTAAGACGTTCATTTAAATTATGGATAGAAAGGGTGGTTGTGTCGATCGACAGTGCAGCCCTTTTGTGAATAGGCTCCAACAGTTCATTTTCTAATTCGAGTGCTTGAGATAAGGATAGTTTGTTTTTAGACAAAGGGTGTAAACGTCTTGTTTCACTGTAGCGGCGAATTAATTCAGAGCTAATAGCATCAAGGTAGACAATCTCTACTTCAACTTTTCGTTGTAACGACGACAGCAGCGTTTGGATTTGGCTGGCATCGGTAGGTAAATTCCGAATATCTAAACTAATCGCAACTTTATTATTTTTAGGGTCTACGGTATCGATTAATTGCTCAAGCAGTTGGAATGGCACACCATCAATGCAGTTATAGCCTAAATCTTCCAGCACATGAAGTGCAATGGTCTTTCCTGAGCCCGAGCGGCCGCTAATGACAATTAATTTCATTGTACCCCCTGCAATTATTTGATTTCTAGCAACAGACATAACATTTCGTTGTTTTTCGCATTTCTTAGTTGACGTAAAAATCGTTTATCCAATAGTTTTTGACTGATTTCAGAAAGAGCAGACAAATACTGTTTACAACGATCTTCCGGTACAAAAATGGCGAAGAGTATATCAACTTTATTACCATCATATGAATCATAATCGATTGCTGATTCACATTGCATAAAAACAGCAGTAGCGGGTAAAGTGCTATCTATTTTTACGTGTGGAATCGCAATCCCCGTACCAACACCCGTAGAACCAATTTTTTCACGCGCAATTAAACGATTAAATAATATTTGTGGATCTATATTTAATTTTTCACCTGCAATATGGCTAATTTTTTCTAATGCGCATTTTTTGCTGGTGCAGGCAGTTTGGGCAAAAACTGATTCTTTATTTAATAAGCTTGAAATGTTCATATTTAATTTGGCTATTACAAAAATTTTCGCGATGTTAGCACTTGCGCTATGAATGATCATCAACAAATATGTATTTCTTAAGCTTTATAAAATTAGAGTAGCATTTTTCGTTGACTTGATGATGAAATTCCCAATAATTCCCGATATTTTGTGATCGTACGGCGCGCCACTTTAATCCCTTGCTGTTCAAGTAACAGTGCTATTTTATTATCACTTAAAGGCTTGCTGCTAACCTCGGCAGAGATTAATTTTTTGATTAATGCCTTAATCGCCGTTGAGGAGCGTTCTCCTCCACTTTCTGTCGCGACATGGCTAGAAAAGAAAAACTTTAACTCAAAAATACCTCTTGAGGTATGCATAAATTTTTGTGTTGTGACCCGCGAAATTGTCGATTCATGCATATCTACTTCTAACGCCACATCATTAAGCACCATTGGTTCCATTCCTTCTTCCCCGTATTCGAAGAATGCTTGTTGCTGGCGCACAATACAATGAGATACTTTTAATAAGGTTTCGTTACGGCTTTCCAGACTTTTAATAAACCATCTTGCTTCCTGTAAATGACCTTTAATAAACTGAGAATCAGATTTACTAATATTACCTTTACATAAATCTGCATATGTTTGGTTTATGGAAAGCTTAGCATCGGAATCCGGGTGGAGCGATACGCGCCATTGACCGGCAATTTTTTTGACGTAAACATCAGGTACGATATATTGGGGTTGGCTATTCTCTATTTGGTTTCCTGGCCGAGGTTCGAGCGTTTGAATTAAATGCAATACTTCAGCTAATTCAGATTCTTTTAATTTACTTTTTCTTGCCAGAGTACGGTAATCGCGGTTACCCAGTAAATTTATGTGATTAGCAAGTATGCTTAACGCTTCACTGCGCCACTGTGTTTGCACAGGCAGATGTCGCAGCTGGATTTGCAAGCACTCCTGCGTTGAACGAGCAGCAATACCTATTGGATCAAAATGTTGAATGCGCTTAAGGACAACCAGTACTTCATCTAATTCAAGCTCCTCAGCTTCAGTTGTTAAGCTTTCTAAAATTGATTCACAACTCACGGTTAAATAACCTGATTCATCTATCGAGTCAATGAGGGCTTCGGCTATCAGCAGATCAGTGTCAGAAAACGGAGTCAGTTGCATTTGCCAAATCAAATGATCCTGTAAAGAGGTTGAAGATTCTCCCTGGTAAATATTGTCCTCGCCTTCATAACTCGAAGAGGATGAAGGAGAGGTTGTGGAACTGTTTGAATATTCAGAGTAAGATTCTTCCCAATTATTTTCAGCGGGTAAATCATTAGAAAGCTCCTGCTGGGTTATTGCTTCAGAAGTGTCAATCTGACTGCTATCCAGCTTGGCGATGACTTCCTGCGTACCGTTGTTATCTTCTTGCTCTAATAAAGGGTTTGAGTCGAGAATATTCTGAATTTCCTGTTGTAAATCCAGTGTAGATAGTTGTAGCAATTTGATTGCGTGCTGCAATTGTGGGGTCATTGCAAGCTGCTGCCCCATCTTTAAATGCAAACCTTGTTTTATCAAAACATTCCCCTGAACCTGGCCGGTTATAATTAAGTTATTGAGCTATTATTAGTGCGGCATTTTGTTTGAATTTTTTATATGCCTTGTATATACCCATGTTACTTCAAGATGCTTTGTCAGGCGCAAGCTCGGAGACCAGAGCAAGACGCAACATAAGGTAATGGCTATTCCCTTTCCGATTGGTGCAACGCAGCGCTGGTTTTCGAATTCGCGCCCCGAAGGGCAAGCCAAATTGTACTAATCTGCCTTACTGACTTTGCATCTTCAAGTATCATGGGTATAAGCCTTTTATAATTTAAATTCTTCACCTAGATAGACCTGTTTTACCTGAGCATTGGCTAATATTTCATCTTGATTACCGACTGCAATAATTTCACCGTGACTAACGATATAGGAGTGCTGGCAGACATCTAATGTTTCTCGTACATTGTGATCGGTTATTAATACACCCAAACCACGATTTCTTAGGTGTTGGATAATAGTTTTTATATCAATCACTGAAATAGGATCTACGCCAGCGAAAGGCTCATCTAAGAGAATAAATTTAGGTTCGGTTGCCAGTGCGCGTGCAATTTCAACCCGGCGTCGCTCTCCGCCGGAAAGGCTCATCCCTTTGTTATTACGAATATGAGTGATATGAAATTCATCGAGTAATGTATTGAGCTTTTCTTCACGTTGGGCACTGCTTAACTCTTTGCGCGTTTGCAAAATACCCATAATATTTTCGGAGACAGTTAAGCGGCGAAAGATGGACGCTTCCTGAGGGAGGTAACCTATCCCCTTTTGAGCTCTGATATGCATCGGGTGATGGGAAATATCTTCTCCATCAATAAATATACTTCCTTCATCCTGTTTTACAAGTCCGACCACCATGTAAAAAGAGGTCGTTTTACCTGCTCCATTTGGGCCAAGTAAACCGACAATTTCGCCTGTTTTTACGGTTAAATCGACACCGTTTACAACGGTCCGGCCTTTATAGCTTTTTACCAAACCTTGCGCGATTAAATCTGCCATTTTTATTCTTCTTTTTCCGGGGTTTTTTCAGTGTTTTTTTTGTCAAACTGAGCGGGTAAAAAAACAGTTGTTACACGTGTTTCTTTACCATCATTGCTCACTGTTAGTTCTTCTTTTTTCATCAAATAAATGATTTTTGACCCATTTATTTGGCTCTTAAGTTGTTTAACCTGGGCATTACCGGTCAGGGTTACTTGTGCCTTAGCCACATCGTAACGAATCGTATTTGCCTCTGCATCTATGGGTTTTCCATCTTCTTGGGTCTGGTAAAAAGTGGCTACTTTACCTTCTGCAATCATGATCTCTTGATTAGATTCTTTTCCTCGAATAACGGTCAGCTTGTCAGCGGTTAAGTTAATGCTGCCTTGAGTGAGTAATACGTCATCTTGAAATACGACGCGGTCATTTTTCATCGTCACGTGCTGGCTCACCGAGCTGACGTGAATAGGCTGATCGAAGTCAGATTCCAGCGCCATACTTGCAAGAGAGATAAGTAATGTACTGATAATTAAGCTTGATTTATTTATTTTCATTGAAGTATACCGCTTTTATTTTATCTTTTATGATGACTTCTTCGGCTACCAGAGAAGCCCACATACCAACACCCTGCTGATGAATCTGAGGGCCTTCCCATGTGACTAGTAAGTCACTGCTTAACTCTTTTTTATCCAGTAAAAGAGTGAGTTGTTGCGTTTTTATTGTTTGTACAAGCTGATCTAAACTGAGATTTTTGACTACTACATTGTTCGAAAGCACTAATTTGTTTTGTCGATAGAGAGCACCCTCAGCACTGGTCATTTGCCAAACAGTGGTCTTATCTGTTTGCTCATCATGGGTATAAACAATCACTTTGGGATTTTCAAAGTTAGTCAACTCATCTTCATTAAAGTTGGTGGCTTTATCTGCAAATATTTTATGATCCAAAAAACCTGTTTTATTAAAATGCGTACTCTTAATATCCGTCGCAATATAACTAGGATGGTGGACTGGCAGCGAAGGTAAAACAGCTTCCTGTTTGAAAAAAAACCAAATCAAGAAAGTGGCTAATAATAAAACAAATGGGAGACTCTGGCGCTTATTCATTTATTCACTTTTGCCCTGGGTAATATAAAGTTGATTATTGCACTGCAAAAAGAGATCACAGACTTCGCGTACGGCGCCATAGCCACCCTTTATCTGAGTGACAAAGTTTGCCCCTTTTAAGACAAGAGGATGTGCATCCTGTACCGCGATGCCTAAACCACAATCTTCGATAACGGGTAGATCAACCACGTCATCACCAATATAAGCGACTTCTTCAGGTGTTAAACTAAGCTTAGTTAATAAAGATTGGTAAACGCTTAATTTATCTTCTTTGCCCTGAAATATAAAAGGGACACCCAAGGCCTGCATGCGCGTTTCAACAATGACCGATTGACGGCCAGTGATGATCGCAACATTAATGCCCATATTGAGAATCGCTTTGATCCCAAACCCGTCTTTGGTATGAAAGGCTTTTAATTCTTCACCATGATTGCCTAAATAAATTCTACCATCGGAAAAGACACCATCAACATCGCAAATAAGTAATTTTATTTTTGTGGCGCGGTGGTAATTTTCGACACTAATTTTACCATAAGGTGTTGTGATCATTAAAATTCTCAGTTGATTAATAATTATGTATTACTAATAAGTTAGTAACAAAATAACAAAATGAATGCGTTAACGCGAGCTATCATTATTGGCCCTACTGCCTAGATTATATTGACAGCTATTACATAGATTAATAATATCCAAACCAGCGCTTAACCGACTTTAAAACATTTAAGCGCTTTGCGCCTTAAAGAGTATCGTTATCCGCATTTTTCGAAAAATAAAGCGTTACAAAAACTATGCGCTAATGCCAAGTAACCTTTAAAGCGTATTTAATATTCACGATGCTAGAGTATTATATCGCATTAGTTTTAGATTGCGCAGTCAATGAGTAAATAAGTTATTTTAGTTCGGGCAGTCAGTAAGCAAATAAGTTACTCTATATCAAGGTGTTAAGTTAAAAAAATAGATGTCACTGGTTAATACGAAAATCTGCCAATAAATAAATTCCCAACTTTCTATTTTCAATAAATATTTGTATAAAAATTTTCATCACTTTACACTGTCGATTCGTGTTTATATAAAGAGCGTAACCATTTATGAAAACCCCGCTTCACCTTGAAATAAAAAACTTATGCTTCTCTCGAAGTGATAGATTATTATTTGATAATTTATGTTTTGAGTTTGAGCGCGGTAAAATTACTGCGATACTAGGCCCCAGTGGCATAGGAAAAACAACACTATTAAAACTTATCGGCGGGCAACTGGCCGTCGATAGTGGCGAAATATTTTTCAACCAAAAAGCGCTTCATAACTGTTCAACGGCTGAACTTTATCAAGCGCGTAAAAAAATGGGGATGTTATTTCAAAGTGGCGCATTATTTAACGAGCTTTCTGTTTTTGAAAATGTCGCATTTCCTTTACGTGAGCACCATCAACTAGATCAATCGTTGCTCGAAATATTAGTTTTAATGAAATTAGAAGCGGTTGGTTTAAGAGGCGCACGCGATTTGACGCCGCAACAATTATCCGGTGGTATGGCGCGCCGTGTCGCATTAGCTCGCGCAATCGCACTTGATCCGGAGCTGATTATGTATGATGAACCCTTTAGCGGGCAAGATCCTATCTCAATGAATGTGTTGCTTAAATTAATTAAACAGCTCAATGAAACCTTAGGGTTGACCTCTATTATTGTGACCCATGATGTCCAAGAGGTTTTGTCTATTGCAGATAATGTTTATGTATTAGCGGATGAGAAAATTATTGCGCAAGGCTCTGTCGAATCAATACTCGCGCAAACTGAAAATGAATTATTACAACAGTTTTTGCTTGGCCGAAGTGAAGGGCCTGTCCCTTTCCATTTCAAAAGCGAAGATTTTCAAACTGATTTACAAAAGGTAAGTCGATAATGTTAGATTTTGCTGGCGCCGTCGGGCGTTTATCTTTATATTTTATAAAAACGACGGGAAAGTCGTGTTTGATGTTGTTTCATACAATATTCGGCATGCCGCATCCTAAATTGTTTCCTTTATTTATCGGACAGATATTTCAACTTGGTATTTTATCTTTACCTATTATATTAACGGCTGGTTTGTTTATCGGCATGGTATTAAGCTTACAAGGTTATAATGTGTTGGTTGATTATGCTGCAGAAGAGAGTTTAGGCAGCATGGTGGCTTTATCGTTATTAAGAGAGTTAGGGCCGGTTGTAACGGCCTTACTTTTTGCCGGACGAGCAGGTTCAGCACTGACGGCTGAAATTGGTTTAATGCAAAGTACCGAGCAAATTGCCAGTATGGAAATGATGGCAGTCTCTCCGCTAAAACGAGTGATAGCACCGCGTCTTCTTGCCGGTATTATAACGCTACCGTTGCTGACATTGATCTTTAATGTGGTGGCTATTTGGGGTGGATATTTAATCGGAGTCACTTGGATGGGGGTTGATGGTGGTGCGTACTGGTCTGTTATGCAGGGCAGTGTTGATTACCTGCCTGATGTTATGAACGGCGTGATTAAGAGTATTGTTTTTGGTGTAATGATTACCTGGGTAGCACTTTATAATGGTTATCATGTAATGCCAAACGCTATCGGTATTAGTCGCTCAACGACACAAACAGTGGTAGTTTCATCATTATTAGTGTTAGCAATGGATTTTATATTAACGGTGTTTATGTTCGCAAGCTAATTGGTTATATAACAAGTGGTTGTTTCATCACCATTAATGGTGCTAGCAATGGATTTTATATTAACGGTGTTTATGTTTGCAAGCTAATTGGTTGTATAACAAGTGGTTGTTTCATCACCATTAATAGTGTTGGCAATGGATTTTATATTAACGGTGTTTATGTTCGCAAGCTAATTGGTTATATAACAAGTGGTTGTTTCATCACCATTAATAGTGCTGGCAATGGATTTTATATTAACGGTGTTTATGTTCGCAAGCTAATTCGTTATAGAAGCTAATTGGTTATATAACAAGTGGTTGTTTCATCACCATTGATAATGTTAGCAATGGATTTTATATTAACGGTGTTTATGTTCGAAATGTAATTCGTCATATAAAAGTGGAAATAAATATGTCTCAGAAAAAAACAGAATTATGGGTTGGCATTTTTGTTATTGGTGCAATGCTATCAATGGCAATATTAGCTTTTAATGTTGCAGGTCTTTCCTTTAAGGGAGAAGGCCGCAGTTATACTCTGTATGCCAATTTTTCAAATATTGGTGGTTTGAAAGTAAGATCACCAGTGAAACTTGGTGGTGTGGTTGTGGGCAGAGTTGAAGAGATCACTTTAAATAAAGAGAGTTATATGCCGGTTGTGCGTTTGGCTATGTTTGAAAATAAAGGGTATTATCCGGAAACATCTTCCGTTTCTATTTTAACATCAGGTTTATTAGGTGAGCAATATGTCGGCTTGCAACCTGGTTTTATTATCGAGGGTGTTAGTATGTTAGGAGAAGGGGATCGTTTTGAGGATACTAAATCTGCTATCGTTCTTGAAGACCTGATTGGTCAATTTATCTATTCAATGAATAAGGGGGATTAATGCGTTATTTATTGATTGTAATGATACTGTTTTTTTCAGGTGCCGCATTTAGTGATCAGGTAGATATGAGTGACCCAAATAAAGTTATTCAATCTGTATCAACTAATACATTTGCTAGAATTACTGCTGAGGAAGCGCGTTTAAAAGCGGATCCCGACTATATACAAGTGGTCATTGAAGAGGAATTAATTCCTTATTTTGATTATAAGTATGCCGCTTACAAGGTATTGGGTGCACATTTAAGAAACACCACTATTGAGCAGCGTAATGAATTTGTTGAAGCATTCCGACTCTATTTGATTAACTCCTATGGCAGTATTTTATTCAAATATGATCAACAAGAAATACAAATATCCGCTAATACGAACTTTAAAAATGGGAGTATAGTAACTATTCCAATTAGGATTAAGGATAAAGATGGTCAAATAGTCCAATTGAGTTTTAAACTACGGGAAAATAAAAAATCTGGGGAATGGAAAGTGTTTGATGTCATCGCAGAGGGGATCAGCATGTTAAATACCAAACAGTCAGAGATAAGTGAACTCATTCAGAGAGAAGGTATTGATCATGTCATCAAGTTGCTGGAAAAGAAAAATAGCGAGTTTTCCTCGTGACTACAGGCCACAATGACGAGACAATAGTACTGGAGGGCGACCTGCTGTTGAGTGAGTTGTCCGCGAAAAAATTTTCGAATATTAACACCTATCAAAGCACAAAAAAAATCGATTTACAGCACCTTACAAATATAGACTCAGCCGGTATCGCATATTTGGTACAAATTAAAACAATTAGTCCAAATGTCTGCTTTGAAGGCGTGTCTGATAAAATATTAATCTTAGCGGGTTTATATGGGGTGAGTTTTCTCTTCAAGTAGTGAGTTATATAATGGATACTGAAACAATTAAAGAAAAATTAGAACAAGCGCTAGCGCTTGATGAGTGCATAGTCAAAGGTGAAAATGGCACTTTTCAAGTGATCGCAGTCAGTGCTGCATTTGCAGATATGAGCAGAGTGAAAAAACAACAGGCCATTTATGAGCCGCTAACCGAAGAGATAGCAAGTAACGCAATTCATGCTCTCAGCATTAAAGCCCTAACTCCCGATGAGTGGCAAAAACAAAAGCATTTTATTTAAAAGAGATAAGGATAATTTAATGGGTCAGTTTTTAATTCAAGGTGGTTGCCAATTAGAAGGGGAAGTGACAATCTCCGGTGCCAAAAATGCTGCATTACCAATTTTATTTGCGAGCTTATTATCAAAAGGTAATGTGAATTTAACTAATGTCCCACTGTTAAAAGATATCTCGACAACACTTGAGCTTTTAAAAGAATTAGGTGCAGAAGCATCACAAGATGGACATGAAGTGCATATTAATGCTTCATCTGTGAAAAATTATACCGCCTCTTATGAGTTAGTACGCAGTATGCGTGCGTCTATTTTGGCTCTAGGTCCTTTAGTTGCCCGTTTTGGTGAAGCCGATATCTCATTACCCGGGGGTTGTGCTATTGGCGCTCGCCCGGTTAATCTTCATATCCATGGTTTAGAGCAGATGGGGGCAATCATTAAAGTGCAGAATGGCTTTATTAAAGCGCGTGTTAATGGGCGTTTAAAGGGTGCTCACCTGTATATGGATATGGTCAGTGTTACCGGCACGGGTAATTTAATGATGGCCGCTGCACTTGCTGAAGGTGTTACGACCATAGAAAATGCAGCAAAAGAACCTGAACTTGTTGATTTGGCTAACTTTATTAATGGTATGGGCGGCAAGATTTCAGGTGCAGGAACGGATACTTTAACGATTGAAGGTGTTGAGTCTTTAGGTGATTGTACCTATCAGGTGCAGCCGGATCGCATTGAGACTGGTACTTTTCTCGTTGCCGGTGTGGTAAGCGCTGGTAAAGTTAAGTGTCTTAACACAGAACCGCATTTATTGACGGCTGTATTGTCTAAATTGGAAGAAGCAGGGGCCTTGGTAACAACGGGCAGCGATTGGATTGAGGTTGATATGATTGGTCGTCAATTAAAATCAGTCAATATCTCAACGGCGCCGCATCCTGCATTCCCAACGGATATGCAGGCACAATTTACGGTGTTAAATACCGTTGCTCCTGGCACAGGACGAATCAAAGAAAATATTTTCGAGAATCGTTTTATGCATGTGCCTGAATTACAACGAATGGGCGCAAATATTATATTAGAAGGTAATCTTGCCATTTGTGGTGAGCCTGAGCCCTTGTGTGGTGCAGAAGTCATGGCGACAGATTTACGCGCATCGGCAAGTTTAGTGATTGCAGGTTTAATCGCCGAGGGTGAAACTATTGTTGATGAGATTTACCATATTGACCGAGGTTATGAAGCTATAGAAAATAAGTTAATTGCGCTCGGTGCAAATATTAAACGTATCGAAAATTAACTCTAATTAATCCACTGGCTATTTTAATGCGCTGAAGAACAGTAAAGGGAAGCTTAGTGCTTCCCTTTTTGTTATCTTATATTTCTTTTCGAGTGCTATTCGCGTTGTGCATTTTGAGGGGAGTTACTCAACTCGCCAATAATGACGTCGATATTAATTTCATCCCCTTTACGCAATACGGTTAATACCGCCTTAGTGCCTGGCGGTATTTCTGCCACCATATCCATGGCGAATATTAAATTTTTAACCGCAATATTATTTATTTTCAGCAAAATATCATTTACTTCAATCCCCGCAACACTGGCAGGTCCTCCTTCCTGAATCTCTTTTATAATAGTGCTGTTTTGTGCTTTTAAGCCCCAAAGACGTGCTAAAAGCGGATCTAAATTTTCTGCCACTATACCTAAGGAGCCGCGAATAACACGACCGTCTTTAATTAGGCTGTTCATTATCCGTTGCGAAAGCTGATACGGAATAGCAAAACTAATACCGTAACTGATATTCTGATTACGACTATAAAATTCAGAGGTATTGATACCGACTAACTCACCGCGGCTATTAATTAATGCCCCCCCTGAGTTTCCTTCGTTAATGGCAGCATCTGTTTGCAGGAAATCCTGGCGACCAGATGAACTCATACCACTGCGTCCAGTGGCACTGATAACGCCCTGAGTAATAGTTTGCCCTAAGTTATAGGGATTACCAATAGCCAGTACTATATCGCCAACTTGAGGGTTATATTGACTGTTTTGGGGGATCACTGGCAGGTTATTGCCTTCAATTTGCAGTACCGCCAAGTCGGTTATTGCATCACTACCGACTACAGCGGCGGTAAAAAGACGGCCATCCTGCAAAGCGATAAGTATCTGATCAGCCTGTTTAATAACATGATAATTGGTTAAAATATAACCTTCTTCATCAACAATAATGCCGGAGCCCAACCCAGTCGGTTGAAGCTGTTGTTGGTTGTTGTTGAAAGTAGAATCTACGTATCTTTGGGAATAAATATTAACCACTGCGGGGGATGCTTTTTTTACTGATTCGCTATAACTTGCGACCTTATCGTCGGCTAAACGCGATGCTAAAGCTGTCCCTAACCGTACGCCATAAACGATTAATATCGCGATAATAATCCCCCAAAAAATGGGTTTTAAAAAATACAGAAAGCGCGTTTTAAAGTTCATTGTGTTAACCAGATGGATAAGTGGAAGTGACAACGAAGATTATATACAAAATAGGAGGGGGAAGTGTGTTTATTGTATGTTATTGAGAAATTGGTAAAAAAAAAGCACCACCGAAGGTGATGCTTTTACTCAAATTACTTGAAGATGCAAAGATTCGCTCGGATCCAATAACAAGGCGTGACATAATAAAAATAGTTATTCTATTTTTAAGTGTTACAACGCAGTGCTCACTTTCGGGCGAATCTCCCGAAGGGCAAGGCGATAAAAGCTGCTCTTTGTTGTTAGAAGGCTCTGATTTAGAATAATTAGATCATCAGCCTTCTGTCTAGAATATCATTCTTTATCGTCTTGCTGATTCCAGCACCTTCAAGTCATTTAGATATTAAGTATTCTGATTATTTATTGATTATACAATAACGTGTACAGAAGAGGTATTTGTAGTACCGGAAGCCACAAGCGCACCAGCGACTATTACCACTTTATCACCAGCCGTAACAAGACCAAGCTGTTTACTCATATCCATACCAAGTTGGTAGAATTCTTCCATTGAATTTTGAGCTTCAACAATTTTAGCAGAAACACCTTTTACTAAGGCGAGCTGTTGTGCTGTTTTTGGGTTACTGGTCAAGGCCAAGATTTGAGTACTTGGGAAGTATTTACGTAAAGAACGTGCAGACTTGCCGGCACCCGTTGCTACTATGATTAATTTAGCATCTAGTTGCTCTGCATTGTTAACTGCACCGCTACATACCGCTTCAGTTATACGGATATCTTTTGTAATATTATCAACTCTGACAGACATTACTTTATCGGTACGCTCACAGATAGTTGCCATAATTTCAACAGCTTCTGCAGGGTATTTGCCTTTAGCACTTTCACCTGAAAGCATGACTGCATCGGTACCATCTAAGATAGCATTGGCAACATCGCCAGCTTCAGCACGCGTCGGACGTGGATTTTTGATCATTGAATCAAGCATTTGTGTCGCTGTGATAACAGGCTTTCGAGCAGCATTTGCTTTTTCGATCATCATTTTTTGTGCGAAGATTACTTCTTCAACTGCAATTTCAACCCCTAAGTCACCACGAGCAACCATAATAGCGTCGGAAACTGCTAGGATTTCATCAAAGTTATCAACACCTTCTTGGTTTTCTATTTTAGAGATGATGTGAATTTTTTCGCCACCGTTAGCTTTTAATAACTCACGGATTTCTAATACGTCTTCTTTCTTACGGATAAATGATGCAGCAATGAAATCAACTTGTTGTTCACAACCAAATATCAGATCGCCTTTATCTTTAGGAGAAAGAGCTGGCAGTTGAACTTTAACGCCAGGAAGGTTAACTCCTTTGTTTTCGCCCAGTTCACCGGTGTTCATGACATCACAGATAACTTCTGTGTCGGTAATACGTTTAACGGTTAGTTCAATTAGACCGTCATCAAGTAATACCGTGTTACCTACCACTAAATCATTGGTTAGGTTTTCGTAAGTTACCGCTACCACCGTATTGTCACCAACAACGGTTTGATCAGTTGTTAGAGTGAACTCTTGTCCTGCGGTTAATAAGACATCAGCACCGTTGGCAAGTTTAACTGTACGGATTTCAGGACCTTTGGTATCTAACAAAATGGCAACATTTTTACCCGTTTCGCGGCAAATTTCACGGATAGTATTAATTCGACCACCATGTTCGTTAAAATCACCGTGCGAGAAATTAAGGCGCATAACATTCATGCCATTTTTGACTAATTTACCTAACATCTCTTTTGATTCTGATTTTGGACCAATAGTACAAACTATTTTAGTTTTTCTCACCGTTATTCTCCGATAGTTATTGTGTTCATGAATAAAAACGTTTTTATCTATATTTCTATTTCTATTTGTATTTATATTTGTATTTGATTGGCACATTTTACAGAATTTTTTTTGATAAAGTATGATTTGGAACCATTTAATTTCTGTTTTTTTGGGGTTCGGTTGATTATTGGCCGATAAATGTCTTTTTTTTGTTCTTTGTAATGTGATGTTAAATATAATTTTCTATTATTACGTACTATATTAAGCGCTAATATTGGGGGTGAACTTTTAATAAACTCGGCTAGCTCGGTCAAATTTAGACTTTTTTTCGATTAATACCGATCATTAAATTCCCCTGCTGCAGCCCAAAACTATCAGCGATAGAGCCTTTTTTAACGTGATCCACTAATACGCCGTTATTTTTATTCCCGCCCGCCGGATTCATAAATGTCGCGCCGGCTGATAATGGATGCCGTGGTGGTGGGATAAACTTTATTTTACTCGGTTCGATAGCATTTAGTGTTGCGCTTAGGCTGAGTGCTTTACCATCACGGATAATACCAAATTAAACTTTTTTTCCAACACTTAAACTACCAATTTTAGCGCGCAGAGCCAAAAAGGATATAATGCTCATACTATTTAAAGAGGCAATCATATTACCAGCTTGCAGTCCTCCTTGTTCCGCGGAAGAGTCCGAATTTATCTGATGAATAAAAGCGCCATGCTTCGATTCTAATGCAAAGGCTTTTTCAGTTGATTAGTCAATTCACCACCTTTGATGCAGATAACACCTCTGCGTACCTTTCCAAACGGCAATAATTGATCTACTAAGTTACTGATCATATTTGATGGAATTGCGAATCCAATGCCAATATAGCCACCATTTGACGTTAACAGGGCGGTATTAATGCCAATTAGCTCACAGATTAAGTTAACCAGAGCAGCGCCTGAGCTGCCGCTGTTAATTGCCACATCCGTTTAAATAAAGTTTTCTAAATTTTTAAAATTAAGGCGGCTTCGCCCAAGGATATTAATGATACCTAAGGTCACGGTTTCCCCAAGTACAAAGGAATTACCTCTTGCCGTTACAAAGTCACCAACCGGTACTAGATCTGAGTCAGCTAGTTGCATCTGGGGAGTGATTTATTGCTGCTAATCTGCAATAGGGCAACATCACTCTGCTGATCGTGACTTACCAGCAAGGTATTAAATGTTTGTACTGATTTCAGCGTTACCTTAATTTCCTCAGCGTCTTCAATAACGTGAAAGTTGGTAATGATATATCCTTTCGCAGCGTTAATAATAACACCTGAACCTAAGCCTATAATCGGTTGATTTAGAAAGAGGAGTGCGTCATCGCTAAAAAATCAAATAAGTAGGGCAAAAGTTACTGATTAGACTGATTGACGACAATCAAGATCTTAACCACCGCCAAGCTGGTTTTTTCGACGAGTGGGGCGAGACTAAAAGTGTCACTGCCAGCAATGGTTAATGGCAAAGCAGTATTTGTCATTGCACTAAATGCGATTAAGCTGTAATTAATCATAAAATAGCAATTAACTTTCTCACGGCAAATTCCCTGTAAAAAGTTATTACTAAAAATCATAGTCTCAGTAGCGCTAAAATTAAATTATTTTTTGGAAATTCAAATTTTGTCGACTTAGCTTTACTGTTATGATGCTCCATTAATGTTATAAAAAATTTGTGAGTGTTCTGTGACCCCCCTAAATTTATATCGCGCCGATTTACAAAAAGACAACTTCTTTGAGGATCCTGCTCAGGCAATTGCCATACAGCAGCTGCAGCGTTTGTATTCGAATCTGCAAACTCTGCCCGTTGAAAATAAAAAAAATAGTATTTTGTCACGCCTGGTTAATAAAGTAGCGCCACCAGCAAGCAAAAAGAAGCTCTTTAAAGGTCTTTATTTTTATGGTGGGGTTGGCCGGGGTAAAACCTACCTTGTCGATCTTTTCTTTCATAGTCTATCAACACAGCGCAAACAACGACTGCACTTTCATCACTTTATGTTAAGAGTGCACAAAGAGCTTTCTGAATTGCAGGGACAGGTGAATCCTTTAGTTAAAATTGCCAAAAAATTTGCGTCACAAACGGATGTATTATGTTTTGATGAGTTTTATGTTGACGATATCACCGATGCCATGATTTTAGCCGGCATGTTAACTGCGTTATTTGAGCAGGGTATTGTGCTGGTCGCAACGTCTAATATTCATCCCGATGATCTTTATAAAAATGGTCTGCAACGAGCACGTTTTTTACCTGTTATTGATTTAGTTAAGAGCAATTGTGAAGTGTTCAATTTAGACGGTGGGCGCGACTATCGCATTGGCCGTTTAATAAACAGTGAAATTTATCATTACCCTTTAGACAGTAGTGCTTCTTTGCAGATAAAAAGTGCGTTTGAAAATTTAGCGGATGGGGATAAAGTTTATGAACAAAATATAGAAATTAATTCCCGCTTGATTCCTACTATAGCCAATAGTATTGATACCTTAAGCATTGAATTTGGATCACTGTGTGACGGTCCAAGAAGCGTTTTGGACTATATTGAAATAGCGATACTATACCGCACTGTTATTATAGCGAATATAAAACAAATGGATGATTTACATAATGATATAGTCAGGCGATTTATTGCGATGATCGATGAGTTCTACGATCACCATGTGGCGGTGATTATCTCTGCTGAAGTTAATATAATGGATCTCTATATTGGTAGTCAACTTGATTTTGAGTTCCAACGCTGTGTATCACGTCTATCGGAGATGCAAAGTAAAACCTATTTAATGCAGTCCCACCATGTTGAACAAAAAATAACAGCTTAAGGGCTTTTTGCCCGCTCGTCGGGCATAATACTAAATCCATTAAATTTATGCTGGCTAAAACACATGCTAGCTAGACATAAAACCAGGTTTTAGTTCTGGCTATTGATTTGAGTCATAACATCCTGTTATTCCCAACTGTGTGGTCAGCTAAAGCTATACAAAATCATTCCAGACAATTTTGTATAATTAGAACGACTAGTTACTGCAATCAATGCCTTGCTTTCATGTCTTTTTCAGGTGCCCAAATAGATTATCTAATTAGTGGAATTGGTATAATACCAATCCGTATAAATATCCTGACCTATCTTAGTTCTTAGTTGTTAAAATTAACGCTAGCTGCGTTGTTTTCAATCTCAATAGGCAGCTATTGCTCAATCAAACGTCTTGCTATCATTATTTTTTCCTGCGCAATTTTAGACCATTTACTTATGCGGATTG
>JBLHWW010000028.1:0-27347 GCA_047629075.1 Psychromonas sp. | reverse complement strand
ATATCATTGGTGACTACGGCCATATTGTATTTATCACGTAATGCGAGACATAACTGGCTGAGCAGTGCAGTTTTACCTGAGCCGACCGGGCCGCCGACGCCTATCCGTAAAAGTTGTTTTTTTCTCATAATAAATAATCTCTCTGGTTAAATTTTTTAAGATCTAAATAAGCGTGTGTACTGGGTTTCGTGCCAGGCGCTGGCCATCGCTAAACGTGGTAAGCTGCCGCCTATTTCATGATCTTTTAATTGGTTGGCGATGCACAGCAGATGATCCACTTGTGCGCTTAAATCAAATAAAAGGTTTTGTGCCTGGGTTTGTCCTAAGGGTACTAATTTAGTCGCTGCTGCAACCTGATTATCAATATAGGTCCAGCAAAAACCGCTTTGCGCCGCACTTAAATCCAGTTCACAAAGATAGGCGCTAATAGCAAATACACTAACAAAACTCAGTTCTGGCTCATTTAATAATGCTGAATAAGGCTCGCTGTCGAGGCTGTTGAGCTGTTTTAACAACCGCACAAAGGCTTTACCCATGGCCAGATCCGCAAAACGTAATTCTTGGCTTTCACGGCAGGCAATCAACAGCTGGTTAGCCAGTTTAAAAGCGCCAAAGTCACCGTTTTCTAAGGCTTGATAGAGGCGCTTTAAAATGGCTAAATCGGTGCGCGCCAGCGACTCACTTAAGTTCAGTTCAATCCACTCAAAGGTACTTTTTGAGCCGTTTATCCAGTTCATCTCAACCGCATACTCTAAACCCTGAGAGAATGAAAACCCGCCGACTGGCAAGTTAGCACTGCACAGTTGCAGTAAACGGTTAAGTTTGAGCGCGGAGCTTTGCTTATCAGCTTTCATGTGCATGGCTATGACCGTGGCTGCGCACGCCGTAGGCCCCATTTTCAGGCTCAAAAATCGCCGGTATATTATTAACCGCTAAACCGTAATTTTCAGCTAGCTGTTCGAGCACATGGTCGGGCTTAAAACGTACCCATAACTCGCCGATCTGCAGTGCGGTATGGCGGTTCCCAAGGTGGTAACAGACCTTGCTGAAATTCAACCAGTCACTTGCCACTGCGGTTGAAACATCTTCAGCTTTACCTTTAACTGCAATCAGTAGACCGCATTCTGTTTTTAATATTTCCCCCACTAATAGTGGGTGACCACGTTTAACAAAAATACCGATATCAGACCCTTTATCGGTGACACTTTTAATCCGTGATTTCTTGCGGGTCTCCTGATCCAGAGTGATTGAATCACCAATTTCATCATGGCTATGATCGAGTCTTTCAAATACTTGTAACATTGCTTATTTATTCCCTATTTGTTTTTCTGCATTAAATAACACTTTTTGTACAAAGTAGATTGGCTTTAGATAAAGCCGTCAAAGCTTTTATTTCATGAGCATATGTCTTATATGTGATTGCAATAAAAGCGCAGACAATGCAGTATAAAATTAAGCTACGCAGTACAAATTAAAATAAGCAGTAGCGTTGTGCAAGCGGCAGCTCGGTCGCCGGCTCACAGGTTAAAAGCTCTCCATCTGCGCGTACTTCATAGGTCTGCGCATCCACTTCGATTTTTGGCTGCCAGCTATTATGGATCATGTCCTTTTTGCCAATATTGCGGGTGTTTTTACACACACCGATCATTCGGGTCATACCAGCAACTTCAGGTACGTTTTTATCAACTGCCGCTTGCGATAAGAATGTCATTGACGTTTTAGCTGCCGCAGATCCAAATGAACCAAACATAGGGCGATAATAAACGGGCTGTGGTGTTGGGATAGACGCATTTGCATCCCCCATTGGCGCTGCTGCAATAAAGCCAGATTTTAAAATCATCGCTGGTTTAATACCAAAGAAAGCTGGTTTCCATAATACTAAGTCTGCCAGTTTACCTACTTCAATAGAGCCGACTTCATGGCTGATGCCATGGCTAATCGCTGGGTTAATAGTGTATTTGGCAATATAACGCTTGGCGCGGAAGTTATCATTACGATCGGTATCAGGTGCTAATGGACCACGTTGTTGCTTCATTTTATGGGCTGTTTGCCAAGTACGAGTGATCATCTCACCGACACGCCCCATCGCTTGTGAATCAGATGAAATCATACTGATTGCACCTAAGTCATGCATGATATCTTCTGCCGCAATACTTTCTTTACGAATACGCGAATCAGCAAAGGCAACATCTTCTGGAATTGATGGATTTAGATGATGACATACCATCAACATATCAAGATGCTCATCAATGGTATTAACCGTATACGGACGAGTTGGGTTGGTTGAAGAAGGTAATACATTTGGCTCACCACAAGCACGAATAATATCAGGCGAATGGCCGCCACCAGCACCTTCAGTGTGGTAGGTATGAATAGTACGACCTTTAAACGCGCCTAATGTATCTTCTAAAAAACCTGATTCATTTAAGGTATCGGTATGAATAGCAACTTGTACATCATATCGCTCCGCGACGGATAAACAGTTATCAATAGCCGCTGGCGTTGTGCCCCAATCTTCATGTAATTTAAGACCACAAACACCTGCTTCAATTTGCTCTTCAAGCGCCTGTGGTAAGCTCACGTTACCTTTACCTAAAAATCCAAAATTCATTGCAAAGTCATTGGTTGCTTGTAACATTTTATGGATATTCCAAGGGCCTGGTGTACAAGTGGTTGCTTTCGTCCCTGTCGCAGGGCCAGTACCACCACCAATCATGGTTGTGACGCCTGACATTTGTGCTTCTTCAACTTGCTGTGGGCAAATAAAATGGATATGCGCATCTATGCCACCAGCAGTTAGTATCTGGCCTTCACCGGCAATAACTTCAGTACCGGCACCTATTTCAATATCAACATTGTCTTGAATATCGGGGTTACCGGCTTTACCTATAATCGCGATACGGCCATCTTTAATGCCAACATCTGCTTTCACAATGCCCCAATGATCAAGGATCAAGGCATTGGTTATAACGAGATCAACAGTTACTAAACAAGATGCCTGGCTCTGCCCCATGCCGTCTCGAATAACTTTACCACCACCAAAAGTGACTTCTTCACCGTATTCAGCAAAATCTTTTTCTACTTCTATCCATAAGTTGGTATCGCCTAAACGAACACGGTCACCAACAGTTGGTCCAAACATATGCGCGTAAGAATTTTTATCAATGCTAGCCATAGTTACTTATCTCCCTCTTCATTACTTTGAAGATCGTCTTGAATATCACCTTGAATATCGCCACGAAAACCAAATACACGGCGTTTACCGCGATAGGGTATAAGTGTAACTTCTCGTTGTTGTCCTGGTTCAAAACGAACGGCAGTACTTGAGGTAATATCCAAACGATAACCTTTGGTGATATCGCGTTGAAAAATCAATGCGCTGTTCACTTCATAAAAATGGTAATGTGAGCCAACTTGAATGGGGCGATCCCCTGAATTAGTGACTGTTACTGTTAATTGCTCACAACCCACATTTAACTGCAGGTCACCGGCATCTGTTTTTATTTCACCTGGAATCATCGTTTTCTCCTTAAAGTACTGGGACAGCGGTCGGCGGTCGGCTGTTGGCTGTTGGCTGTCTGCAACTCAAAGCCCGAAAGCTCGCAGCTGATAGCTAACAGCTGCTCAAATAATCGGGTTATGCACGGTCACAAGCTTAGTGCCATCAACAAAGGTGGCTTCAACCTGTACATCGGGAATCAGCTCGGCGATACCATCCATAACCTGATCGCGGGTCAGTAAAGTGCGGCCGTAATCCATCATCTCCGCCACGCTTTTTCCATCACGCGCACCTTCAATAATCTCCATGGAAATATAGGCCATGGCTTCGGGATAATTGAGTTTTAAACCGCGATTTAAACGCCGTTCGGCCAGTAATGCGGCGGTAAAAATCAGTAGCTTGTCTTTTTCTCTGGGTAATAAATCCATAATAATCTCTTTTTATGTGTGTCAGTGATGAGTACCAGTCAGGTGTGCCAAATTCGCGGTTGCACAGCGTTTTTATTCAATAATAAAGGCCGCAATAGTTGCCATAAGCTGATAAATAACTGCTTGCACTCCTGGGCGTGATGCCCTAAATAACGGATCACTAATAAACCGTTAATCTCGGTAATACTGATTTTTTCTTGAGCGCTTTCTGCGGTTATTTTTTCCCGAAGCTGGATAACTAAGGCTTTGTGCTGCTGATGTTTACTATAAAAAGCAGGAGCATAGGCTAAAAATGTCGCAAAAACTGTGTTGCCTGCTAGCCCTGCGGGGTGGGCTAATAAATTATTGCCCGGTGACAGGCTAATACGATCATGATAAATAAGTTTAGCGTCGCAATACAGGCGGTTTAATTGGCAGTATTTTCCCTTAATAAAGGCTTTATCTGAACCGGGCAGCCCGAGACAGGTGATATCCCAACCGAGATAAACACTGGTTGATGTTAATTTAATATCCACGCTGTTAAAGCCGTCAGCGCCTTCATAAACAATGGTTTCCTGCGGGAAATTTTCACATTTAGCCTGCGCATTAAGGTCAAATTGGGTGATTTGAGTCTGCTGTGAGTCACCAATAGTGAGATTCTCACGGGCGCGGTAAAAACGTCCAGCCCCCGGAGTGGTAAATAACAGATGGGCATTTTTTTTAACCTCAATGCCGATCCGCAGTTCATCCCCAGAGACTATTCCCGCGGGCGGATGCAGCAGGTAAATATGCGCACAGTCAGCTCCTTCGGGATAAAAAGCTTTCTGCACCGACAGCGGCCCTTTACGCTGAGTGCGGGTCAGCTGCGTACCAACCGGGGTGGCGCTAAATTCGAGCATTAAATGCGCCAGCCATTGGTTTTTTGGCGGCGCAGTGATTGGCGGGTTAGCGTTTAAAGTAGTTAACATGCTTAAATTAATTATCCTTATTTAACCTCAACTCGGGATTTTAAAGCATTTTGCTTATTCCGAGCTGAGGTTATTTATACTGCTAAGTATTTACCTACTAGCTGATCCGTGAGTTCTGGCATCTCGCCGGAGGCGATAACCTGGCCTTTTTCCATCAGATGGAAATATTCACCGACCGCGCGTGCAAAGGGCAGCTTCTGCTCAACCAAAACAATGGTCATACCCTGCTCTTTATTTAACTTTAAAAGCACATCGCGGATCAGCTGCACTATATTGGGCTGGATACCTTCATTGGGCTCATCCAAAATCAGAATATCCGGATTGAGCACTAATGCGCGGGCGATCGCCAGTTGCTGCTGCTGCCCGCCGGAGAGATCCCCGCCACGCCGGTGAAGCATTTCCTGGAGCACTGGAAAGAGTTTAAAGATATTTTTTGGTATGCTTTTACTGGGTTGACGTGAACAATTTAAGCTTATTTTTAAATTCTCTTCAACGGTCAGCTGCGGAAATATATGCCGTCCCTGCGGCACGTAACCGACGCCGATTTCAGGGCGCTTTTCGACACTGCTTTTACTCATGTCGTGACCGTTAATCACTAAACTGCCCGAGCTTATCGGCAATAAACCCATAATAGTTTTCAGCAGGGTGGTTTTGCCCACCCCGTTACGGCCCATAATGCAGGTGCGAGAACCTTTTTTAATATCAAGGGAGAGATCCCATAATATCTGTGTGCCGCCATATTTTTGATCAACCGATTTTAATTCAATCATAATTCAGCTTGCTCCTCACCTAAATAAACTTCCCGTACATCTTTATTTTCCTGAATGTCATTCATTGACCCTTCCGCCAATACCGAACCCTGATGCAATACGGTGACAGTACGGGCAATAGAGCGTACAAAGGCCATATCATGTTCAACCACGACCACTGAATGTTTGCCTGCGAGGGAGGTTAATAACTCCGCGGTGCGCTCGGTTTCCTGGGCGGTCATACCGGCAACGGGCTCATCAACCAATAACAGGCGCGGCTCTGCGGCGAGCAGCATGCCGATTTCCAGCCACTGCTTTTGACCGTGTGATAAACGCCCCGCCGGGTAGTGGCGCTCGGCAATCAGGCCGATGGTCTCAAGGACTTCATCTATTTTATCTTTCTGCGCGCCGCTGAGTTTATGAAATAGTGCACTCCAGATGCCTTTATCGCCTGCCAGGCTGAGCTCTATATTTTCAAATACGCTAAGCGCTTCAAAGACAGTGGGTTTTTGAAATTTACGCCCAATTCCTGCACGGGCAATCTGCGATTCATCAAGCTCCAGCAGATCTATCTGTTGCCCGAAACTGACTTTACCCGTGTCGGGCCGAGTTTTTCCGGTAATCACATCCATCAGGGTGGTTTTACCCGCCCCGTTGGCACCGATCAGGCAGCGTAGCTCGCCATCTTTAATATATAAGTTAAGGTCATTAAGGGCTTTAAAACCATCAAAGCTGACACTGACATCTTCCACATATAAAATCATGCCATGGGAAGTGTCTGGGCTAATCGACTCCTTTGAGGAGATTGGCGAGCCATGTTTATCTACTATCATGATTTAACCTCCGCGGCAGTCGTTGGCGTGGTATCATTTTCCTGCAATGCCGATTTCTGCGGGGGATCGAGTTTATTAAGGGCACTGATAAACAGACCCGCGATTCCTTTGGGTAATAATAGAGTGACTAAAACAAACAGTCCACCCAGTCCAAATAACCACACTTCGGGCATAATGGCGGTAAAACGTGTTTTTGCATAACTGACCACCACTGCGCCGATAATCGCGCCATATAAAGTGCCGCGCCCGCCGATGGCGACCCAAATGACAATCTCAATGGAGTTCAGAGGTGAAAATTCGCCGGGATTGATCATGCCTACCTGAGGTACGTAAAGCGCACCCGCCAGACCTGCCAGCATTGCTGAGACAACAAAAATCCACACTTTGTAATGTTGGGGTTTATAACCAACAAAACGCACTCTGTCCTCGGCATCGCGGATCGCGGTGACGACTCGGCCCATTTTTGAGTTAACAATAAAATGGCTGACTGCGTACCCAAAAGCCAGAGCAACTGCAGTGGCGACAAACAGCGCCAGTTTGGTATCCGGTGACTGCAATGAAAAACCAAAAATTTCTTTAAAATCGGTTAAACCGTTATTACCGCCAAAGCCCATTTCATTACGAAAGAATGACAGCAACAGCGCATAAGTCATCGCCTGGGTCATAATCGACAGGTAGACACCGCTCACTCGAGAGCGAAAGGCCATCGCACCAAAAACGTAGGCGAGCAGTCCGGGGCCGGCAAAGACCAGTAAGACCATAAATAGGACATTATCCGAACCCGCCCAGTACCAGGGCAGTTCAGTCCAGTTTAGAAACACCATGAAATCCGGCAGATCCGGGTTACCGTAGACGCCACGATCGCCTATCTGGCGCATCAGATACATACCCATAGCATAACCACCAAGCGCAAAAAACGCGCCGTGGCCCAAGCTTAAAATGCCGCAATATCCCCACACTAAGTCGACCGCCAAAGCAAGCAGGGCATAGCAGAGATATTTACCGAGTAGGCTGACGGTGTAATTACTGACATGCAGAAGAGTCCCTTCTGCAAACAACAGATTACATACGGTCACATAGATAGTTGAGATAAATAAAATCGCAATCACAAAATGTAAACTGTTGAGTTTTTTAAAAGCAGATGAATGCAGTAAATTTTTCATTATTCAGCTGACCTCCCTTTTTGAGGAAACAAACCCTTGGGTCGTTTTTGAATAAACAACACTAACCCGACTAGGACGATGATATTAGCCAGAACAGGCCCCATCGACGGCTCTAAGAATTTGTTAAAGGTGCCAAGCGTCATTGCGGCGACTAATGTGCCCCATAGGCTACCAACACCACCAAATACCACCACCAGAAATGAATCAATAATATAGTCCTGTCCAAGGTTAGGGCCAACATTGGTCAACTGGCTTAATGCCACACCGGCGATGCCCGCAACGCCCGATCCTAAGCCAAAGGTGATCGCATCAACCCATGAGCTTTTTATACTTAGGGCGCGCGCCATATCGCGGTTTTGCGAAACGGCCCGCACATGCAGTCCCAGCGATGATTTTTTCAAAATCATTAATAAAGAGAAAAACACCATCAGCGCGAATAAAATAATATATAAGCGGTTATAGGTTAATGAAAACAGGGGATTAATCTCCAATGAGCCGCTCATCCACTGCGGTGCTTCCACTTGACGGTTAAGGGGTGAGAAAACTGTTCTTACTAATTGCTGTAAAATCAGACTGATCCCAAAAGTTGCTAAAAGCGTTTCTAACGGGCGTCCTTTTAGAAAACGGATCACGCCGCGTTCAATTAACACCCCGACTAAACCAGACACAAGAAAGGCGGCGGGCACCGCCATCAGCAATGAATATTCAATTAAGTTTGGAAAGGTTTGCTGAATCACATAGGTGGTATAAGCGCCGAGCATCATCATTTCGCCGTGCGCCATATTAATCACACCCATTACCCCAAAGGTAATAGTCAGACCGATCGCTGCCAGTAATAAAACTGAGCCCATACTTAAGCCAAAAAAGAGATAATCCAGCAGCTGATAAAAATCACCATCCTGCTCCATTTTACCGATAGCACGGGTGAGTGCTTTATTAAGTTCGCTCTTTTCTTGTGAAATCGATAGGTCTTGTGGAGCAGATAGGTCCTGCGCCGCAGATAATATATTAAGCTGTTTTACCAGTGCATTTTTAACCGTCGGCTCCAATCTGCCTTCTAACTGGCTAATCGCCGCGAGTTTCTCAGCCGTCTCGCCTTTCTCTAACTGCTCAACCAGCAGTATCACGGACATCAGTTCGCGAATCTCTTTTTTCTGCTCTGTTTTTATTAATCGCGTAATGCTGGTTATGCCGGTTTTACTCGGGTTATCTAAAAGTTGCTTAATAGCCTGCAGACGAACGGCAGGAGAGGGGTTGGATAAATAAATATTGGCCAGCAAATCCCGAATTTGTCCGCGGATACGGTTATTAGTTCTGATTTTTTTAAGTGCATAAATACTGACGGGAGCTAATGCTTTGGACTTTAAAACAGACGTTAAATCATAGGTTTGTTGCTGGTTTTCCTGAATATAGACAAGTTCGTTAGCCGCTTTCAGGTAATACAGCTTACCCTCCATTAGGTGCTGCAGTAGCGCTGGTACTTGCGGTGATGGTTGCGCTGCGATTTTATCTACTAAAGGCGCCATTTTAGACAATTTTGTTGTCGGTAACTGCTTAAGCAGTGCTTCGTATTGAGTCTCGCTCTCTGTTGCCTGCGCATTAGTGGCACAGGCATGCCACGACATCAGCGAAAAAAACAGCAGGGAAAATATTCGTAACATTAGCTTTCCTAAATGTTAAAGAATTTACTTCTAATAAAAAAGAGAGGTATTGCTACCTCTCTGATAATCACTTTATATTAATTGCCTAGTACTATTCACCGGAGCATTTAGCTGTTTTGATATTAAAGTTTCCGCAGCTAAGGGGGGCAGTCCAATCTGATATCAAGTCTTTAGAGCTTGGTAGAAAATCTGACCATGCATCACCGATGACCGTATCAGGTGTTGACCAAACAACTTCAAACTGACCATTTGCTTGAATTTCACCAATCAATACTGGCTTAGATAAATGGTGGTTGGCGTTCATCACCGCAATGCCGCCAGTTAAGTTAGGTACTGCTATGCCGATCATCGCTTGTTCAACGGCATCGACATCTGTTGTACCGGCTTTCTCAACCGCTTTTACCCACATTTTGAAACCCAGGTAGGTAGCTTCCATCGGATCATTAGTCACGCGTTTATCATCGCCGATAAATTTTTTCCAGCTAGTGATAAATTTGTCGTTTTCTTCTGTTTTAACACTTTGAAAGTAATTCCAGGCAGCTAAGTGGCCGACTAGCGGAGTAGTATCAAAACCGGATAGCTCTTCTTCACCGACGGAGAATGCCATTACCGGAATATCTTCAGCTGAGATCCCCTGGTTACCCAGCTCTTTGTAGAAGGGAATATTTGCGTCACCGTTAATGGTTGATACAACGGCTGTTTTCTTGCCCGTTGAGCCAAATGTTTTCACATCAGCAACAATATTCTGCCAGTCGGAATGACCGAAAGGTGTGTAATTGATCATAATATCTTTCGCTTCGACCCCTTTTGATAACAGGTAAGCTTCTAATATTTTATTGGTGGTACGCGGGTAGACATAATCTGTACCCAGTAATACCCAGCGTTCTGCCCCGATATCATTCATCAGGTAATCAACCGCAGGAATCGCCTGCTGGTTTGGCGCAGCACCGGTGTAAAAGACATTTCTAGATGACTCTTCCCCTTCATACTGCACCGGGTAGAACATCAGTCCATTAAGCTCTTCAAGAACAGGCAGCACCGATTTACGTGATACCGAGGTCCAACTGCCGAAAATAACATCAACTTTTTCTTTGGCAAGCAGCTCACGTCCTTTCTCGGCAAAGAGCGGCCAGTTTGATGCCGGATCAACGACTACAGCTTCGAGTTTCTGGCCGAGCAGACCGCCTTTGGCATTTTGATCCGCTATCATCATCAGCACGGTATCTTTGAGTGTTGTTTCACTGATCGCCATAGTGCCCGATAAGGAATGTAATACGCCGACTTTGATGTTCTCTGCTGCATAGGTTAAATTGGAGACTAGTCCTGTTGCAACTATTGAACTGGCTAAAATAAGCTTTTTAAATTTCATTGTAAGTTTCCTTTTTTTTATCATTAAGTCTTAAAACTTTTTTATTGGCCTACATGGCCGGCTTCAAAATATTAATCACAACCTTATTTCGAGTGCGGTTAGTATTGCGTAATTAAGACAAGCATTAAATGCGTAAAAAGACGCAATAGACTACGTAAAACTACGCATATAAATGGTTTTCCCAGTGGTATAAGATATAGCGGCAAATAAAACCCACTAGGTAAAGCCACGCATATAAATGGTTTTGCTGGTGACATAAGATATGGCAGAAAACTAAAGCAACTAGGTAAAGTTGCGCATATAAATGGTTTTGCTGGTGGCATAAGATATGGGAGCAAACCAAACCTATCACCTAAAATTGCGCATACTAATGTGCAAGTTAGTGGTGTAAAATAGTTGCTGATTTGCCGCAAACCAAGCTGATTAACCTCAACCTATTCACTTAAACCTATTTACTTAAACTAAGTCACCTAAAGCAAGTCGTACCTTATGAGCGCTAATCAAAAAATAGTAAAAGCACGCCGTACCTATAATAAACTCGTTGCTAACGAGATGATGGAGGATTTTGCCCTACGTTTTACGGCCAGACGTGCCAGAAAATGGTCATTAAACCGTATTTCCGTGACCGCATTAGGGACTGTTTCTTTTTTAGTATTAGAAGCGATTGGCGGTGCGATTACGCTTAACTACGGCTTTGAGAATTCGGCGTGGGCTATTTTGGCGGTGACGTTTATTATATTTTTTACCGGGCTGCCAATCAGTTATTACGCGGCAAAATATGGCGTGGACATCGACTTACTGAGCCGTGGCGCCGGATTTGGTTATATAGGTTCAACCATTGCATCTCTTATCTACGCCTCTTTTACTTTTATCTTTTTTGCCCTTGAAGCCTCCATTATGTCAATGGCGCTGCGAATGCTATTTGGATTGCCCTTATCAATAGGTTATATCATCAGCGCATTATTGGTCTTGCCCCTAGTGACCCATGGTATTACCTATATCAGTCGTTTTCAGGTGTGGACACAGCCCCTGTGGATTGCACTACAGCTGCTGCCACTATTTTTTGTTTTTACACACGCCGACAGTGAGCTCGATGCCTGGATTAACTTTACCGGCAAGGCGGGCGAATCAGCTGC
The DNA here is from genome assembly GCA_047629075.1 of Psychromonas sp. Classification (GTDB taxonomy): domain Bacteria; phylum Pseudomonadota; class Gammaproteobacteria; order Enterobacterales; family Psychromonadaceae; genus Psychromonas. The sequence goes on along the minus strand of JBLHWW010000028.1, from coordinate 15,562 downwards.
ATCATTCAATCTCTTATTGTTCGGCGCGGCGTCGGCGGTATTGTTATCCTTAGTGGCACAGATTGGCGAGCAAGTTGATTTTCTGCGTTTTTTACCTGAAAAACCACAGCAGGGTGCGTGGCGCTGGTGGCTGGCTTTGATTGCTGGTGGACCGGGGTGGATTGTTTTTGGTGCACTGAAACTGTTTTTAGGCTCCTTTCTGGCCTATTTTGCCCTGCAGCAGGGGATAGCGAGCGATCTTGCGGGCGATCCCGCACATATGTATCAGCTTGCCTACAGCTATGTTTTTGCCAATCCTCAGGTGAGTATGATTTTGGCCTGCACTTTTGTGGTCATTTCGCAGTTAAAAATCAATGTTGCCAATGCTTATGCAGGCTCGCTGGCATGGTCAAACTTTTTTTCGCGAGTGACCTTTACTCATCCTGGCCGTGTGGTGTGGATGTTATTTAATGTCGCGATTGCTCTATTGCTGATGGAACTTGGAATTTACCAAGCTATTGCTAGCATGCTGTCGGTTTATTCGGTGCTTGTTTTGGCCTGGCTGAGCTCAGTGGTTGCGGATCTTGTTATCAATAAACCCCTAGGAATAAGTCCCAAGCATATTGAATTTAAACGTTCACATTTATACGATATTAACCCGGTCGGAGTCGGTTCAATGCTAATCGCCTCATTGGCCGGTTTTAGTGCACATCTGGGCTGGTATGGTGAGACTATAAAAGCATTAGCCTCTTTTATTGCCTGTTTTTTACCTTTTATCACCGTGCCTTTAATCGGTTGGTTAACCCAAGGTAAGTATTATTTAGTGGCAAGCGATAGAACCCCTATTAATAAAATCACCCAGTGCCATATTTGCGAAAATGCCTTCGACCCTGAAGATATGACATTTTGCCCTGCCTATGGCAAAGCGATTTGTTCCCTGTGCTGCAGTTTAGATGTGCGTTGCGGTGATAAGTGCCGTCCGAATGCCACGCTATCTCAGCAGGCGCATGATTTTTTCAGCCGTTTTTTAAGCGCGAAATTGCTTACAAAATTAGCCAGTCCCCTGAGCCAGTTTATCGCGCTGACGTTCATCTTAAGTTTTCTCAGTGCCGGTATTCTGTTGTTGATCTATCAGCAGGTTCCTTTGGATGATTCTCACGTTAAGCAGGTCTTTGCCAGTACCCTGGTTAAAATATTTTTTTTACTGCTTATTATTATCGGGGTGGTGAGCTGGCTGTTTATTTTAGTGCGCAGCGGCAATCAGACGGCATTAAAAGAGTTACGTTCGCAGACCAATGCGCTCGCCAAGGAGAGTAATGCCCATGAACAGACGTCATCTGCGCTACAGGTAGCCAAAGAAGTGGCGGAAGCGGCGAATGAAGCAAAAAGCCGTTACCTGGCCGGGTTAAGTCATGAGCTGCGCACGCCGCTTAATGTATTATTGGGTTATGCGCAGCTACTCAGCCGTGATCCGGCTCTGCCGTTCAAGCAGCGTGAAATCATTGGCATTGTGAAACGCAATGGCGAACACTTAGCGGATCTTATTGAAGGTCTTCTGGAAATATCTAAAATTGAAGCCGGCCGGGTCAACCTACAGCGTGATGAATTTAATTTAAAAGCTATTCTGCAGCAACTCGTTGATATGTTTCAGATGCAGGCCAGTAAAAAAAGGCTTAAATTCTATTATCTTGCCAGTCCTAATCTACCAGATTATGTGGCCACCGATAAGCAGCGCCTGCGCCAGATTCTAATTAATTTAATTTCCAATGCAATTAAATACACTGAGCAGGGGTCAGTCACTTTTAAAGTCACCTATCGCAGTGAAGTAGCGCATTTTAGTGTGATTGATACGGGCACGGGGATTTCCAAAAGTAATCAGGAGCTGATTTTTAAACCCTTTGAGCAAATTAGGAATGATCATACAAAAGCGATTACCGGGACGGGGCTGGGGCTCACTATTTCCCGATCACTGGCAGAACTGATGGGTGGAGAAATAAGTTTAAGCAGTAGCATCGGCCAGGGTTCGACCTTTAGTTTCCGTTTAATGCTGTTTAAATTGCATAAAGATCCGAAAGAACCGGAGTTTAATAAATTGCAGGCGATTGGCTATAGTGGTAAAAAACAGACTCTGCTAGTGGTTGATGATGAACTTAATCAGCGCGCCTTAATGTCTGATTTATTAAATCCGATTGGTTTTGATGTTTTACTGGCAGAAAATGCACAGCAGGGTTTCACTCTGCTCGAAGAGTGGGATGTGGATCTGATTTTATTGGATGTACGCATGCCGCAGGTGAACGGTTGGGAGATGGTTAAGCTGTTACGAGAAAGGCATTATGCTATGCCGGTGCTGATGGTCTCGGCAAATGCCCGTGATGCCGAATATAATTTACAGGCAGAAGGTTATCATAGTGGGTACATTGCAAAACCGGTCAATTTAGATGCCTTATTGGGCAAAATTGCGCAGTTATTGAATCTCCACTGGCGCTATAAAGAGAGCGAAAAGAAACCGCTGCCAGCGCTCAATCCGGATAAACCTGTGGTGCCAAGGGATCAGTACCAAGCTTTAATCGCTCTGGCTGAAATTGGTTATTTGTCGGGCTTTAAAGATAAATTTGCCGAAATAGAATCTCAATATTGCTATCCTCTTGAGAGTGCATCGCAAATCAAGGAGTATGTTGAAGTGTGTGATTTCCCTAAGATTATTGAATATTTAAGTGAGTTAAATCATGAAGAATAATAACAGTGATGTTGTTTTAGTAGTCGACGATTCCCCGGAATCCTTAGGCATGCTCAACGTCGCACTTAATAGCCAAGGTTATACGGCGCTGGTGGCTCTAAATGGCCTGCAGGCGTTAGCTATCGCTGAGAAAGTGCCGCCCGATGTGGTGTTGTTGGATGCCATGATGCCGGAGATGGATGGTTTTGAAACCTGTCAGCGTCTCAAGCTTATATTGCCTAATACCCCGATTATATTTATGACCGGATTAACCGATGTTGAAGATGTGGTTAAAGGCTTTGAAGCGGGAGGGGTTGATTATGTGACTAAACCTATTTCACCCGATGAAGTTATCGCACGCATTAAAAGACATATTGAAACTGCGAAATTAGCATTAAGTGCGCAGGATGCACTTGACCATGCGGGTAAAAATATTTTTTGTGTCAGTGAGTTAGGTCGCCTGTCCTGGGCAACTCCCCATGTGCACGCTCTAATAGATCAAACATCTGGGGACAATCCCAGTCCGTGGGCTAGCATGGCGCTGTTAATAGAAAACTGGTTAAAAACCGACAGATCGCAAAATCTGAAAATCAACTGTTTTTCGAAGCAAATAGAAGTGTCTTACGAACGCCAGCAGGAAAACATGAATCTTCTGCGCATTGTCCAAAAAGCACCACAAAAAAATCCGCAGGATTTAAAAAATAAACTACCTATCACCAAACGTGAATCAGAAGTGTTGTATTGGGTCTCCTACGGTAAAACAAGCTGGGAAATTTCACTTATTTTAGAGATGAGTCCGCGCACTGTTAATAAACATTTAGAGCAAATTTATAAAAAATTGGGCGTCGATAACCGGACCTCAGCGGCGGCAATATCGATTCGCATACTGGAGGCTTGAGCTGCAGCCGTATTGGTTTATTTATAAAAATTGGGCGTTTCTTTAGGCAATATAGTTAAATATTGTGCCGTGAAATAAAATTAAGCCACTTCCATTCAGTAGACTTTAATGCAGTTTTTTTCTTTAATATGATAAAATGTTTTTATTCTCTTTACATGTTAAGTTGTCAGATCATGTTTTTTTTTGTAAAAAAGTGCATACTAACAAGCATGACAATTAAATGTTGGACCAAAACTTCATGAAATTTAAGCTTCTCCCTGCTGTTGAATCGCTTCCTGTCAATCAACAAACACTAAAAAATAACACTGGAATAAAGATTTTTCAGTTCGATAAAATCATGAGAATAAGGGTGTAATTCGTTTGAGTGTTTACAATGTAAAAGGTCAATTTTGTAAAGGAGTTGATGGTATTAATGAAACAGTCTAAAAACAGCAGTGTCTTTGCTGATAGTTTTGCTGTCGAATGCTTTTCTGACAATAAAAAACAGTGAATACCTCTACTGTCTACCATCTATGCTTACCGCCTTCATTTGCCTGTTAAAAATAGGCTAACCCTAATATGAGATACTTAAAACACGAATGAAATTCAGTGACATAAGAACTGAGCATAAATTTAATGACCATATTACGCCGTTAGTGACTGGCCTTAGTCGCTGTAAAATTGATTCTTTCCGCTCAAGGAAAGATTTAGGCGTGATGCTGAAAAGCTGCCTATGCCTGAAATATTTAGCGGTCAATTTAAAGGACCTTGTTGTTAGGTGGAAGGGTTGCTATCACCTGACAGCCATTCCTCATCATCCGCATTCTCCCATCCATGGTAAAAAATCTGCAGCTTGTTATGGGAAATTTAATGAAGATGCACTTCGGCATATATTGAATTTAACGACATAACGCATTGTATTTAAAGATATAAAGCATTGTATTTAACATTATAACCAGAGGGTACCTATGAATATAACCTTAGCGCTACCGTGCGTAGTTTATTGACGACTTTTATCAATATGCGCCAAAAATGATCATATAAGTCTACCTTTATTTATAAACTAGCAGGTTAAGCAAGAGCAAGGTAATGATCTTTTTGGACTGATAAAGCAGCGCCACCGTGTAAATTAGGCTTACAGAATTTATAGAAGCCTAAGATTCATGAACAATCAGATAATAACTCACAGAGAAAAAATTATGTCATTAAAAATAACAAAATATAACTCAAAAGAAGCCTTAGTCGATGCGTTTGCTGAACATATATACGAAAATGGATATCAGCAGGAAGAGTTTAAATTTTTAGATTCAGATGGTGGAAGATCAGGTATGTCATTAGCGAAAGGTGCTGCTAAATATAGACTCCAATTTGTTGAACAGTACGAAACGGCGGTAATTGGCGTGCCTAAAACCGCAAAATGGTGTATTAATGGTTCTCCTTATTTCGGCTATGCGGAATAAAAATAAAAGCCACGCTTTTATTAAGTCTTTCGAGCAAGATTTAATCCGCTCAATCAAACTCCCTTACCAGATCATTTTTTTGTAAGCTTGCGCCTGATAGCGATCAAAAAGTGCTTATAAATAAACGATGTGTTATCAATAAAAGCGTGGAAACATCAAGAATAGGCTGATATAAGTAGATTCGTATTATTCTACAGATATAAAAAAGGCGAGCTAAGCTCGCCATATTTTTTGATTCAAAAACTAAAAACTATCTGCGGGGTGTTTTAAACCGCAAATCACCTAGAAAACGGTATTTTCTCAATGATATGAAAATCGGGATGCTTCGCGTGCTTGTTCTTCTTTGCCTGCCATAATAGCCACATAAATTGCACGACGCTCTTTAATACAGAGACCAGCATTTTCTGATGAAGAGAGAATGAAACTCATAAAGATGGTTGCTAAAACATTACCAAAAGGTAAATAGAAGTCATTGCCCGTTGATAAGAAAATCAAACGATGGAAATGCATGTCTACTTCTGCCCAACGTTCATGATCAAAATCTTTAGCAATTTCTTCCATCTTCTGAAAAGTATCTGAAAGTTCGATACGTTGTTCTGCCGAAGCATTTTTTGCAGCTAATGCGCAGGCTTCGGGTTCAATCGCTTTTCGTAAACCAAGAAATTGTTGGTAAAAAACTTTTGAATTTTCAAGGCCATCCATCCACTCAAGTAATTGCGGATCGATAAAATTCCAATTGGTTTTATCCGTTACCGTTGTGCCAATTTTCGGTTTAGATCGTAATAGACCTTTTGAACTGAGTAATTTTACCGCTTCACGTAAAGCTGTTCGACTGACACCGAATTGGTCACATAAAGTAATTTCATTCGGAATTTTCGATCCTTGAGGTAAAGCGCCAGACAAAATGCCTTGCGCAATTGTACGAGCAACTTGTAGATGCAAATTACGTGCTGAGGCTGATATTGTGCTAAAACTTGAATACATTGGAACCCTTCTGCATGGGAAATATAAGACAGGAGTCGATCGGACTATTAGAATAATAATACTTATTACTGTCGTATACATTAATGAATCATACATAACATATTAACAAAGCATTGGCAAATAAGTAACAAATAGATAACAAATTTTTATAATTCCTTGCCAGTCAAAATCGATTTATTATCGATATTGTTATCGATTTTATGTATGACAATAATACATTTTTTTGCTAATTGAAGATAATTAAATTTTATGTTTTTTATAAATCGTCTTTTTTTCGTAAAGGACGTTTTTTGTATTACACAAATAGAATAGGCAGTGAATAAAATAAAAGCGAATGCGATTGGACGTTTGATATAAGAATGGCCCACTTCCTTCGTACATTATCATTGGCAGAAGGAGATTTAAGCCGCGCGAATGTCATCATCCTTAAATTAGAAATGGCCAGTAATTACTCCATAAGCTTAATTTAGTTACCAAGCAGGTGTGTAAACTTGTCCTGACGAATACAGATGAAATTAAACATGAATTAGAAGTATTTGAATTTGTTGAAAAAATATTCACCCGTAAAGTTGAACGGGTTACTGAAAAAGGATGTCTTTGAAGGTCATGTCAGTGAGATTAAAGTCATTCTTGATGCTTCTGTACAGTGGTATTTTTTATCTGTACAGACAGTTGCTAATATCGAACTGCTCGGCGGGGCTGATTAATAGCAACTAAACAAAGGAGAGTAAGCCACTGTGTGGGCTTATTTGTTAAGTTCAAAAGGGGCCGTTTTTAGCTCACAATTTAAAAATTTTAGTTTTCCTTTTCTTGTACTACGCTTATAAGCGTAAATACTGATGCCATTCATTAAACTAATATTGTTGATAATTAAACTAATATTGTTGATAATTAAACTAATATTGTTGATAATTAAACTAATACCATTGTTAATTAAACTAATATTGTTGATAATTAAACTAATACCATTGTTAATTAAACTAATACCATTGCTAATTAAACTAATACTATTATTAATTAAACTAATACTATTATTAATTAAACTAATACCATCGCACCTGACAACATGATGAACGCTGATTTCACATTATTGAGTGGTATCTACAAGTTTTCAGCCCTTTTAAAAGCGATAATCTGGGACAAAACGAGATAGCTAATAGGAAATGTTAATGGACATGTATGGACGCCCCACATCTATCAAATAATTGAATTAAATAAATCGTTAAAATACTCAGTCCCTCAACCCTAAAATAACAATAATGCAACCCATTCTTTATTACTCACGCCCTTCACTAACTCTGTTCTCCAATAAAGCAATCTTATTACGAGCATTAAATTATTAACATGGGTGTCTTGTTAAATAATGTAAAATGAAAGATCTGACTCGGTGCTTCCGGACAACACATCCATGTGCAGAGCCGAACTTAGTAGAAACAAAGGGCACGCAGAGCTTAGCCTGCTTATTAACCTGAACTGTCGTAAATGACTCCGGACCTCCTGCCCTACGACTTTCAGGTCGTTGTCGTAAAATCCAACGTTCAAATTTATTCCTAACAGATTTGTCGCTCATGTTTCCACTTGCTAAAGAAATTAATTGAGCAAGAAAAACGATCGGAAATTTTTGCAGCCGCATTGGTTTGGCTTATTTATAAAAAGGTTTGGGTGCCCCATCCTTTTAATCTTAATTCGACCTGTACCTAATATTGTACAGGTCGGGCTATGAGAATTGTATCTTTTACTGAAGCAAGAAATGGGCTTAAATCTGTACTTGATCATGTCGTAAACGACGCGGATTATACAGTAATTACACGCAGAGATTCTGAAGATGCTGTTGTTATGTCTATGGATTATTACAACAGCTTGATGGAAACAGTTCATTTATTAAAGTCTCCTGCTAACGCAGCTCATTTAGCTCGCTCTATTGAGCAATTCAAATCGGCTCAAATGATTGAGCGAGAAATATTAGATGACTAGGTTGTTAGCATGGACTGATGATGCATGGTCTGACTATGTATATTGGCAAGGACAAGATAAAAAAACGCTTAAAAGAATCAATAAAGTAATTACTGCCACTAAGCGTTCTCCATTTGAGGGGATAGGAAAACCTGAACCTCTTAAAGAAAATTTATCAGGTTTTTGTTCTAGACGTGTAGATGAATCAAATCGTCTAGTATATGCAGTTAATGACAGCCACATTACGGTTATATCCTGTCGCTACCATTATTAATTATATCCAGCAGCTAACAGCAGTTTAACAAGAACAAAATACAGTTGGCTTTTACGCCTTCGTTGCTATTTTAGCCAACAAAAAAAAGATTGGACATATATGGACGCTTCACACCGGTCAAATAACGGAGTTAAATAAATCCTTAAAATACTCTGGTTCGTAACCCTAAAATAACAACAATGCCACCCATTTTTCTAACCTTTATTGCTCACGCCCTTCACTAACTCTGTTCTTCAATAAAGCAGTTTTATTACTAGCATTAAATAATTAACATGGGTGTCTTGTTAATTTCTCTTCTCTCTTGCTGTTGAGAGAAAAGTAAAGTCGCCGTCAAAGGCGAAACTCCAACAAAGAAAGTTAAACCAAGCGCTTATAAGCGAAGGCTTACAAATAACCGATGAGTCCGCATAAACTTTGAGATAGATTTATAATAGGTGGAGTGTTTATCGCCGCATCTCCTATTTCAACTGCAATATAAAAAGCATAACCACTCAATGGTCAAGCTATTTAACAATTACTTTGCAGGACACTTATTGAGTTAAAATTAGTTCTATGGTATAAAGCGCGTCGAGATTGTAACATAACTTAATTGTAACAAGTCTCACTTAACTGGCGCGTACTTTATGGTTTGTTGATTCACTGGTTGAATCCTTAAATTTAAAGACGTTCTTCAAATAACACACACACGTCGACACGTCACTCGGGGTGCCTGATTTCAAATAATTTGAAATTCGGTCGAGTGTATGGGATGTGTGGAGGCCTAACCCCTTAAAAGGAAATTCTCATGGCAAATGTATCAATGCGCGATATGCTACAAGCAGGCGTTCACTTCGGTCACCAAACTCGTTACTGGAATCCAAAAATGAAACCATTCATTTTCGGCGCTCGTAACAAAGTTCATATCATCAACCTTGAAAAAACTGTTCCAATGTTCAACAGTGCACTTGATTTCTTAGAGCAGAAAGCTGCTAAGAAAGGTAAAGTTTTATTTGTTGGTACTAAGCGTGCAGCTTCAGACGCAGTAAAAGAAGCAGCTATCAGCTGTGACCAGTTCTACGTTGATCACCGTTGGTTAGGTGGTATGTTGACTAACTGGAAAACAGTTCGTCAATCTATCAAACGTTTGAAAGACCTTGAAGTTCAAAGCCAAGACGGTACTTTTGACAAAGTAACTAAAAAAGAAGCGTTAATGCTTGCTCGTGAATTAGAGAAACTTGACAAAACGCTTGGTGGCATCAAAAACATGGGCGGTATCCCAGATGTAATCTTCGTAATCGATGCAGATCACGAACACATTGCAATCAAAGAAGCGAACAACCTAGGAATTCCTGTAATCTCTATTGTTGATACTAACTCATGCCCAGACAACATTGATTATGTTGTACCTGGTAATGATGATGCGATCCGTGCTATCAAACTTTACTTAGAAGCAGCTGCTACAACGATTAAAGCTGGTCGTGCGCAAGATGTTATAGTACAAGCTGAACAAGACGGTTTTGTTGAAGAAGTTAGCGAATAATTAGCCTTTTAGAGCTAAATATCTCTTATTAATCAGTCTATGATTGATTATTGGGGGGCTGTTGCCCCCCCTTTTTAATTGAAATAATAGGAATTAGACAATGGCTATTACTATAACAGCTAAGCAAGTTAAAGAACTTCGTGACCGTACTGCTGCGGGTATGATGGATTGTAAAAAAGCACTAGTTGAAGCCGAGGGTGACCTTGAGCTTGCAATTGAAAACATGCGTAAATCAGGTGCAGTTAAAGCCGCTAAAAAAGCTGGCCGAGTTGCTGCTGAAGGTGTGATCTTAGCAAAAGTTGAAGGTAGTGTTGCCCTTCTTGCTGAAATCAACTGTGAAACAGATTTTGTAGCAATGGATAAAAGCTTCCTTGCCTTTGCAAATAAAATTGCAGACATCGCATTAGCCAATAAAGTGACTAGCGTGGAAGCACTCAATGAATTAGCTTACGATGGTGAAACTGTAGAAGTTGCTCGTGCTAACTTAGTGTCTAAAATCGGTGAAAACATCTCTATTCGTCGTTTACATATCGTTGAAGGTGAAAACCTTGGTGCTTATGTACACGGTGCCAAAATTGGCGTTATCACTGTGCTTAAAGGTGGCGATGCAAATCTTTCTAAAGATATTGCAATGCACGTTGCTGCAGCTGCTCCTCAGTATGTTAATGCTGCAGATGTACCCGCTGACGTTATTGCTAAAGAGAAAGAAATTCAACTGGCTATCGCAGTAGAAAGTGGTAAACCTGAAGCTATTGCTGAAAAAATGGTTGTTGGACGTATGGCTAAATTTTCTGGTGAAGTCAGCCTGACAAGTCAACCCTTTATTAAAGATCCTTCTATCAAAGTTGCTAAGCTTCTTAAAGACGCTGGCGCTGAGGTTATCTCATTTATTCGTTTAGAAGTGGGTGAAGGGATCGATAAGAAAGTTGAAGATTTTGCTGCTGAAGTTGCTGCGACAATGGCAGCTTCTGCTAAGTAATCAATTTTTTTGAACAATAAGCTTTGTTTATTGTCTTTAAAGAACCGCAGCTACGTCTGCGGTTCTTTTGCATTCAAAATAGGGTTTAGTATTGTCTTTAACATTTAATTATCTATACCTGTTAGGTTAAAAAATCACGCTTAAAATTTATTAACCTAACCGGTATTAATACTACATTAAGGAACTAGCATGAAAACAAAACCAAAATCTGCATATCGCCGCATTTTATTAAAATTAAGTGGCGAGGCTTTGGTCGGCGAGGAGGGGTTTGGTATTGATCCTAAAGTGCTCGATCGTATGGCGCTTGAAATTAAATCATTAATAGAAGTGGGTGTGCAGGTTGGTTTGGTTATCGGTGGCGGTAATATTTTCCGTGGAGCAGGTTTGGCCGAGGCTGGAATGAACCGAGTTGTTGGTGATCATATGGGTATGCTGGCAACGGTAATGAACGGTCTTGCAATGCGCGATGCCCTGCAACGTTCGCACGTTAATTCGCGTTTAATGTCAGCGATTCCTTTAAACGGCGTTTGTGATGATTACAACTGGGCAAAGGCAATAAGATACCTTAAACAAGGGACTGTGGTAATTTTTGCCGCTGGCACAGGTAACCCGTTTTTTACTACCGATTCAGCCGCTTGTTTACGCGGTATTGAAATTGAAGCCGATGCTGTCTTAAAAGGCACAAAAGTAGATGGTGTTTTTGATGCCGATCCGGCTAAAAATCCCGATGCAAAATTATATAAAGAGATTGATTATCAATTAGTATTGGAAAAAGAGTTAAAAGTGATGGATCTCGCAGCTTTTACATTGGCACGGGATCATAGTTTACCTATACGCGTATTTAATATGAACAAGCCCGGTGCGTTAAACCGTGTTGTGTTAGGCGAAGATGAAGGTACAACTATTAAACATTGTGAGACAATAATAGAAAAACGATAATCAATTTATAACGGAAAATTAGGGAAATTGTTATGATCAATGAAGTTAAAAGTGATGCTCAAACCCGTATGGGTAAAAGTGTTGAAGCATTTAGAAGCCAACTTGCAAAAATTCGTACGGGTCGTGCACACCCCAGTTTATTAGATGGTATTATGGTGCCATATTACGGCAGTAATACACCTATTCGTCAAGTAGGTAATGTCTCTACTGAAGATGCCCGTACATTAACAGTCACGGTTTTTGATGCCTCTTTAATTAAGGCCGTTGAAAAAGCTATCATGGGCTCAAGCTTAGGCTTAAACCCGATGTCTGCGGGTACTGTTATTCGTATCCCTTTACCTGCGCTAACAGAAGAGCGTCGTCGTGATTTAATTAAAATTGTGCGTGGTGAAGCCGAAAATAGCCGTATCGCCATCCGGAATGTTCGTCGTGATGCAAATAACGACTTAAAAATACTGGAAAAAGATAAAGATATCAGTGAAGATGAGCAACGTATTGGCGAAGAGTTAGTGCAAAAAACAACCAATGATCATATTAAACTGATTGAAGAGCTGCTTGTTGTCAAAGAAGCCGAACTACTTGAAGTTTAACCATCTAGCGTTAGCATATCCGTGTTTTGGATATGCTTACTAATGTTCCGCTATTGTTCAATTCATCAAGGTTGATTGTGACCAAATTAAATGAAAATTTAAAACATGCCAGGCATGTCGCTATTATTATGGATGGAAATGGTCGCTGGGCACAAAGCAAAGGAAAACATCGTGTATTAGGGCATAAACACGGCGTTAAATCTTTACGCCGGGCAATTGCTTTTGCAAGTGAGCAAAAACTTGAGGTGTTAACTTTGTTCGCATTTAGCAGTGAAAATTGGCAACGACCAGAGCAGGAAGTTAATATGCTGATGGCGCTTTTTTTTACTGTATTAAGTAGTGAAGTCAAAAAGCTACAGAAAAACAATATTAAACTTAAAGTCATTGGTGAGCTGTCTGGATTTAGCGAAAGTTTACAAAAAAAAATCATTGAAGCTGAAAATGCAACCCAAGATAATACCGGTTTAGTGGTCAATGTTGCCGCAAATTATGGTGGCCGCTGGGATATTACGCAGGCAACCAAAAAGTTAGCCACTTTAGTGGCGGCAGGTAAGCTTAAGATAGAAGATATCAATGAACAGCTCCTCAATAGTGTTATCTGTTTGGCGGAATTGCCGCCAGTGGATCTTCTGATTCGCACGGGAGGGGACCAACGTATTAGTAACTTTATATTATGGCAATTGGCTTACGCGGAATTTTATTTTAGTGATGTTTTGTGGCCGGACTTTGACGGTCGAGAGTTTCAATATGCGCTAGATGTATTTTCAAGCAAAGAGCGTCGCTTTGGAAAAACCGCTGCACAATTAATAAGCTAATAATTAAGTTGCTGGTTTTTTCAGTATCAACGTATTTAATCAAGGTGTTTCTGTGCAACAACGAATTATAACGGCTTTAATTTTAGCTCCTCTTACCATTGCTGGTATCTTCTTTCTTCCATTAAAGTTTTTTATGCTTTTTGGTGCCGCCATTTACCTGCTCTCGAGTAAAGAGTGGGCGGGTTTCGTGAGTAAAACGCCTTCCGGTCTGACTCTATTTATTTTTGGTTTAGTGCTTGGCGGGACATTATTATTAATACCCGCCGAACAAATCTGGAACGCAGGTAAGGTCAACGGTTATATTATCTATGCTCTGTTCGCTGCGGTGCTCTGGTGGTGCTTATCTCTGCTGATGGTTATCAGTTACCCAAAATCAGCAAAGCTATGGCACAAAACTAAATTAATTAAATCTGTTTTTGGCTTGTTAACCCTAGTACCTTTATTTTGGGCAATGGTTGTTTTACGTTCGGTCAATATTGAGCATGATTTTTATTTCGGTGCTGAACTACTAATGTACGTTTGCTGTCTTGTTTGGGCTGCCGATATTGGAGCTTATTTTTGCGGGAAAAAATTTGGTAAGCGAAAATTGGCGGCTAAGGTTAGCCCCGGGAAAACCATAGAGGGCTTTTTGGGTGGAATAATGAGCGCAATGCTTGTGGCAATGCTAGGCTCAGCCTTCTTTGTCATTCCAACGGATCAAATGGCCATCTTTTTGGTTGGCTCCTTAGTCACTATTATGGTTTCTACACTCGGTGACTTAAGTGAAAGTTTATTTAAACGAGAAGCCGGAGTAAAGGACAGCAGTAATTTATTACCTGGCCATGGTGGCATTTTAGACAGGATAGACAGTTTAACCGCTGCTGTACCGGTTTTTACCCTTATTTACCTATTCTGGTTAAGTTAGAATATGAAAAAATTAGCTATATTAGGTGCAACAGGCTCAATAGGCGATAGTACACTCAGCGTTTGCCGGAGTAATCCCGAGTTATATCAGATTACCTTATTAGCAGCCTCATCCAGTGTTGATAAAATGTTCGCGCTGTGCCGCGAGTTTACCCCATTATACGTTTCAATGAGCAGTAAAATAGCGGCAGAAAAATTGCGCTGCTTACTAAAAGTAGACAATTTATCATGCCATGTGCTCGATGATGAGCAGGCGTTATTACAACTACTTGCAAGTGATTATGTGGATTCAGTGATGGCTGCTATTGTTGGCGCCGCAGGATTAAAAACAACGCTCGCGGCGGTTGATGCGGGTAAGGAAGTATTTTTAGCCAACAAAGAAGCTTTAGTGATGTCCGGCGCACTTTTTATTGATGCCGTTAAAAAGTCCGGTGCTAAGCTTTGGCCCGTTGATAGCGAGCATAATGCTATTTATCAGGCGTTATCACCGAAGTTGCAAAATACTATTGGCGCTTGTGATTTATCCGGGGAAGGTGTCTCTAAGATACTGTTAACTGGTTCTGGTGGTCCCTTTTTAGAAAAATCTTTAGCAGAATTTTCAGCGATTACCCCGGCTCAGGCTGTTAAGCATCCTAATTGGTCGATGGGAAAAAAAATATCAATAGACTCGGCCACCATGATGAATAAAGGACTTGAGTATATTGAAGCGCGCTGGTTATTTAATGCCACTAAAGAGCAGTTGCAGATAATAATACATCCTCAATCGGTCATTCATTCCATGGTGCAATATAAAGATGGTAGTGTGATAGCGCAGATGGGCAACCCGAATATGTGCATTCCGATTGCCTACGTCTTAGGAGGTGAGCAGCGTATAGAAAGTGGAATCGATTCGTTCGATTTCTTTGCTGCGCCTGATTTTAGTTTTGGCGCGCCTGATTTTGATCGTTATCCCTGTCTGAAATTAGCTATTGACGCTTGTTTTGAAGGACAGCAGTCAACCACTATTCTAAATGCAGCAAATGAAATTGCGGTTGAAGCGTTTTTGAATCAGAACATCAAATTCACCCAGATATCACAACTTGTTGAGCGTGTTTTAAATAAATATCAAAGTGTAAATATTGAGTCAATCGAGCATTTGTTAGAGATTGATAGCCAGGCGAGGTTAAGTGCCGGTGAGATTATTAAACGGGATTATTTATGCTGAGTAGTTTATGGCATTTAGCTGGTGCGTTTTAATGCCGCATGAAAGTGCAAATATTGAGTCAGTCATCATTTGTTAGAGATTGATAGCCAGGCGATGTTAAGCGCCGGTGAGATTATTAAACGGGATTATTTATGCTGATAGTGTATGGCATTTAGCTGGTGCGTTTTAATGCCGCATGAAAGTGCAAATATTGAGTCAGCCAATCATTTTTTAGAGGTTGATAGCCAGGCGATGTTAAGCGCCGTTGAGATTATTAAACGGGATTATTTATGCTGATAGTGTATGGCATTTAGCTGGTGCGTTTTAATGCCGCATGAAAGTGCAAATATTGAGTCAGTCAATCATTTGTTAGAGATTGATAGCCAGGCGA
>JBLHWW010000027.1:0-27467 GCA_047629075.1 Psychromonas sp. | reverse complement strand
CATTAAGTAATCGAGCTGCTTTACTGCCAACACAGGATTGATTTTCACGATCCACTTTTCCACCAGTATGGTACAAACTGCATTTAGAATTTTGCATTAAGAAAGCAGCAATTACAAAATCATTTGTCACAACCATAATGTCATCTCGATGGATCAGTTTATGGGCAATTTCTAATGTTGTTGTTCCTGCGTCTAAATAGACTGTCATGTCAGGCTTTACAAGTTCAGATGCAAGCAGAGCAATAGACACTTTTGCACTCTGATTTTGTGTGATCTTAACCTCGTGTGACAATTCTGAATGCATGCTTTCAGTTAATTGAATGCCACCGGATACCGATATAACCCGGCAATCTGCTTCAAGCTTACCTATATCACGCCTGATGGTCATATGCGAAACCCTCAGTTGCTGGATTAGCTGGTTGATGCTGACAACTTCTTGGCTACTCAATAAAGCTAAGATAGCTCTATGCCTCTCTGCTGGTATCATAATGACTTATCTTCTCTATTTAATCCTTTCTTTTATATTAACATATATTAACATTCATAATGATAAATTGTTAAGTTATTAAAAAGGATTAATTTAACAAAAAAACATTTAATCAGGCTAAATCCCCTCATTTATCACCTATTTTTACACCTAACCAGCTTAATTTGTTAATAAATGTGACAGAAGGCGTAGATATTCTTTATCAACCTCCGCTATACTAACATATATGAACAAAAACTAACAAAATCAAACATTAAATAAAAAGGATTTAATATGAAAATTGAAAAAACACAATCAGTTGCCGTCATTGGGCTGGGCTCAATGGGAATGGGTGCAGCTAAATCCTGCATCAACGCAGGTTTAGATGTTTACGGTATTGATCTTAACGATAACGCGTTAACACAATTAAAAGAAGATGGTGCAAAGGCTATTTCACATGATTGTAGTGATTTTGCCGAAATTTTAGATGCCGTGCTGCTACTTGTTGTAAATGCACAACAGGCTAAAACCATTTTGTTTAATAATAAGCTTGCTGAAAAACTTAAACCCGGTACCGCGGTGATGGTTTCTGCAACGATTTCAGCTGAAGATGCAAAGTTTATCGAAACTGAATTAAATAAGCTGAATATTTTGATGTTAGATGCGCCAGTTTCCGGTGGTGCGCTAAAAGCTAATTTAGGTGAAATGACCATTATGGCTGCCGGCTCCGATGCGGCATTTAAAAAATTACAGCCAGTTTTAGACGCAACGGCTAGCAAGGTTTACAAAATAGGCAGTGAAATTGGATTAGGTGCAACGGTTAAAATAATCCATCAACTGCTTGCAGGTGTTCATATTGCCGTCGCCGCTGAGGCAATGGCACTGGCTGCGCGTGCTGATATTCCTCTGGATGTAATGTATGAGGTTGTAACTAATGCGGCTGGTAATTCCTGGATGTTTGAGAATCGTATGAAACATGTTGTTGAAGGTGATTATAGCCCCGCATCTATGGTGGATATTTTTGTAAAAGATCTTGGTTTAGTGGCTGATACCGCTAAAAGTTTAAAGTTTCCATTACCTTTAGCAAGTACCGCTTTAAATATGTTTACCAATGCAAGTAATGCCGGTTTCGGACAAGAGGACGACAGCGCTGTTATTAAAATATTCTCCGGCATTACACTGCCTAAGAAAGGAGAATAATTATGCTATTAGGTGTTATTGCGGATGATTTTACGGGTGCAACCGATATTGCTGGTTTTTTAGTTGAAAACGGCATGCGCACTATTCAGCTTAACGGCGTACCTACTGCAGATATTGAAATAGAAGCTGATGCTGTTGTGATCAGTCTTAAATCCCGTTCTTGCCCTGTTGATGAAGCGATAAGATCATCGTTAGCAGCATTAGAATGGCTAAAACAACGCGGCTGCCAGCAATATTATTTCAAATATTGCTCTACTTTTGATAGCACAGAAAAAGGAAACATCGGCCCAGTAACCGATGCCTTGCTCGATGCGTTGAATGAAAAATTTACTATTATCTGCCCCGCCCTTCCAGTAAACGGACGTACCGTTTTTAATGGTCATCTCTTTGTTCTCGGCGAACTATTGAGTGATTCCGGTATGAAAAACCATCCAGTCACTCCTATGAGCGACTCCTCTTTAGTACTTTTAATGGATAAGCAGTCAACAGGTAAAACCGGCCTCGTTAATTACCAAAGCATTGAACAAGGTTCCGAGACAGTGATCGAAAGTTTCTCTGCGTTAGAGAAAAGCGGTAAACGTTATGCTGTGGTTGATGCCTTTAATGCTTCACATTTAGACATTTTAGGCAAAGCCGTCGGTCAATTAAAATTAGTAACAGGAGGATCAGGGCTAGCCGCCGGCATCGCAAAAAACTGGAGTGAAAATTTATCGGATCAATCTTCGGCAAAAAAAGCAGGTTACCCTGTGGCTGGAAAAACCATCATATTATCCGGCTCTTGCTCAGTTATGACCAATCAGCAAGTCGCAAATTACATCACCCAAGCGCCGTATTTTGCCTTAGATATTAAAGATTGTCTGGAAAATGACAATTATCTTGAACAGGTATTTAGCTGGGTTATTGATCAGTTAGATGCCCCTCTAGCCCCTATTGTCTATGCAACTGCATCAACCGATGCACTAAAAGATATCCAGTCTCTATATGGTCAAGGGGCATCAAGTCAATGTGTCGAACAGTTTTTTAGTCAACTTGCGCTTCAATTGAAAGAGTATGGTGTTAAAAATTTCATTATTGCCGGTGGTGAAACATCCGGAGTGGTAACACAAAGTTTAGCGGTTGATGCTTTCCATATTGGCCCGCAAATAGCACCGGGTATTCCCTGGGTAAAATCCGTAGCGGGTAATCTTTCATTAGCGTTAAAATCTGGCAACTTTGGTGACCAGCATTTCTTTACTACTGCACAGGAATTTTATAATGACTGAACAAGTTAATAAACAAGTTGTAAGTGATATTTCATCATCTGTTTATCCGGATCCTTTAATAACCGAACAACAGCTTAGAGTGCAAATGACAACACTTGCCCGGTCGATGTTTGAACGTGGTTATGCTACGGGCGGCGCAGGGAATTTATCACTGAAACTACCTAACGGGACTTTCTTAGCAACACCAACAGGCTCATCCTTTGGTCGCCTCGATCCACAACGTCTGTCGATTGTTGACCTTGATGGCAAACATTTATCCGGGGATCGACCTTCCAAAGAGGTCACATTTCATTTAGCGATTTATAAAAACAAACCCGACTGTAATGCCATTGTACACCTGCATTCCACCTATCTAACCGCATTGTCATGCTTAGAAGGTCTGGATCCGGACAATGCTATCTCTGCATTTACGCCTTATTACGTGATGAGAATTGGCAAATTACCCGTAGTGCCCTATATGCGTCCCGGTGATCCGCGTATCGCAGAAGAGTTAGGCAAACTGGCAAAATATCACCGGGCATTTTTACTGGCTAACCATGGTCCGGTTATTACGGGCAGTGACTTTACTGATGCCGTTGATAATGCCGAAGAGTTAGAAGAAACCGCTAAGTTAGCGCTAATGCTTAAAGGTAAAGCAATTCGTTACTTAACGGAGACGGAAATAGAAGATCTGCAAGGGAGAGGAAAATAATGGCCAAGTTTGCAGCAAATTTAACTCTGTTATTTACCGAAGTCACATTTATCGAACGTTTTGCTGAAGCACGTAAAGCGGGTTTTAAAGCGGTGGAATTCCTTTTTCCCTATGCATCTAATGCACAGGAATTAGCACAGCAACTCGAACACAATAATTTAGAGCAAGCACTTTTTAACATGCCTCCCGGTGACTGGAATGCGGGTGATAGAGGGTTTGCCGCTATTCCTGGTCGAGAGCAGGAGTTTAAGGAGAGTGTTACTACCACGCTGCATTATGCTTTAGCACTTAACTGCAAAAAAGTGCATGCGATGTCGGGCATAGTGGATCCGAAATTTACTTATCAGGAACATCTTGCCACCTTTATCGACAATATTCGTTATGCCGCTGATGCCTTTGCCAAACATGGTATTACCTTGTTGATTGAATCCCTTAATAGCCGCGATGTCCCAGGATATTTTGTGGCCCATCAACGTAATGCTGTCGAGTTAATAAAACAAGTTAACCGTGCCAATGTAAAATTACAATTAGATCTATATCACGCTCAAATTATGGACGGTGATTTAAGCATATTGATCCGCGAGCTTGCTGACCACACAGACCATATACAGATAGCTTCAGTGCCTGAACGTCATGAACCAAATGAAGGGGAACTCAATTATCCTCATCTGTTTAATGTATTGGATGAATCAGGTTATCGCGGCTGGATAGGCTGTGAATATAACCCCCGTCACTCAACCATTGAAGGATTAGGCTGGGTTAAACCCTACCTGTAGAAGCATTAAATATTGACCTAAAAATAGACTGTTTTTTACAACTTAAATAGCAACTTAAAAAGGAAAAAATGATGGATGGAGCAATAATTGGAATCATTGTCGGCATTATCGCAATGATGTTAATGATAATAAAAACGCGCATTCCGGTCACACTGGCCATGGTAATCACCTGTTTAATTATGGGATTATCGGCAGGAATGGCGCCAACAGAGCTGATCAATGCAATTAAAGCGGGATTCGGCGGTGTACTCGGTGGTATAGGTTTAATTATCGCTTTTGGTGTCATTATGGGCGCTTGTTTTGAACGTTCGGGCGCCGCTGTACGCATGGCAAAAACCTTCGTAAAGCTTTGTGGTAAAGGTCGTGAAGATTTGGCATTAGGCTTTACCGGTGTCGTTGTTGCTATACCGGTTTTTTGTGATTCAGCCTATATCATACTACATTCACTGGTGCGCGCTATTTCCCGCAACACGGGTAAATCATCGGTGGGTTTAGGGGTTACTTTAGCACTTGGTTTATTAATAACACATGCAATGGTTCCACCAACACCAGGTCCAGTTGCTGTTGCCGGTATTCTTGGCGTTGATCTAGGTGTATACATGCTGTGGGGAATAGCGGTATCAATTCCTATGATGTTATTATCAATGATCTATATTCGTAAAGTTGGCAAAGATTATTACCGAGTACCGGATGGTGACCGTTGGATTACCAATCAAGCTGATTGGGCAAACCTGAAAACAGTTAACGCAACAGATGAACGCCAGTTACCAAGTAATTTCTTATCATTTGGGCCAATCCTTATCCCAATTATTTTAATCCTTTTGGGTACTATTGTTGGCAAGGGAGATACGTTTTTTCATAGCCTTCTTGAGTTATTTGGTAACCCGGTTGTAGCTGTTGGTTTAGGTGTTTTAATGGCGCTATATGGCCTGACCAAAAAAATTGACCGTAAAGATATGATTGGCTCAATGGACGATGCCCTTTCTACTACCGGCTTAATCCTTGTGGTCACAGGTTGTGGCGGTGCAATGGGAGCTGTATTAAAAGCATCGGGCACCGGTCCTGTCGTTGCAGAAATGATTGCAAGCAGTGGTATCCCGCCTTTACTTGTGCCTTTAGCCATTGCTTCTATGCTGCGTTTGGTCCAAGGTTCGGCAACGGCTTCTATGATGGTAGCGGCGACAATGTCGTTACCGTTAGTTGAAACTCTGGGATTAGATCCGGTTTTCGTTGCTCTTATCTGTGCAGTTGGTCCCGTTGGTTTCTCCCATGTAAATGATTCCTACTTCCATATCATTAGCAGAACCTTAGGTATCACTGAGCTCTCTGACCAATTGAAAATTTGGAGTATGACATCAACCATAGCTTGGGCTATCGGTGCCAGTATCATTCTGACACTAAATTTATTCTTTGGCGCAGGCGGGACTATGATTGATCCAATTATACCTATTATTGTGTTAGCTATGATTGCCCTATGGATGAAGATGAGCACTCAAAAGAGCAAAGAAAATGAGAGTATTATTGAAGCCACGTAAATATTAATATTCAACCAACCCTTTTATAAAAAAGGGTTGGTTGAATCGCAGTGAATGATTAGCTTAATTTGTTAATAAATAAAGATACTGCAGGTCATTACCCCATAAATGAATATAGCGACGTTTTTTGTCCCGACTTAATACACATTTTCCAAATAGAATAAATCCAGCGTCCTCCAGATCAACCGCCTGTTTAATATCAAAACAACTTAACAGCTCATCTCGATACTTTGAAATGGGTAACGCAACGCCAGAGTCTTCAGCGGTGTTAAGCCAGTTTAAGGTTTTATCCGCACGAGAAACAGTTCCCCAATACATACGCGGTGCATTATTTTCCGTGGGCTGCGCATTCTTAATATTAACAAACAGATTTTTAGCGCGCCATTTATGTTTCTCACTGGTATAAATCCAAAGATCAGAATCAGCCAGGGAACTGCCGCGCAGTAAACTAATCAGCAGTTTTTTTAACCCCTGTTTGCTCACTTTTGGCTCTGGGTTGTCAACTTCATTATTTTCTTTAATGGCTGCGGTGTCGGAATTAAGCACTTTATTAGAGCTTGTTTTGTGGCTCGTTGATATTTTACCTGATATTTTTTTCGCTTTAACAAGCGGCGCACTAAAATCAATTACTAAGGAATCGTTTTCAAGCAGTACTTTTTCCACTTCAGCAAGCTGTTTTTCCTGCTCAGTTTTACGCGCAGAGGGGTTAAACTCAATGCAGTCCATTTTATGATAACGGGAGCCAAAACAGGCTTGTTTGCCATCAATAGAGGCTTTTCGAAAGTAGGATTTTTGTTGGCAGACGGGACAGATTAGAAAATAGCGTAATTTATCAATATCACGCTCCACTAAGGCCTTAAATTCAAAAATAGAATAAGTTTTAGGATTGTCAGGATCATAATTACAAATTGCATATAACATATTTTCCCTTGTAATGGCGGATCAGTTGATAGCGTCACTATATTACTCTTCCATCCTTTTATTAGCATAAAAGTTTATCTTTAAGGATCGCAAAACAGCTATTTTTTAGAATCTCCACCAGCACAAAAAAGTCGTTTTAATCTTTATTCAGATTCGCGTTTATAAGACTATTATTGGCTAATTCCCCCATGCCAGCTTTATTAATATTCAAAAAATGTCAAAATTTATAAGTTTTATTAATTTAGATAGAGTAGCTTTACTTCGTAAGTAATTTAAACAGTGTAATATTTGCATACTGTTATTGACTACAATTAATATAATTTATTTTAGCTTATGATGTTCAAATCTATTTAAGGAATCAGTATGGAGTTTACAACATTAGGAAGCAGTGGACTTCCAATATCAAAAGTCTGTTTGGGATCGATGACTTGGGGATTACAAAATAATCAACAGGATGCAAATCAGCAAATAGACTATGCCATTAGCCAGGGTATTAACTTTATTGATACGGCTGAAATGTATGCCGTACCTCCATCGCAAGATACCTATGGGAAAACAGAAAGTATCCTGGGTAACTGGGTGGCCGAAAATAAAAATCAGCGGAAAGATGTGATCATTGCCACCAAAATAGCCGGTGCTGGTGTACCCTGGATACGTGATGGTGGACCTATTACGGGTGATGCCGTTGTCGAAGCCGTAGATGCTTCACTGAAACGTTTACAGACGGATTATATTGATCTTTATCAGCTGCATTGGCCAAATCGAACTTCTCCTCATTTTAACAAACACTGGCCAAATCAATTAACATTCAGTGAGGTTAATGCTCAGGATCAAACGGCGCAAATGTTAGATATTTTACAAGGACTTAACCGTTGTGTAAAAGCCGGTAAAATACGTCATTGTGGATTATCCGACGATACCCCCTGGGGCATTAATACCTATCTTAAATTAAGCGAAAAACACGATTTGCCGAGAATGGTTTCAATTCAAAATGAATTTAGCCTGCTGCACGCTAAAGACTGGCCTTATTTAATAGAAAATTGTATCCATGAAGATATCGCTTATTTACCCTGGTCCCCGCTTGCGGGGGGCATGTTAAGCGCTAAGTATCTCAATGGTGCCCGTCCACAGGGCAGTCGCTGGACATTAGCGCAACGTAATGGTTTATTCCGCGATACGCTGGCGGCACAAAAAGCAATTGTAGCCTATTCCGAGATAGCTAACCAAAACGGCTTTACACCCGCTCAATTAGCCTTAGCTTGGTGCAATCAAGTTGATGGTGTCACCTCAACCATTATTGGTGCGACAAATATTAGTCAATTACAGGACGATATTAAGGCATTTTCAATGCCCTTAAACGAACAGGCTTTAAGTGATATAGAGTCTGTCTTTAAGGCCTACCCAGTGCCTTTTTAAGTTATATACCCCAATCGGAAAGGGAATAATCATTACTTCATGTTGCGTATTGCTCTGGTCTACAAGCTTGCGCCTGACAAAGCATCTTGAAGTAACATGGGTATACACATAAAGCAGAAAACCACCGCAAATTTTATTCACGGTGGTTTTCTATGTATTTCAAGTTGGATCTGCCTGCACTATTTATTGCACAAATTCAATTTTTCCGTCTTTAACCTCCGCCAGTGTCTCTTTACCCGTTTGCAAACGCCCGGAGAGGATATCCTGCGCTAATGAGTTTTCCAGCAATTGCTGAATAGCACGCTTTAAAGGTCTTGCCCCATAAACAGGATCATAACCCGCGCCCACTAACAATTGGATAGCCTGGTCAGTAAAGGTGACATGGTAGTCTTTATCCGTCAGGCGTTTTTGTAAAGATTGTAATTGAATCTCCGCAATAGATTTAATGTGCTGCCTACCTAATGGGTGGAAAACCACGGTTTCATCTATTCGATTTAAAAATTCAGGTTTAAATTGCTGCGCTAAAATATCCAGAAGATGAGATTTAATTTCTTCATAGCTGACTTTATCAAACTGCTCCTGAATAATATCAGAGCCGATATTTGAGGTCATAATAATGACTGTATTACGAAAACTAACGGTACGCCCTTGCCCATCGGTTAAACGCCCGTCATCTAAGACCTGCAATAAAATATTAAACACATCCGGGTGGGCTTTCTCTATCTCATCTAATAAAATCACTGAATAAGGTTTGCGACGCACCGCTTCCGTTAAATATCCGCCCTCCTCATAGCCCACGTATCCGGGAGGTGCTCCCACTAAGCGCGACACTGAAAATTTCTCCATAAACTCAGACATATCAATGCGTACCATATTGTCTTCACTGTCAAACAGGAAATTAGCTAATGCTTTACAGGATTCTGTTTTACCCACTCCCGTCGGACCTAAAAAAAGGAAAGAGCCAATGGGCCGATTAGGATCGCTTAACCCCGCGCGGCTGCGACGAATCGCATTAGCAATCGCATCAATGGCTTCGTTTTGACCTATTACTCTGCCATGCAAATGCACTTCCATTTGAAGAAGTTTATCACGCTCCCCTTCAAGCATTTTAGCCACCGGAATGCCCGTCCAATGAGCAAGAATTTCAGCAATTTCATTTTCGGTCACCGCATGTTTTAGCAGGGTCATCTCCTGCATTTCAGCTTGTGCTGCCAGCGCCAATTCTTTTTCTAACGCCGGTATTATGCCGTACTGCAATTCCGACATACGGGTTAAATCCAGTGCCCTGCTGGCAACCTCAAGGTCTAAACGTGCCTGTTCGATGGATTGTTTAATATTCTGAGTACCTGACTGAGCCGCTTTTTCAGCGCGCCACACTTTATCTAAGACCAAATAGGCTTGTTCTTTTTGCTCAAGCGCGCTTTCTAAATCAGCCAGACGTTTAACACTGGCTTCATCGGTGTCATTTTGCAGCGCCTTTTCTTCTAACTTTAACTGAATAATTTTTCGCTCTAATTTATCTAACTCTTCGGGCTTAGAATCCATCTGCAGACGAATACTTGATGCCGCTTCATCAATCAGGTCAATCGCTTTATCGGGTAGCTGGCGATCCGCAATATAACGGTGCGAAAGTGTCGCTGCCGCAACAATGGCAGGATCGGTAATTTCGACCTTATGATGGAGCTCATAACGCTCTTTTAAACCACGCAAAATGGCAATAGTATCTTCAACGGATGGTTCATCGACCAGAACTTTTTGGAAACGACGTTCCAGAGCGGCATCTTTTTCAATATATTTTCGGTATTCATCCAGGGTTGTTGCACCAACACAGTGTAGGTCTCCCCGTGCCAGCGCCGGTTTTAGCATATTACCCGCATCCATTGCGCCATCCGCTTTACCTGCGCCCACCATAGTATGCAACTCATCAATAAAGAGGATGATTTTACCCTCTTCTTTGGATAACTCGCTTAATACTGCTTTTAATCTTTCTTCAAATTCACCACGGTATTTTGCTCCGGCAATCAATGCGCCCATATCCAGTGACAGTACGCGTTTATTTTTTAATCCTTCCGGTACTTCACCATTAATAATACGTTGAGCCAAACCTTCAACAATGGCCGTTTTACCCACACCCGGCTCACCGATAATAACCGGATTGTTTTTAGTCCGGCGCTGCAGTACTTGAATCATACGGCGCACTTCATCATCGCGGCCAATGACCGGATCCAGCTTGCCCTGTTCAGCCTGCTCGGTTAAATCAATAGTATATTTAGCTAAGGCTTTCTCTTGTCCCTCGCCATCCTGATCCGTGACGTTTTGGCCCTGACGAATTTTTTGAATCGATTTTTCAACTTTTTGTTTGTTCAAAGCGAATTGTTTTAAAATGTCACCTAAGCGCCCCTTATCTTCACAAGCTGCGACTAAAAAGATCTCCGAAGAAATAAATTTATCCTCGGATTTTTGGACATATTTATCGCACAGATTAAACAGCGTATTGAGTTGAGCAGATACCTGAAGATCACCACCGACACCGGCGACTTTTGGAAGGCGATCCAGTTCCCTGGAAAGTTGCGAACGTAATGCGCTAAGATCAACCTCCAAATCTGCGAATATTGGCCGCAGTGACCCGCCGTCTTGATTGAGGAGAGCAAGCATAAGATGAATGGGTTCGATATATTGGTTATCACGCCCGAGTGCTAAGGATTGTGCATCGGCAATCGCTAGTTGAAACTTACTGGTTAATTTATCCATGCGCATAGGGAAACCCTCAATAATAATATATACATAAAGAATGGTGGTTAATTAAACAATTTCAAGGAGGAAAGATAAAACAGCTACAGTTTTTAATAAAAATCATGCTTTGTGAAGAGCCGCAGTATTTGTCTGCGTCAGCAATTAAAAATCAGCTTGCCGCACGCATAGGGAAACCTTCACAAATAATATTTAGATACATAGAAATGGCGGTTAATTAAACAATTTCAAGGAGGAAAGATGGAACAGCTGCAGTTTTTAATAAAAATCATGCTTTGTTAAGAGTGCTACTCTTTTGTGGGCTTATTAATCCAGATTAGGCTGGCCATTCGTCCCGTGACACCATCGTGACGATAGGAATAAAAAAGGTCGGTTCGGTTAAAAGTACAATAATCACTGGCTGTGATTTCAAAGACATTAAAAGGAGCTAAACGTAAACTCGCCAACTGCTGTAAATCAGCCAACCAGCGATCTCCACAAGCGCTAAAGGCTAATTTAGCTTGTTCGTTTTCAGCAACAAAGGCAGCCCGTACCTCGCTACCGACTTCAAAAGCACTTTTGCCAATACAGGGTCCCAACCAAACTAGTAAATCATTTGCATTGATGGCTAACTGTTCACAAATAGTGTTAATTGATTTTTCGATAATACCATCACATAACCCCCGCCAGCCAGCATGAATAGCAGCAACAAAAGTACCCAACTTATTGGTAATAAGCAGCGGTAAACAATCAGCCGTCATGATAATACAGGGAATATTGTTGCAACTACTCCATGCTGCATCACCGGTCATGCTACTTACCGTGTTTTCATCAAGTTTGAGTAAAATAGTACTGTGAGTCTGATTTAACCAGCAAAGTTTATCGGGTAAGGATAAAGTGTTGATTAAGGTGCTACGGTTTTTGCCGACAATAAGAGGATCATCACCGACATGCAAACCTAAATTAAGCCCAGAATAAGGACCCAAACTATAGCCACGAAGGCGGGTGCTGGAAAAGGCTTGGATATGTGCAGGAGCAGACCAGTTTGGTTTTAGCAACTGCACATCAGGGTGCTTATTAGCCTCGATATGTGAATCATATCTTGGCCTAATGCCTCTGTTATTAGCCACCGTGCAGAATCATATCCTGGCGTAACGCTTCTGCTAATTCAGCCATATCAGCCGGTAGTGGGGCATGCCATTCCATTATTTCACCGGTGATAGGGTGTGCTAAACGTAACATAGTTGCATGTAATGCCTGGCGTCTAAAAGCACGTAACGTTGTCAATAACGCCTCCGAAGCCCCTTTAGGCGGACGAGGACGACCACCATAAACAGGATCACCTGCCAGTACATGACCAATATGCATCATATGGACACGAATTTGATGAGTACGACCAGTTTCAAGGCGTAAGCGCAACCGTGTATGGGCACGATATTTCTCAGAGACTCGATAATGGGTCAGGGCATGTTTACCACCCGTTGAATTAACCGCCATTTTAACACGATGTACTTTATCTCTCCCAATCGGAGCATCGACAAGTCCACCAGCTGTAAAGCCTCCCATGGCAATTGCTTCGTACTCACGGGTAATTTCCCGCGCTTGCAAACTGGTCACTAAATGCGTTTGTGCCGGTACTGTTTTAGCAACAACCATCAGTCCGGTTGTATCTTTATCTAAACGATGCACAATACCCGCTCGAGGTACTTCAATAATTTTTGGAAAATGATGCAATAACGCATTTAGGACAGTACCATCGGGGTTACCTGCACCGGGATGCACGACTAAACCAGCCGGTTTGTTAATCACTAAAATATCATCATCTTCATAGACAATTTCTAATGCAATCTTTTGCGCTTTAAAAACCACTTCATCTTCGAGTACGGCTTGAACTTCTACCGTTTGCCCGGTATAAACTTTTTCGCGAGGACGATTAATGACTTCGCCATCAAGTTTGACCATATCAGCCAAAATCCATTCTTTAACCCGCGTACGCGAATAGTCAGGGAATAGTGACGCTATTGCCTGATCTAATCGAAAGCCGAGTTGTTGATCAGTGACTTCTGCGGTAAGGTTTAACTCTTGACTCATATATTGTTCTCTTTTTCTACACTATTGTTTGATAGTAAATGGATTAATTCTTTTCCCTTAATGGGAGTAATTTAATCAAACCGTTATAAATAAAATTTATTTAGCTGTGATACAGTCACATTTTATCTTTTTTAACTTTTCTTTTATGGGTTGATAGAAGATACTGTCCCTTTATCTGCACTGGCATTATAACACTTATGAAAAAGATCCTCAGACTAATAACCTCCTCTCTTATGATTGTTTTATTAAGCACCGGCTGTTCATCTAAAAAAGCTGAAAAACCTAAAGTGGATGATCAACCGCCCGTGGTACTTTATGAACAAGCAAAGCAAGCATTAGAGTCTGCAAGTTTTGAAAAAGCATCTGATATTTTAGAGGCTTTGGATACCCGTTACCCCTTTGGTCCACATTCAGATCAGGTCCAATTGGATCTTATTTACGCTTATTACAAACGCGGTGAAACAGCATTTGCACTGGCCAACATTGACCGTTTTCTTCGCCTGAACCCAACCCATGCCGATCTTGATTATATTTATTATATGCGTGGTTTAACCTATATCGGCGCGGAGCAGCAATTTTTTCAAGATTTGTTTGGTATTGATCGTTACAACAGAGATCCAAACAATGCAATCCAAGCCTTCAAAGACTTATCAAGAATTATCAAATATTACCCAGACAGTGAATATGCTGTCGATGCACAACAAAGAATAATATATCTAAAAGATCGTTTAGCACGCTATGAAATTGGGATTGCACAGTGGTATCTGAAACGTGAAGCTTATATTGCTGCCATTAACCGGTGCAAAATAGTCTTAAATAATTACCCCAATACGCCGGCTGTTGAACAAGCACTGGAGATCATGATTACAGCTTATGAAGCATTAGGTATTGAAGAGCCTAAAATAAATGCCTTGTCCATATTAAAATTAAACTACCCGAACAACCTGACACTATAAGTATTAAATCTTAGAATTAATTTTTATACCTGACTAGCTTGAATATAAAAAAAGGAGAACCAAGTTCTCCTTTTTTTATGTACTGCAGAAACGACTAAACGGCTTCATTATCCTCTTCACCAGTACGAATTCGAATAACTCGTTCAACTGGCATAACGAAAATTTTACCATCGCCTATTTTACCTGTTTGTGCGGTACTCATAATGGCTTCAATACAGCGTTCAACATCTTCTTTTTTAACAACTAATTCTATTTTTACTTTGGGTAAAAAATCAACCATGTATTCAGCACCGCGATAAAGCTCTGTATGCCCTTTCTGACGACCAAACCCCTTCACCTCAGAAACCGTCATACCTGTGATGTCAATATCGGCAAGCGCTTCACGAACATCATCCATTTTAAATGGTTTAATTATTGCTTCTATCTTTTTCATCAAGATCTCTTTATATTATTTTTAAACGAAAATATATCCCACCACTTTAATACTAATAACGGTAAATATACAGAGAGAAAATGCAAAAAATGCTACGCCAGTTGTATTTTTCAATGCATTCCACTCTAAAAAAGAAAAGTGATTTTATAAAAATCAATCAATCTGCTTAATACGCAGTTCGGCGGGCACTTCAAATATAATATTTTCTTCAACACCGGCATTTTCAGTCACCATAGTCCCACCCAGTTTTTTAAGCTTGGCGATCACGGCTTGCACCAGCACTTCCGGCGCAGAAGCGCCCGCAGTAACGCCAACCACTTTTACATTTTCAAGCCACTCACGTTTAATATCTTTTTCACTGTCAATAAGGTACGCATTCACACCGACACAACTTGCTTTTTCCTGTAAACGATTGGAATTCGAAGAATTGGTCGAGCCAACCACTAAAACAAGATCACTTTTTTCAGCAAGGGCTTTAACTGCATCCTGGCGATTCTGTGTTGCATAACAGATATCATCTTTACGCGGCCCGTCAATCTTAGGGAATTTCTCACGTAATGCCATGATAATATTGGCGGTATCATCGACTGACAGGGTAGTTTGCGAGCTAAAACAAAGACTGTTGGGGTTTTTAACCTGTAATGTTTTGATATCTTCAGGCGATTCAACCAAATAAATCCCACCCTGAGGATTATCATATTGCCCCATAGTGCCAACTACCTCTGGATGGCCCTGATGACCTATCAAAATACATTCCTGCCCGCGACGACTGGCACGCGTCACTTCCATATGTACTTTAGTCACTAACGGACAAGTTGCATCAAAGATCTTAAGATCGCGCCGTTTGGCTTCTGCGCGCACCGATTGTGCAACGCCATGGGCACTGAAAATAACGATACTGTTCTCAGGTACTTCATCTAGCTCTTCGACAAATACGGCGCCACGGGCCCTTAGGTCATCAACCACATATTGGTTATGCACAACTTCATGACGCACATAAATGGGCGGTGTAAAAATATCTAATGCACGATCAACAATTGAAATAGCACGATGGACACCCGCACAGAAACCACGCGGGTTCGCTAAAATTATTTTCATAAATAACCTTTATTTATTAGCCTGCTGACAGCTATCAGCAGTCGGCTGTCAGCTATCGGTCTATTTAGTTTAAAACTTCTAATACATCCACTTCAAAAGTGACCGTTTGACCCGCTAGCGGATGGTTGAAATCAACGGTAACACTGTCGGCGACAATCTCTCGAATAATACCGGGAATTTCCTCACCATTTGGCTGCTTAAAGCTAATAATTGTGCCTATTTCTGCGGGCACATCGCTGCTGAATTTACTTAATTCAAGATGATGAATATTATCCGGATTAGGCAAACCAAATGCTGACTCGGGCGCCAGGGTAAAAGTTTCAGATTGTCCGACTTTTAAGCCAAGCAAACAATCTTCAAAACCGGGTGTTAAACTGCCATCGCCCATCACAAACTTTGCAGGTTTATTAGAAACTTTAGTACTGTCAACAGCAGATCCATCGGATAAACGAATCGAAAAATGCATCAGTACTTCACTTTCATTTACGATAGACTGGTTATTAACTTCAGACATTTTTATTTCCCTTTGGTTGTTTAATTGGTTTTGCCTGTTTGGCAAAAAAAGACTCAAAAATCATTATTGCAGCCCCAATAAAAATAGCAATATCTGCAATATTAAAAGTTGGCCAGCGATAAAAACCTAAATCAAAATCTAAAAAATCAACGACATAGCCAAACATAATACGATCGATTACATTGCCAAGCGCACCAGATAAAATCAAGGCATAAGCACAGTTAATCCAACGTTCAGCCGAAGAATTTTTCTTTAATAAATAAACTAAATAGCCTGAAACGAGGATTGCAATTGCCGTAAAAAAATATCGTTGCCATCCGCCCGCATCACCTAAAAAGCTAAAGGCTGCACCGTAATTTCTTACGTAGGTAAAACTGAAGAATGAAAATATCTTATAAGATTCATATAAATCTAATGATTGTATTGTCCAATACTTAGTCACTTGGTCAAACGCTAACATTATCGCGGCAAGCCATAACCAGCGCAAACCTGATTTTTCTATTATTTCTGCCATTCTAAATCCCAATTAAAGAACGCCTTAAAACAATAAGGCGTTTGGGTTTATGTTATATAATGCAACTTTGCTTACGCAAATTTACGGACTTCACCCGGCCCTTCAATATTAGTCACGCAACGACCACATAATTCAGGATGCTGTTCATTTTTTCCAACCTCTTCGCGGTGATGCCAACAACGCTCACACTTCTGCGCCGCACTCTTAACCACTGAGACCAATAAACCGGTCATCTCCGTTTGCAGAGCAGATTGAGGAGCATCTGCCAAGGGTTTAACCACTGCTTGTGATGTTATCAGAACAAAACGCAATTCATCTTCTAAGGTCGTCAATAAAGTAGTTATTTCATCGGACGCATAAAGTGTGACTTCGGCTTCTAAGCCACCACCAATGACATTCTCTTTACGGGCGATTTCTAAGGCTTTATTAACTTCGGCACGGACGACCGTCAACTTCGACCATGCGGCGCCACTTAAGGCTTCATTATCAGACAGACTGAACAAACCATCGTACCAAACCGTAGTGAATACAAATTCATCACGTGCGCCCGGCAAACGCGCCCAAATCTCATCCGCAGTAAAACTGAGAATTGGCGCCATCAAACGTACCAGCGCTTCTGCAATATGGAACAATGCGGTTTGACAACTGCGATGTGCGTTACTGTCTGCTTTCGCTGTGTACTGGCGATCTTTAATAATATCTAAGTAGAAGCTGCCTAATTCGATGGAGCAGAAATGGGTCAACTTTTGGTAAACCACATGCAGACTGTAACTGTCGTATGCTTCAATAACGTCATTTTGCAATATTAATGTTTGCGCTACAATCCAGCGATCCAGGGCAACCATTTCTTCATTAGGCACTAAATCAGTGGTTGGTTCAAAGCCGTTTAAGTTAGCCAATAAGAAACGTGATGTATTACGGATACGACGGTAGCTGTCTGCGCTGCGATTAAGTATTTCATCGGAAACTGTCATCTCACCGGAGTAATCCGTTGAGGCTACCCATAAACGCAGAATATCCGCGCCAAGATTATTCATCACAGTTTGTGGAGACATTACATTGCCTAACGACTTAGACATTTTTTTGCCCTTGCCGTCAACCACAAAACCGTGGGTTAATACTTCTTTGTAAGGGGCTTTATTATTAATCGCCATACCGGTCATTAACGATGACTGGAACCAGCCCCGATGTTGATCTGAACCTTCAAGATAGAGATCCGCTTGCGCTTGTTCGCCGGACGCTAGAGTATACTCTAGACGTTTTGCCACAACCGAAGTATGTGTTGTACCGGAATCAAACCACACATCTAAAGTATCTGTTACTTTGCGGTATTCTTCAGCTTCAAAACCTAATAGGGTTTCTGGCTCTAAATCCCACCATGCTTGAATGCCATCAATTTCAATTTTGCGCGCAACAAGTTCCATCATTTCAACACTATTGGGGTGCAGTTCGTCGGTTTCTTTATGGACAAACAGGGTAATGGGAACACCCCAGGTACGTTGACGGGAGATACACCAGTCAGGACGGTTTTCGACCATTTTCTCAATACGTTGCTGGCCCCAGCTTGGAATCCATTTAACATCTTGGATCTTAGCCAGTGCATCAGCACGTAAACCTTTTTGATCCATGGCGATAAACCATTGCGGCGTAGCGCGAAAAATGATTGGCGTTTTATGTCTCCAGCAATGCGGATAACTGTGATTCAATTTGATAGAGCACAGTAATGCATTCTTTTCTGCTAAGACTTCAAGCACCCGGTCATTAGCTTTAAAGACGTGTAAGCCTGCAAAAAATTCTGTGTCTTCACGGAAGACACCATTATCTGCAACGGGGTTAGCAACTTCTAAACCGTAACGCAAACCAACGGCGTAATCGTCCTGACCATGCCCCGGCGCGGTATGTACACAACCTGTCCCCGCATCAACGGTAACATAATCGGCAAGAATAGCCGGTACCTGCAGATCTAAAAAGGGATGATTAAATAATTGTTTCTCTAAATCAATCCCTTTACAGATAGCTAAGGTGCTGAAATGTTCATTACCGTAACGTTTCAGACAATCGGCCACTAGATCCGTCGCTATAATTAAACGCCGATCTCCTGCTTGTACTAAGGAGTATTCTACTTTTTGTGCCAAGGCAATTGCGCGGTTAGCCGGCAGTGTCCAGGGCGTGGTTGTCCAGATCACGGCAGATATATTACCTTTCCCCAGATTTTCAGCCACAGCGGTAAAACAGTTTAAAACTTGATCGTTATCGACCGCACTAAAAGCCACATCAATGGCTGGCGATAGTTTATCTTCATATTCAACTTCGGCTTCAGCCAATGCACTGCCACAGTCTGTACACCAGTGTACAGGTTTAGAGCCTTTGTGAAGGTGATCATTTTTAATGACTTGCGCCAGCGCGCGAACGATGTTTGCTTCGGTGCCAAAGTCCATCGTAAGGTAGGGTTTATCCCACTCGCCTAACACACCCAGACGTTTAAAATCTTTACGCTGGCCATCAACTTGGCGCGCTGCATATTCACGGCATTTTTTGCGGAATTCAGCGGCGCTGATTTTTTTCCCGGGTTTGCCCACTTTTTGCTCAACTTTCAACTCAATGGGCAGACCATGGCAATCCCAACCTGGGATATAGGGTGCATCAAAATCAGATAATGTTTTTGATTTAATAATGATGTCTTTAAGAATTTTATTAACCGAGTGACCGATATGAATATCACCATTTGCATAGGGAGGACCATCATGCAGAATAAATGTTTTTTTACCTTTTTTAGCTGCACGGATCTTTCCGTAAAGGTCGTTGCTGTACCAATTTTTCAGCATATTAGGTTCACGATTAGCAAGATTTGCACGCATCGGGAAACCTGTTTTCGGTAGGTTTAATGTACTTTTGTAATCACTCATTGATTTTTATTCCATCTGACATTACGTTGGGATTTATACCCAAGCTACTTTAACATTAATTTTAAAAGTCATGTACGACTAACGTATTACTGCATCTGCAAGTAGTTTGTGGTTATTTATTAAGCAAGTGCCATTGTCTGCCCTGCTTGATGTCTTTGTCGATCTGAGTTTTTAATTTTGCGAATGAATCAAAGCGCACTTCATCACGTATTTTTTCTTCTAACACGACTTCTAACTGCATACCGTATAAGTTCGCATCAAAGTTGAATATATGCACTTCTAACTGCTGACGGACGCCCTGCACAGTAGGACGCTGACCAATATTAGCCACCCCCTGATAAATCTTATTGCCAATGCCCCGCACCGAGACCACAAATACACCTGAAACGGGCGATACTCGACGTTTTAATAACAGGTTCGCAGTGGGTACTCCAATCGTACGTCCTAACTTTCTTCCATGTACTACTCTGCCGGTTATACTGTATTTTCGGCCGAGCATTAACGCTGCTTGTCGCATGTCGCCCGCAGCCAAAGCTGCACGAATACGGCTACTACTAACACGATATTCTTGTTGGGTCAGACTGTGGGTATCAACCACCTCAAAGCCATACTTTTGACCGGCTTTTTTTAATAACTCAAAGTCGCCCTTACGTTGGTAACCAAAATGAAAATCATCACCGATCACCAAAAACTTCACCCCGAGTTTTTTTATCAACAACTCTTCAATGAAATCTTGTGCACTTAAGTTAGCGAACTGATGGGTAAATGAAACACATAAAAGACGATCTAACCCAAGCTTATCAAGTTGTATAAATTTATCACGTAAGCGGCTTAATCTAGCAGGCGCATTCTCTGCGGAAAACAGCTCAGCAGGTTGCGGTTCAAATGTTAAAACGGTTGCAGGTACCTGCAGGCGCTTAGCCTCAAATAATAATCGAGAAAGCACCGCTTTATGGCCTAAATGTACTCCATCAAAATTGCCAATACTCAAAACGCATCCCTGATGGGATGCTTTGATATTGTGAATGCCGCGTAATAATTCCATTTTGTTTTTACTTAATTAAGAGGCTATAAAACACAAAGAGTGGATTATATATTAAGCAGCGCAACTAATCAGCCCTCATTTAGCCATTCTTATCTGAAAATGCCTAAAGCGTAATCCGGTCAAGCCTAAAGCAAACAAATACAAGACGGCACCCGCCACGATTAAATAAAACAGTTTTAGCGCCGCTGCAAGCCAAGTCAATTGACTCCACTCCTGTAGCGCCGGATTAAAGGTAACTAAACCTGCGGCCATCACTAGACCCGCAATCATAATCCGCAGTAATACCGACACACTGTCTTTTTGTTTTTGATAAATACCTTTTTGGTATAAACCAAACCATAACAAACTTGCATTTAAGGTCGCTGATATTGAGGTTGCAATGGCAAGACCGACATAACCGTAGGGGATTGCAAAAATAATGTTTAAGCCCATATTGCTAACCATGGCTATTATTCCGTATTTTACCGGGGTTCTTGTATCCTGACGTGCGTAGTATCCGGGTGCTAATATTTTAACCATCATAAAACTCAACAATCCACTGCCGTATGCCCATAAACTCATTGATGCCATCGCAACATCATGGGAAACAAATTCACCACGCATAAATAAAACACGCAGCATAGGCTCCGCCAGTATAATCAAGCCTAACATCGCAGGAAAACCTAAGATACAGACCATACGCATCCCCCAATCCAGCGTTTTAGCAAAATCATCGATAGATTTAGTGACATGGGATGAAGACAGACTCGGTAAAATAACCGTTGCGATGGCAATACCAAATAATCCTAAGGGAAATTCCAGTAAACGATCCGAGTAATATAACCAGCTTATTGACCCCGTTTGCAGGAAACTGGCAATAAAAGTATCAAGCAATAAATTAATTTGGCTAACGGACACGCCAAACAATGCAGGAATCATCAATACTCTGATTTTTACAACACCCGGATGGTGCCAATTCCAAGTCGGTTTAACCAATAATTTTTCTTTACGTAAGAAAGGCAGCTGGAAAAAAAATTGGATCGCACCACCAATAAACACCCCCATTGCTAACCCTATTTCCGGTTGTTGCAAATGCGGAGAGACAAAAAGTGCACAACTGATAATCGCCACATTCAAAAAGACGGGCGTAAAGGCAGCAACAGCAAATTTACCCAGAGTATTTAAGATTGCCCCGGATAATGCAGTAAAGGTAATAAACCATAAGTAGGGAAAGGTTATTTTTAACATAAAAGAGGCAAGTTCAAACTTTTGTCCGTCCGGGCCACCGTTCCACCAGTCTAAAAACCAGCCAAAGCCGAATAATGCGGTAATAACGGAAGAACCCAATACCCCAAGAAGCGTAATAATAGTAATAATAGTGCCCAGGGTGCCGGAAACAGCTGCAACTAATTTTTTAACTTCATCAAAAGATTGTTTTTTTTCGTATTCCGTCAAGACCGGCACAAAGGCTTGTGCGAAGGCACCTTCTGCAAATAAACGCCGTAAAAAATTAGGAATTTTATTGGCAAAGAAAAACACGTCGGCAGCAGCGCCAGCTCCCATCAAGTTTGCTATTACAACATCTCTTAGCAGACCTAAAATCCTAGAAATTAATGTCATAGAGCTTACAATTAAACCTGATCTCAGTAATTTTTTACTCACAATATTTTCCTAAAGGGGCTATTAATTTTATTCCATGTATTTGAAAAATGAACTCAACAAGTTAGCTTGCGTGTAAACAGTCAGCGTTTATCAATACCATCACCAGCTGGAAATAGTATAACTTCTAAGCGTGCAGATTCTTGCATTGTCAAGCTGCTTGGGTATATAATGCGCGCAGTTTAACCATCTACTTGGTTTCTTACCAGTTTTTTAAGTGGTTAAAAAGAAATCATTTGACAATATACGTATGACAAGGCATATTCCACGACCTTTGATTATCCCTTGTTATACAGAATTTAGGAGTTAAGGTCTTGGCCAATATCAAGTCTGCTAAAAAACGTGCTTTACAATCTGAAAAAAGCCGTAAACATAATGCTAGCCGTCGTACAATGATGCGTACTTTCATCAAGAAAGTTGTTGTTGCTATCGAAGCTGCGAATAAAGAAGTTGCTACCGCTGAGTTTGTAAAACTGCAATCAGTTTTAGATAGCTACGCAACTAAAGGCTTAATTAACAAAAATACTGCTGCTCGTAAGAAAAGCCGTCTTTCTGCAAAAATCAAAGCACTATAATTCTTATTTAAGAAAATAGTCTTTAATTTTAAGCTTAAAAAAACCGACTCAACGTCGTAATGTTCCCGTGTAACTCAGTTAGGGATCGTTATATATGGAAAGGTTAGTAGGCCTAGTGCTTACTAGCCTTTTTTCATGTCTGCAGAAATAAGTCCGGTTAGCATTTTATTAAACCTTCAAACTGTCATTGAAAATGTAATTCAACCATAGTCCAATACTTACTGTCTAATGGGTAACGTTAATTTTTAGCTTTGAAAATGTTTACCCATGTAAATATCTTAGTATTAGTGCACCTTCCGCCTTATAAAAATCAGCCCTGCCACTCCCCCTTTTTTTTTAAAAATAAACCCTGCCAGATCATTATTTTATTGATAATATAAATCTTTAACAATAATTTTAAAGCCACTAAACCACTAGCATACCTTCAATTAGTCTTTTATTGTTTTTATGATTCGGCATTACCTGTCCGACCTCTATCCAGAATTTTGCTGAGTGAGCATAGCGGAGTAAATGGCAGATATCATGGACAAGGATGTAATCAAAAATGTGCATTACACACTCTACACCTTAGATAGGTGTAGCTTCCACTATCGATTTTAAAAGCTTTAATCCTTATAATTATTAGATTAAGAGCAATTATTTTGGCATAACGTACTACTTTTTTATCAAGCTTATGCTTGTACCAAAGTATTAAGAGACCTTGGGTGAAATGCTTTTTGAATGGATGACTTACGCGGTATAGTTTAAACGACAATTAAGTGCTTGCTGATCGCCCGTAAGTAATTTCACTCGCGAATTTCTACCAAGGCAGGGAAAAATAGATCATGGTGATAGCTTAAATTTTCACTCTTTCGGGTACTTTAGTCCCCATTATAGTCAGAAAAAAAGGTAAGATTGATCCGTTTAAATTTTTGATAAATAATCAGATTCGCTACAAAATAATGGCAGCAAATATGACACATTAGAACCTGCATTATCAGCATCGACTATCTTAAACTTTTTGCATTGCATTAAATGACTCTTGCCACAACTTCGCTTCAAAACTCATAATATTATCCATCAGTCCTCTCACCTTCTAACAATGCATAAGCACTATCTATTAAATTTAGATCGGTGATGATTAGCATACCGAGAAAAATCATCGGCACAAAAATACCGTTTATGGTGAATTGTTATTATTTTCAAAAGTGAACTTTAGCATCGAGTAAGGAGAAGTTTTAAAAATTATCCTTTATGCTTACATCATCTAACTGTCTTCTTTATCAATTTTTTTTCTTGCATTTATCAATTTTTTTTGATGTAAGTCATGCTCAAGTACAGCCATTGCCCGATCTTTTAAGCTTATTGAAGAATTCGATTTAAATTTCATTCTTAATATTACTTTACATTTATGGATTACATTCACGGTTTAGAATTCCATTATATTTAATACGATCTGACTCG
This sequence comes from Psychromonas sp., assembly GCA_047629075.1. Lineage (GTDB taxonomy): Bacteria > Pseudomonadota > Gammaproteobacteria > Enterobacterales > Psychromonadaceae > Psychromonas. Next base: position 3,257 of record JBLHWW010000027.1, on the reverse strand, counting down.
TCGTATTTTTCGTTGACTATAGTATTACTAATACATCAAATAAAATGGTTTGTGAACTAGATTTTAATTTAAGGTTGGATATAAAATGCGCTAATGGGCTTTAACTCTCTTAATGAGGATGAAGTCGCTTAGCTGGAACGATTTTGGCACCAACTGCCAAATGATTTTAAATGCCTGGCTCATGCAAGGTTACGACACTTACTGTTTTTGTAACTTAACAAAATAAAGTAAACTAATTAAAAAACCGACTGGAGATCGGTTTTTTGCGACCATTTTCAGAAAAAAACTCTTCGCTTTCATTCAGCGGGTTTATATTCCCATGCTGGAAAGGGCTAAAATCAGATCTTTAATCACCTTACCGACAACCGGATTGGTTTCTTCAAAAACAATCAATTGCTGGGCAATTTTTTTATCGCGAATCAATTTTGCCGGATCGCCAGATTGTATAGCTTCTTGAAGCTCATCATGTACATGCCGTAATTCTCCAGCAGTACATTCATCAGCAATAAGTTCTTGGTCCAAAATAGCCGATAATTTTTCAAATTCTGATTTAACTTTTTTAATCGCCATAAACACCTCTGCACTGTGAACAAGTTAAAACCAAACCAATTAAATCTGTTTTTCGAGTAGTTTGGCTAAAAATAATTAATATAAGGATTAATTACAAAGTATAGTCTTAAAATAAATAATTCGGTTAGCCGGGTTTAAAAAATCTATCCAGACAACGTCCTAATAATAAAGACATAATAACAAAAAAGACACTTAATAACATCAGGCCAATTTTAAACCAATCATGATCCGAATAATGCTGTAAATATAAAGAGGAAAGGTAAATAGCCAATAACCAGTACAGGATACGAAATATGTACGCCCATAACGGATAAGCACGATCGGTTAACCATAATTTAGCCACATCAGGCTCCTTTAATTGTAAAACTGATAACATCATTAATATGTTTTTTATCACAGGCAAGCATCACTAAGCGATCGACTCCTAAGGCAACACCGGCACAATCGGGTAAAGACGCCAGCGACGAGATAAAATTATCATCAATTGGCATTTGCGCAAGCCCTTTCTGCGACCGCAAACTATTATCGGCCTGAAAACGTTCTAACTGTTCTTGCCCATCACTTAATTCATGAAAACCATTAGCCAGCTCAATACCTTGAAAATAAACCTCAAAACGTTCTGCGACACGCTTATCAGCGGGACTTATTCTCGCCAATGCTGCTTGTGAAGCAGGGAAGTTATAAATAAAACAGGGCTTGTGTTGCGCAATAACAGGTTCAATAGCAATACAAAATAATAGCTGCAGTACGGTATCCCGATCAGTCTCTTCACTGAGTACTTCCTCTAGATTAAGCTTTTTTCCTGACGTCTTCAATTGCTCAAGACTTGCAGTGAGCGGATCAACCGCTAATACTTCTAAAAAAGCATTCTGATAGGTACAACGACGTGCGGGTTCAGACTTAAGAATAAATTGTAATAACTGATCCATTTCATCCATTAAACGAAAATGGTCAAATCCAACCCGGTACCATTCCAGTAAGGTAAATTCAGGATTATGGAATCTTCCTGACTCTTCATTGCGAAAGACTTTACTTATTTGAAAAATGCTGCCGCTGCCGGCAGACAAAAGACGTTTCATATGAAATTCAGGCGACGTTTGTAAATACAGAGGGCAACCTTGTTCACTAGGCTGAGACGTGGATATTTGCGGCCCAATAAAATGGGTTTTAAAACAAAACAGGTGGACATCTGTCACCCCCGCCTGACTTAACACCGGCGTCTCTACCTCTAATAATCCGCGGGTTATAAAGAAATGCCGAATAGCCTGCAATATTTTTGCCCGTTGTTTTAATTCTTTTAGATTGGCACTTGGTTTCCAGCTCATTTTAATTCCTTTATCTTCGGGAAATTGACCTTTTTGCACCGCCAAGGGTCATGATATAGGCTCCTAGTTTACCGAAGAATAAAAAATTCGGAAATAAAAAATCTGTTTGTAATACCTCCTTATAGTGACATAACTTGTCAGTCTTTAGCGCTTATTTTCGAATAACCTTGTTTATTTCACGGTTTTTTACCAACTCACTAGATAGAATCAAAGAATAATCTTAAGAACATGAATAAGATGAATAGTATAAACAATTAAAGGAGTAAAAATGTGCAGATAATTAAAACAGATATTGCCATTATTGGAGCCGGGGGTTCAGGTCTTCGAGCCGCAATTGAAATTGCAGAAAATCATCCAGAGCTCGATATCGCATTAATATCTAAGGTTTATCCGATGCGTAGCCATACGGTTGCTGCTGAAGGTGGCGCGGCAGGCGTTGTTCAAGATCATGATTCATTGGATCACCACTTCGATGATACTGTCTCTGGTGGTGATTGGTTATGCGAACAAGATGTTGTTGAGTATTTTGTGGAAAATGCAGCCAAACAACTTACCCAACTTGAACATTGGGGCTGTCCGTGGAGCCGTAAGAAGGATGGCTCGATTAATGTCCGCGCATTTGGGGGAATGAGAATAGAACGTACCTGGTTCGCTGCCGATAAAAGTGGCTTCCATATTCTGCACACTCTTTTTCAAACCTCCATCCAGTTCCCTAAAATCAGACGCTTTGATGAGCATTTCTGCCTAGATCTGATTGTTGAAGACAATAAAATACAGGGGGTCATGCTCCTTGATATTGCTGAAGGTGAAGTAAAACTGATTCAGGCTAAATCGGTGATCATGGCAACTGGCGGCGCGGGTCGCGTATACAGCTACAATACCAATGGCGGTATTGTCACGGGTGATGGCATGTCTCTGGCTTATCGACACGGCGTTGCGCTACGCGACATGGAGTTTGTACAGTATCATCCGACAGGTTTACCGGGCAGTGGGATTTTAATGACCGAAGGTTGTCGTGGTGAAGGGGGAATCTTAGTCAATAAAAATGGTTACCGCTATCTGCAGGATTATGGCTTGGGGCCTGAAGTACCTGTCGGACAGACTAAAAATAAACACATGGAACTTGGCCCGCGTGACAAACTCAGTCAATGCTTCTGGCAGGAGCAGCAAAAGGGCAATGTCTTTAAAGGTGATCGCGGAGACTATATTCACATGGATCTTCGTCACTTGGGAGAAGAAAAAATTAATGAACGCCTGCCATTTATCCGCGAACTGGCAAAAGCCTATGCCGGCGTGGATCCTGTTTATGAACCCATTCCAGTTCGCCCTACCGTACACTATACAATGGGTGGAATCGCAACG
>JBLHWW010000026.1:0-27596 GCA_047629075.1 Psychromonas sp. | reverse complement strand
TTCGACTTGCATGTGTTAAGCCTGCCGCCAGCGTTCAATCTGAGCCATGATCAAACTCTTCAATTTAAAGTTTAATTTGCAGCTTGCGCTGCGACTCAATATAACTGACTAAAACTAATTACTCTTCTCTCTACACCTAGGTATAAAAACTTCGGTATAAAAATAATGAATAACTTATTATTCTGAATAAATAAATTTATTCGTGTGTCACTTTTATTGATGAGTAATCTATTCACGAAGTGAAAAGTTACTGCCTTTACAAGAAAGGACTTTGATTTTTTTGAAATCACATCAACAATAAGTGTCCACACAGGTTGTTTGATTAAATTGTTAAAGAGCGCGCCTTTCGGCGAGGTGCGTATATTACGCTACCTGCAAACGATGTCAATGATTATTTTTAATGTTTTTAATCAACGTTTAACGTTATTAAAAACTTAATCTCTTTCGTTCTAAGTAACCGGTTTGACTTGCGTCTTTCCCGTTTCCGTGGGGCGCATTATAGGGACTTTGATCACGTTAGCAAGGGTTTATTTGCATAAAAACAGGCTATTTTTACAATTAATTTTTATACCCTATTTGCAAACAACTTACCCACAGATTAACTATAATTGTCCACACATTTACCCTCAATGATTCAATTACAACAGCTTAACTATACTGTTCAAATCATCAAATATGGCTGTTGCCATTTTTTCACCTTCTATAGTGATTGTTTTTCCTGTTCTAACTAAATAGTTAGTGTTTATCCCTGCAGCTAAACCCGCTTGTAGATCAGAAACTTTATCTCCGACTAATATTGACTGACTTACATCTATATCCAAGTCTGCAATTGCACTAATCAGCATACCAGATTGTGGCTTGCGGCAATCGCAAGCAATCTTATACTCGCCTATGCCCTTTTCAGCATGATGCGGGCAATAATAGAAACCATCTATATCAACCCCTCTATCCGCTAATGACCAATCCATCCACTCTGTTAAGGTATGGAATTGCTCTTCACTAAAATATCCCCGTGCGATACCTGACTGATTGGTTATAACAACTAATAGGTAACCTTTTTCTTTAAGTGCTTTGCAGGCATCAATTACGCCATCGATAAACTCAAAATCATCACGCTGAGATACATAACCCTTGTCGACATTTATTACACCATCTCGGTCAAGAAAAACTGCACGTTTTCCATTGGCTACTGTCATATTACTTCCTTCTCGGTTTCAGGTTTATTAAAAAATGTTATTATGCCACTCATCGCTACCCCCTTCTATTTATAAAGAGCACCTTATGTTACGTTTTATTATTATCTCTTTTAGCGTCCTTTTAAGCACAGCTTGCACTAACCTCGATTTTTCATCTAATCTCGACAAGAAAAATTTTGATGATTACTTCAAACCCTCACGGATCACTGTTTACGAAAAATCGCAATTGCAGAGTCTCGATTATAAATTTATAGCCGCTGTTGACGGCAGTAGCTGTCAACAACAGGAAAAAGATCGCCCTGCCGATATAAAAGAAGCTCGCACCAATGCCCGTATTAATGCCGCAGAGATGAACGCCAATGGCATCGTTTTTCAAAATTGTTTAACTTTTGAACGAGATGCATCCTGTATTAGCAATATTATTTGTTATGGTCGTGCGATTAATGTGAAACTTTCTGATGGGAAATAGCTTAGTGTTTGATTCAATAGCTACAATTCATTCCCCCTATAAAGAGAAGTTTGCTGTGCCTCGTCAGCCGGGATTAGTGCCCAGCGCCAAAGCTGAGCTGGAAATCTTACCTCCTTACGATGATATTAACGCTTTTTTAGGTTTACAGGAATTCAGTCATTTATGGTTAGTGTTTATTTTCCATAAAAATCGCAACCAGGAGAAATGGAGCCCGACCGTGCGGCCGCCTCGACTAGGCGGTAACAAGCGCTTAGGTGTTTTTGCGACACGCTCACCCTGCCGTCCTAACCCGGTCGGTTTATCACTGGTTGAATTTCACGGCATTAAACAGGTTAATGGTAAGATTTTTTTAATGTTGAGTAATATCGATTTAGTCGAAGGCACCCCCATTATTGATATCAAACCTTATATCCCCTATGCAGATTCTAAACCGAAGGCAGTTGCCGGCTTTGCTCAGCAGCAACCGGAATCGTTAATGCAGGTTGAATTTTCAACTCAGGCTCAAAAAGCCATTAACTTATTCAAAGATGACTACCCTGAAATGCAGCAATTGATTATCGAAGTATTGCAGCAAGACCCTCGTCCTGCTTATAAGAAGAAAAAAGAAGATTTAAAAATATACGCCGTTCATCTGCTCGACTTTAATATATCCTGGATGAATGCAGGATATATCACTACCGTAGTCGATGTTGAGCCACTGGTTTAGCAAAATAATAACCGCTGGCAGCGCCAACCAATGCCCCTAACAAGTGACTTTCAAATGACACACCAAATTTTGTTGGAAAGACACCAAAAACTAATCCGCCGTAAAAAATCAGCATAAGCAGCGAAATAATAAGGTGCAATATTTTTCCACGGACCAAACCATAAACGATTAAATAGCCCCAGAAGGCATAAATTACTCCGCTCATTCCAATGTGTACGCTGTTACCCCGAGCGAATAACCACACTAACACTCCCGTAGAGCTGATGTGTAGGATAAATAACAGCCAGAACCGTTTACTGCCTTGCGCACCAATTAAGGTTCCAAAAACCATAAAGGGTAAAAAATTACTGATCAGGTGCAACCAGCTTCCATGGAGAAAGGGCGCCATAAAAATACCGCTGAGATGCTCAAAAGAGCGCGGTACGATACCAAACTGATTTAAATCCGTCGGTAGTACAGTATTAATAATTAAAATAATGCTGCAAAACAGCATTATTGTCGCGCTATTTTTTCCTGATGATAGATAACGATTCATGGTGATCCTTATAATTTGCTCTTTATTAACACAAAATAGCTGAAAGCCTGGTTAAAATTCAATTATATTTTCTAAATAGATGAAGAAACCTTTAGTAAGCACCTTTCCACTGCTAAAATCAGCGCAGTTTAATTTATCAATTAGGGATAACTATGCGCACGACCAACTACTTACTTTCAACTCAAAAAGAAGCACCAAGCGACGCGGTAATTGTAAGCCACCAGCTTATGTTACGTGCAGGCATGATCCGTAAATTAGCATCGGGTTTATATACCTGGTTACCGACGGGGTTACGGGTTTTACGTAAAGTTGAAACTATCGTGCGTGAAGAAATGGAACGAGCCGGAGGTGTTGAAGTTTTAATGCCGATTGTCCAACCTGCCGATCTTTGGCTGGAAACGGGTCGCTGGGATCAATATGGCGGTGAGCTATTACGTCTTAAGGATCGCCATACTCGTGATTTCGTGTTGGGCCCAACACACGAGGAAGTGATTACCGAGCTTGTTCGTAAAGAAGTAAATAGTTACAAACAGCTGCCTCTCAATATTTTCCAAATTCAGACCAAATTCCGCGATGAAACTCGTCCGCGTTTTGGTGTAATGCGTGCACGCGAATTTACTATGAAAGATGCGTACTCCTTCCACCTTGGACAGGAATGTTTAGAAAAAACCTATCAGAATATGTTTGCTGCCTATTGTCGTATCTTTGACCGTTTAGGTCTTGAATACCGCCCTGTGATTGCCGATACCGGTAGTATTGGCGGCAGCGCATCCCATGAATTCCACGTACTTGCCCAAAGTGGTGAAGATGCTATTGTTTTCTCAACTGAAAGTGATTATGCAGCAAATATTGAAAAGGCAGAAGCACTAGCACCGGACACTGACCTTGCAGCACCTACCGCTGAAATGGAACTGCTTGATACCCCAAATGCAAAAACGATCGCCGAACTCGTTACGACACACGGCATTGCCATTGAAAAAACCGTAAAAACTTTATTTGTTAAAGCGTCTGATCAAGTTGAAACGAATCTGATCGCGCTAATCATCCGTGGTGATCACGAACTTAATGAAATTAAAGCTGAAAATTTAGCTTCTGTAGCTGCTCCGCTGGAATTGGCCAGCGAAAGTGACATCAGAGCTTTAGTTAATGCCGGCCCCGGTTCACTGGGCCCTGTTTCTCTGCCGGTACCCTTTATTGTTGACCGTTCGGTCGCCATTATGAGCGACTTTAGCGCCGGTGCAAACATCGATGACAAACATTACATCAACATTAACTGGGGACGCGACGTTGAGCTTGCTCAAGTTGAAGATCTGCGTAATGTAGTTGAAGGTGATCCGAGCCCATGTGGTAGTGGAACCCTTTCAATGGCGCGCGGTATCGAAGTGGGACATATTTTCCAACTAGGTGATACTTATACTAAAGCGATGAATGCCGGTGTGCTTAACCAGCAGGGTAAAAACCAGATATTAACTATGGGTTGTTACGGTATTGGTATCTCACGTATTGTTGCTGCCGCTATTGAGCAAAACAATGATAAAAATGGCATTATCTGGAACGATACACTGGCACCTTTTTCGGTAGTTATTGTCCCGATGAATATGCATAAATCACATCGTGTGGCAGAACTTGCTGAAAAATACTATGCAGAGTTACAAGCGGCAGGTATTGAGGTATTATTTGACGATCGTAAAGAACGCCCTGGTATTATGTTTGCGGATGCTGAGCTTATCGGTATTCCACATACCCTAGTGATTGGCGATCGTAGCTTGGATAATGGCGTAATTGAATATAAAGATCGCCTCTCGGGTGTAAAACAGGAAGTTGCTATTGATGAGGTTATTAACTTTATCAAAGCCCAACTCGCTTAATCATTCCCGTATCCTATCATTAACCAAGTGAGTATTTTTTATGTCGACGCGATCTTTGAGGAAAACCTTAAGGATCTTGCAGCCCCAATCTTAGCTAAGGTTGAGGCTGTCTAATCTGATACTTTGCGTATAATTAACAACCCTATAACGTACGGATAAAAAATGAAAGAAGCTTCTCAACTGAGATTACTGATACCTTTTTTGTTTTTACTTTCTAGCGCATTGACCTTTGCGGAAAACCACATGGCAAATAATCCCTACGGTTTAACGACTGAAGCCGAACTGAGTAATACTTTTAATAGTCAAATAAATGCATTTTGGAAAAAAAATGCAATGTCAGGTTCTTTACAAGGCATTGGCAATAAAAGACTGCATACTATTAGCATTAAAACAGGTAATGCTAACGCAATAGTGATTAGTCAGGGTCGAAACGAGAGTGTATTAAAGTACCAAGAACTTGCTTTTGATCTTAACCGTCAAGGTTATGATCTGTATTTAATTGACCACCGAGGTCAGGGATTTTCAGAACGCTTAGGCCGAGATCGATATCACGGGCATGTTGTTCATTTTCAGAATTATGTCGATGACCTTAACCGCTATATTTTATCCTTAGATTTAGCAAATCATTACCAGCATAATTATCTGTTAGCACACTCAATGGGCGGCACGATAAGCGCGCTATACCTCGAAAAATATGATCACCCGTTTCAGGCCGCCATCTTCTTAAGCCCTATGATGTCAATCAATTTAGGCAGAATACCCCGTGTTATTGCCAATATACTCACCTCTGGCGGTGCCGCCCTGTGCAGTTGGTTTAGTTATAAATCCTGTTATGTGTTTGGTGGCGAAGAATATAAGCCCAAAGCATTTGTCGGTAACCACTTAACGTCCAGCGAAGTGCGTTTTAATGCATCACAAAATACTTTTACAGCCTTTCCGGAAACACAACTTGGTGATGCGAGCATGCGCTGGGTTGCCCAAAGCCTTAGCGCTACCAAGCAGGCGGTTGATAACGCCAATAAAATAAATATTCCAATCCTATTGCTGCAAGCTGGAGCCGATAAGGTTGTGACGGCGGCAGGGCAAAATAAATTTTTTAAAAAATTAACCCAGTGTAAGGCGAAACAGTTTCTAACCATACCTGATGCAGAACATGAGATATATTTAGAAAAAGATCAATCCCGATTAGCCGCTTTAAATACTGTACTTAAATTTTTAGAAGCATCACAAGAAGGCACCCTACAATGTACAAAATAGCTATTTCAGATCTCGACGGCACCCTGCTCGGTGCAGATCATCGCATCTCGGCAAAAACAAAAGAAACAATTCAACGCTGGGTACAAAGTGGCCGAAAATTTGTTATCGCAACAGGCCGGCACTATATTGAAGCGAAACATTTACAAGAATCCTTAAATATCCCAATGTATTTAATTACCTCAAATGGAGCACGCGTCCACAATAGAGAGGGAAAAATTATTCATCAACAGAATCTGCCAAGCGATATAGCACAAGGCATTTGTGATATGGCATTTGCTGATGCCGTGCAAATCAATATCTTCACAGATCAAAACTGGTATGCTAATTACCCTCTGACAGAGCTTGAAGGAATGGGATTAAACGCCGGGTTTGAGTGTATCAAAGCCGATCTCAGCAAACTTGATAAAAATAATACGATTAAGATATTTTTCTATGCGGAAAATGAATTGTTACAACCCGTTTATGAATTATTAGCTGCGCGTTACGGTGATAAAATTAACCTTACTTTTTCTTTACCAAAGTGTCTGGAAGTTATGTGCGCCAATACCAATAAAGGTGAAGCCGTTAATCGAGTATTAAAAAGCAAAAACCTGAAAATTGCCGATGCAATTGCATTTGGAGATGGTATGAATGATCTTGAAATGTTACTCGCAGTTGCTAAACCTATCATAATGGAAAACGCCCAGCAGGCGCTAAAAGAGGCACTGCCAAATGTAGAAAAAACGCTTTCATCTAAAGATCATGGTGTAGCGGTAATGATGGATAGGTATTTAGCCTAGTAGCCCATAATATAAAGTAAATATTAAGCCAAAAATATTGATCCTTAATCACTATAATTAACAATGTGAACGGCTTAAGCGCCGAACGATAATTAAGTATTTAAATAAAAAGGCAACCTATTGTCATATTTATGCACACTTAGCCGTCCATTATGATTAAACTGAGGTTTTTTATGCGTTTATTAAGTTTCTTTTTGTTAAGTAGTTCTCTGCTTTTTAATACAGCTTGTGTTTAGCCGACTTCCGCTGTCTCACCTGCGCCAGACAAAATCCCCGTCATCAAGGACGATTTTCAAAAATATTAGACAGTAATTTCAGAAGCGATTTGCGCTTTATGGGTGGTAAAGGTTATTTCACTGCCTGTGATTCCGAACAAAATTTTCCGGTAATAGTTAATGCTGCATTAACTATTATTTATGAAAAAATCACCCAGGAAAAATCCACGCCTGTCTATATCGAATTTGTTGGTGAAGTAACCTTACCACCAATAAACACCCCCCAATCAGATGCGCTGATGCGTATCGACACAATTCACCATATGGCACAGCCTAAAACTTCATTGCAATGCGCTAAAGCAACTCATGGTTTCTTATTTAAGGCTAAAGGTGACAATCCCTACTGGCGTTTAAATGTTGATAAAAATAAGATACTTTTCGCCACTCAAGCGAACAATCGAGTTTATCAGATTCAAAGTTAACAATTTAACACTACTCAAAAAAACTATATTAAAACCAACAATGAACAGGGGGGAACGACTGCGCTTACGAATTCAACCTAGACATTTTTATAATTTAAAAATGCAATAATATTGGGGTTTTACCGCCAATATTGACAGTGTATGGGGCGAATTCAGTGGCTGTGGAGAACCCGGATGGCCGGTAAATTTTCGTGACGTTAGCGGTTATTACTTAAATAGAAGTCCCTTTAAAACAACCAATTTAACCCTAAATTCAGATTATAGCGTTGAATATCAAGAAAACATTGGAGAACAAGTCATTACTAAAACAGGCTTTTGGAAAAGTAACTCTCCAGATCGTATTGTGGTAATGCTAATGCAGCAAGATAAAAAAAATACAGGAAGAATTTATTTTCCAACGTTCAGGTGTAACTCTGATCAACACTAAACTGAAGAAAAATAATATCATCACCAGACTCTCCGAGACGGAGGGTGTATTCAATAAAATGACCAGTAAAGAAATCAGCTCAAAAAACAGCATAACCCAGATAGAACCGGCATCCACTGCACAACATATTGACCCGAAGGAAGAAATTGATAAAGCACTGCAAAAAGCGCTCAATCAATACTTTAAAATTCATGGCACAAATCCAAAAGGTACTAAATTCAGTGCAGTGAAATATGATCTCAACGGGGACGGTCTTAAGGAGGCGATCGTTCTGCTTGACTGGTGTTCAAAGAGTAGCTGTGAAATGCTCATTTTTGAGGGTCAAAAAAATGACTATCGCTTCTCAAACCGCATATCTCAAATACAAGTGCCGGTCATAGTCTCCAGCAGGCAACATTATTTATGGCAAAGTTTACTGGTTGAAGAAGATAAAAAATGGTTAACACTTGATTTTGACGGCATTAGTTACCTGCCCCATACTCGCTCTCTGACAACAGTTAATAAACTTGAGATTGCCACTGATATTATTTTATTTAGCCAGGGCAAGCCCAAAAACTGGTTCCCGATTAAAATGTAATAAGGTCATATTCATTTGTGAGAAGACTTTATTATTGTTTCAAAAAAAGCCTGTTCAAAAATAACAACGGGGGATGTTGTGGCTGTAGTTAAGGCGGTCTCAGGCCAATTATAGCCGTTTATAACTAAAGCAAAAAGGCGATCCCCCTGCGCAGTGTTAACAATACCCAATAAGTTCGCCACACCCTTCATAGACCCTGTTTTTGCAACAATATTACCTTTTAACAAAGGTCCTGCGACTCCTTTATGGTAATGCAGTGTACCGTCTACTCCGGCAATCGAAAAACTGCCTAACAATTTTAATTTAGCATCATTTTGGTAAACATATTTAAGGACCGTCATAAACAATTCAGCACTCATTAAATTATGACGAGATAACCCAGAACCATCGGCCAGATAAGCATTTTCTAAATCAACACCGTGCTCCTGCAGAATTAATTTAAGTGCCTTAGCACCATTACTAAAATTGCCCTCCTGTTGAAAATAGGCAGCACCCAGTGTTTTAAACAGACTATCCGCAATTAAATTATCTGAGTCTTTGAGCATAATTTCTAATAACGCTTCTAATCCGGGGGATTGATGCTTCACTAATACTTGGGTGGCCTCTTTAGCTGTCTTAACCTGCTCAAGCACAATATTACCCTTTAGCTTAATGCCTATATTTTTTAATTCGGATTTAATTATTTGACTTGCATATGCAAACGGATCATTGACCGAAAAAGCCAAACCCAAAGGACCATTCCTCGGCACCATACAACCCCACAAATGATAACGGTTGTCGCTATTACGGGTCACTTTTAAGGCGCAGAATTGCTCATCTCGCTGCGCGGAAGTAAGCACATCAACGTTACTGCTAATCTCAACGGGTTCATAACTTGGAATAAACAAACGCGCTTTTTGGGCATTCGGACGCGCTACGCTGAGGTTACCTAATACGCAATTTTTGTTCACAATAATAGCGTTTGACGGAGAGGTATAACAAACACCCAAATCATTCCAAGCCTGACCGTCACTCCATTGATAGCCGCTAAAATGAGCCGCGTTAATTAAAAAATCCCCCCTTATCTGCTTAACACCTAATGCTTTAAAAGATCTCAGCATAGCTTTGATATCAGCACGCGACAGGGTCGGATCGCCGACAAAACGTAAGCGTATATCACCTTCGTAAGCATTGTTTTTAATGCGACTTTTGTTTCCTTCAAGGGTTGTTTGATAGCGAAAACTTTCACCTAGATATAACTTTGCAGCCGTCGCAGTTAATAGCTTCTGTAGGCTTGCCGGAGTACGCAGGATATCGGCACTGGACTCTGCAACTACTTGATTGTTCTCAGGATTCAATACCAGATAAGAAAGCTGTGTCCCTTTAGGTAATAAAGCATGCAGCGCTGACCATTGCTCAGCAAGCAAATTTACCGGCAGCAAGCATAAAATAAAACACAGAATACGCTTAAACATAAAAACTCCAATTGTCAGTCAAGTCTCATTATAACCCCTAACAATAACTAACCCAATTTAAAGCATTTAAAAAATACAGAATTCACGGGGGTGCGGTGGTATAATTTTTTATCGTCACTCGTTTACCTATGGGTCAGAAAATATGAATAATCCATTATATCAAAAAAATATTATCTCCATCTCCGACCTTTCTCGTGAAGAACTTGAGCTTATATTAACAACAGCTCAATCATTAAAACACAACCCGCAACCCGAGCTATTAAAAGACAAAATAATTGCCAGTTGTTTCTTCGAAGCGTCAACACGAACCCGCCTTTCATTTGCAACAGCAGTGCAACGTTTGGGAGGAACTGTGATTGGTTTTGATAACGCAGGAAATACCTCATTAGCACAAAAAGGGGAAACACTGGCGGATTCGGTTAAAATCATTGCTTCTTATGCCGACGCTTTTTTTATGCGCCACCCGCAGGAAGGCGCAGCCCGTTTAGCCGCAGAATTTACCAATATTCCTGTTATCAATGGTGGAGATGGGTCGAATCAGCATCCTACGCAAACATTATTAGATCTGTTTACCATTTATGAAACGCAAAACAGACTTGATAACCTCAACATTGCATTTGTAGGCGATCTGAAATATGGCAGAACAGTGCACTCATTGGCACAGGCATTATCGTTATTTAACTGTAATTTCTATTTTATCTCTCCAGAAGCCTTGGCAATGCCCGACTACATACTTGAAGAACTGAATGATAAAGGAATCAATTATTCCATGCATGCAAGTATTGAAGAGGTCGTTGATTCACTCGATGTGTTGTATATGACAAGGGTGCAAAAAGAACGTTTTGATGAAACAGAATATCAACATATTAAATCCGCATTTTTGTTAAATGCAGACATGTTAGAAAACGTGCGGGAAAACTTAAAAGTACTACACCCATTACCTCGTGTGGATGAAATTAATATTAATGTCGACTCAACACCCTATGCTTATTATTTCCAACAAGCTCAAAATGGCATCTATGCACGACAGTCTTTACTGGCTTTATTGTTAACAAATCATTTCCAAGATCAAGCGTAAGGGTTAATTATGCAACACAAATTACAAGTAGAAGCAATTCAACACGGTTCCGTCATTGATCATATCCCAGTTCAACAGGGTGTTAAGATCATTCGATTTTTTAACTTAACACAAACCAATGAAAAAATTACCATCGGACTAAACCTAGCAACCCACACTGGGCAACAAAAAGATCTGATAAAAGTAGAAAACACTTTTATTAGCGATGAGCAGGCCAATCAGCTGGCATTATTTGCACCCTGTGCCACTATTAATCAGATAAAAAACTTTAAGGTAGTCCATAAATTTCAGGTACAACTACCAGACTCTTTTATTGGTGTATTAGCTTGTCCAAACAGTAACTGTATCAGTCATCATGAGCCAGTGGACACACGTTTCTATGTTAAGAAAAAATCCACACTTAAACTGAAGTGTCATTATTGTGAAAAGACCTTTGATCATTCATTTTTTAGGGAATTAGACTAGGGCCTTAGCGCCTACCTCTTATCTCAGGCTGATAATTTCGATTTGGCCTTCGAGTTGTTTGATTTTTATCACGTAAACTCAAAACTGTTTTTTTCAATGTAAAAACAATATTGTAAATGAATACGTTAAGTTTATACTCAGTAATATCATACTAACCATAGGCGAGCCTGATAATGCATTACAATACTTCCCTTCTTTGCGATATTTACGCTGATACTGTTGATGTTGTTGAACCCCTGTTAACCAATTTTGGTGGGCGAAACTCTTTTGCAGGAGAAGTTGTCACCGTCAAGTGTTTTGAGTCAGTAGGTCTTATTTATAAAACTCTTGAAGAAAATGGTATAGGAAAGGTCTTACTGGTCGATGGTGGAGGCTCACTACGCCGCGCTTTAGTAAATGCACACATTGCTGAACTTGCTGTTGAAAATGGCTGGGAAGGTATTGTTGTAAACGGCTGTGTACGTGAAGTGGATCTTCTTGAAGATTTAGATATAGGTATACAGGCAATCACTGCAATTCCTGTCGGGGCTGAAGATACTGAAATTGGAGAGGTCAACTCGCCAGTTAACTTTGCCGGTGTGACTTTCCTGCCTGAAGATATTTTATATGCCGATAGTACTGGTATTATAATTTCGCCTGAGCCGCTTAATGCTGAGGCATTGGCAGAGCCTGATGAAATAGCTTAGGCGATAAATTGTAAAAAAGCCCAATTCATAATAAATTGGGCTTTTAGTTGCATCGCTTAGCTTACTGCGCGCTTGCTGTTTATTGAGTTTCTTCTATTTTACCAACTAACGCACTCAAACGAAATTACCACTTATTCAGTTTCTTCTATTTTACCAACTAACGTACTCAAATGAGATTGCCACTTATTCAGTTTCTTCTATTTTATACCAATCCGCATAAGTAAATGGTCTAAAATTGCGCAGGAAAAATAATGATAGCAAGACGTTTGATTCAGCAATAGCTGCCTATTGAGATTTAAAACAACGAAGCTAGCGTTAATTTTAACAACTAAGATAGGTCAGATATTTATGCGGATTGGTATTACCAACTAACGCACTCAAACGAAATTGCCACTTATTCAGTTTCTTCTATTTTACCAACTAACGCACTCAAACGAGATTGCCATTGCTGGTGTTCTTCTGTTAATCGGATATTTTCTGCCTGCAACTGCTCACCTTTTTCAGTTAAACCTTGCTTATCCTCTTTTAGTTCTTCGACTTCCATTTGCAGCAACGCAATGGTATCTACCGTATTTTGAATTTTACTTTCTAATTGCTCTAAAAGATCCAATGTCATCAACTCTCTCCTTAAAATAATGTATGCTGTCAATGCATTGAGAGTAAGCATTCTCGTTTACTTATTCAACCATTGTTTTATGTTTGCTAACTATATTATGGCAATATCTGGAAAGTTATTGCCCGCTATTACGCCTATCACGTTAATTAAGTGAGAAATCATGAAAAAAAAGATTAAGCCCGGTCAATACCGTCATTATAAAGGTGGTCTGTATAGGGTTGAGAATATCGCCACACACAGTGAAACTGAAGAAAAAATGGTAGTTTATCGTCCGTTATATAGTGAGCAAGCCCTGTGGGTAAGGCCACTTGATATGTTTATCGAAGAAGTGGAGATTGAAGGAAAAAAACAACCTAGATTTATGTTTGTTGGCGAGACATGAGTTAAGGCCTTATTGAAGAGGCGCAAATTTCGGTCTAAAAAAAGTGATATTTTTTATCGCTGATGCCTGATTGAGGTTTTATAAAAGAGGTGAATGCAGTTTACAAACACCTCAATGAACACTCTTTATGAAAGATATTGATCCATTGATAAAGACGGCATCTCACAGGAAGGAACACCTACAACTTTGGCAGGAACCCCTGCGACTGTGGTATGAGCAGGTACTGCGTATAATACCACACTACCGGCACCAATTTTTGCACCCTTACCAATTTCAATATTACCAAGCACAGTTGCGCCCGCACCAATCATCACCCCTTGACGAATTTTAGGGTGGCGATCACCACCGGTTTTACCCGTTCCGCCTAACGTCACACCTTGTAATAAAGAAACATCATCTTCAATAACAGCTGTTTCACCAATAACAACACCCGTTGCATGGTCAAACATAATACCTTTACCGATCGTTGCTGCCGGATGAACATCGACAGAAAACAGCTCAGAACTGCGATTTTGTAAATATAATGCTAATGTTATGCGATTTTTTTTCCACAGCCAATTAGCCACACGGTGAACTTGAATTGCTTGAAAACCTTTAAGATAAAGTAAAGGTGTTGAATAATCATTAACTGCAGGGTCTCTGTCCTGAACGGCAATAATATCAGCCATCACTGCAGTCATAATTTCAGGTGATTGAGTAAATGCTTCCTCAATCACTTCACGCAACAAAATACCAGGCATAGTGCGGTGATCCAAACGATTAGCCAGTTGGTAACTTAATGCCGATTTTAAACTATGATGATTTAATATTGTTGAATAAAAAAAGCTCGCCAAAATGGGTTCACTGGCAGAATAATGCAGCGCCTCTTCCCTAATTTTTTTCCATAATTTTTTCTGAGTCGCGTCCATTAAATATTGTCCTTATCCGAGGTAAGCGGCGATGTTTCAAATTGTACTTTGTCGTTCAATTTCTCTTCTTCAACTACCGACAAAGGATCCAAATGGATGAGTATATCTGCGCGAGGGAAATCAGACTCTAAGGCCTCTTCTAACTGATCCGCTTTGTTATGCGCTTCTAATAAACTTTGATTATCATCAAGCTCCAAGTGCAGCTGAATGAATTTTGTATTGCCCGATAGTCTGGTTCGTAAATCATGAACGCCACGCACCCCCTTAATATGATAGGCGGTTTTCACAATTTTCTCTTCATCTGATTTAGGCAGCTGTTTATCCATTAATGCATCAATTGACAAACGGCCGATCTGCCATGCGCCATATAAAATATAAACACTGACTGCAATTGCAAATACGCCGTCAGCCCAGTACCAGCCATATCCCGCTAATATAAGCGCCAATAATACCGCACCATTCATTGCAATATCGGTCCGATAATGGAGCGAATCGGCTCTAATAGCCATGCTATCGGTTTTTTTCACAATATAAGTTTGAAATGCAACCAGTAAAATAGTGACGATAACAGAGAAAATCATCACCCCAATACCAACATTTGTTGCGTTTAATTCACGCCCGTTAACTAAGGCTGAGATACCATTGAACATCAGATAGACAGACGTACCGGAAATAAAGGCGGCTTGCGCGAGCCCGGCAAGACTCTCTGCTTTACCATGACCAAAACGGTGTTCATCATCGGCAGGTTGAAGCGCTATTTTAATCGCTAACAGATTGATAATAGAAGTTGTGACATCCATTAACGAATCGGTCAAGGTGGCTAGAATACTGGCAGAGCCGGTCATCACCCAGGCAACTAATTTAACCATAATCAGCAGAGAGGCAGCGAAAACAGCAGCCCGTCCAGCAAGGTTAACCAATCGGTTATACTCTTTTTTTGTGAGATTCTTGGACAAAAAGAACACCTATAATATAACAAAAAAAATCAGGCAGTAACTATACCCTACCCATTTATAAATGCGAGTTTCAGGGGTCGGTCAAAGCGTTAAAATATCGTCTTCAACCGAGCATGCCCGCCTACATTAATGATGACAACATATTTTAATATTATCAATTTTTAATTTATCTAGGTCTGCATGTTTAAAAAAATCAGGTAGAATAAGACCATGCACGACTTTAAACATAAATCATCTGTTCGAGTTGCAATGGCTTATTTTTAAGTAAGAGCTTGCTGAAATGCGATGTGTAAGCATGGAGAGGTATGTATGCACTTACCATTCCTTCGAATTGACTAAACAGTCAACTTAAAAACAGAGACTAAACAAGAAGCCTACTATGATTGAAATAGCACTATTTGAACCTGAGATCCCACAAAATACTGGCGCCATTATTCGTTTATGTGCCAATACGGGTTGTGTTTTGCACTTAATAGAACCTTTAGGGTTTGATTTAGATGAGAAAAAAGTCCGCAGAGCAGGACTCGACTACCATGAACTGACCCATGTTTATCGTCATAAAAATCACCACGATTTTTTACAGGCGGTATCAGGTAAAAGAATTTTTGCCTGTACAACAAAAACAACTACTTTTCATAGTCAGGCAACTTTTCAAGCGGACGATGTATTACTTTTTGGCCCTGAAACACGAGGATTACCCAGTGAAATCCTTGATGCTTTACCCCTCGAGCAAAAGCTGCGTATTCCAATGAGGCCGGAAAGTCGCTCAATGAACTTATCCAATGCAGTCTCAGTCTTCGTCTACGAAGCCTGGCGTCAAATGGATTTTGAAGGCGCAGTTTAAACAAACAGCTGTCGGCTAACAGCCGAAAGCTAGAAGGCTAGAAGCTCGAGACTCGAGGCTGGAAAGCTAGACGTTGGCCTTAGCGCCTTTCAGCCTTCCTGCTTTCCACCTAGCTTTCCTCCGCTCGCAACACTTCCACCAGCATCTGCACTGTTCTATTGCCTCTAAATTCATTGATATCTAAACGATAAACACAATATACATTTTTCACCATAGGATTTGGCCAAAACTCGACATCAATATTAAAGGCGATCGCCTCAATCGTTTTACTCTCTAACTCTAAGGTCATTTTTAGATGTTGACTGCCCACCAGACGCTGCTGCAGCAGTTTAAATTCGCCATCAAAGAGAGGAGCAGGAAAGCCCTGACCCCATGGCCCAGCATCTCTTAACTCCTGCGCTTGTTCAAGACTAAACTGCTGTCCTTTTAATTGTCCATCACAAAGGATGACATTGTTTAGCAGATCATTATCAACCTGTTCTTCAAGTACCCTGTTGAGTGTTTTACTGAATAATTCAAAGTCAGTTTCTTTTAAAGAGAGTCCGGCAGCCATTGCATGTCCACCGAATTTTAAAATAACACCGGGTATTTTTTTATCCACTAAATCAAGCATATCACGAATATGTATGCCAGGAATGGAACGTGCAGATGCTTTAATTTCGCTATTATTAGCCTTAGCAAAGGCAAAGGTAGGACGGTAATATTTTTCTTTAATACGCGATGCCACTAACCCTATCACGCCCTGATGCCATTCCTTTTCAAATAAACAAATAGCATGGGGGATATTATTTTCATCCAGTGACAAATTGGCTAAAGTTTTTAACGCTTCCTCTTGCATCCCCTGCTCAATCTCGCGACGCGACTGATTTAAAGCATCTAATTCATTAGCGAGTATATTTGCCTGCTCAACATTTTCGCACAATAACAACTCAACACCGAAGCTCATTTCATCGAGACGCCCGGCTGCATTTAATCTGGGCCCTAATGAAAAGCCCAAATCACTGGCGACTAACTGGGCTTGGTTCCTTTTGGCAACACTGATTAAAGCGCTGATCCCAACCCGGCAAACACCGGCACGAATTCGTGCCAATCCCTGATGGACTAACGTGCGGTTATTCGCATCAAGCACAACCACATCGGCAACAGTCCCTAAGGCCACTATATCTAATAATTTGGCTAAATTAGGTGCTTTAAGGTGTGTAAAATAGTTTTTGTTTTGCATAAAAGCACGTAACGCCAGCATCACGTAAAAAGCAACACCGACACCCGCCAGATTTTTACTTGGAAAACCGCAGCCAACTTGATTTGGATTAACTATTGCGTCGGCTTGTGGTGTTTCCGCTCCAGGTAAGTGGTGATCTGTAATTAATAACTTCAGACCTTTCTCCTTTGCATGTTTAGCACCAGAGATACTGGAAATACCATTATCGACCGTCATCAATACCTGTGCACCCTTGGTAATGGCTAAATCGACTATCTCCGGGCTTAATCCATAACCATAATCAAAACGGTTGGGAATAAGATAATCAATATTGGTAAAACCTAAACCGCGTAACGCCAAAATACTCAATGCAGTGCTGGTCGCACCATCTGCATCAAAATCACCTACTACTATTATTTTTTGTGACGTTAACAAGGCCTGATATAAAAGTTCACAGGCCGTTGTTATCCCTTTTAATTGTTGCGCATGCAGTAAACTTTGGGTGCTGTTATCTAATTCACTTGCACTGCTAATACCGCGATTGATATAAAGCTGAGTTAATAAAGGGGAGCAGGATAAGTTGATCGGAACAGGATCTAAAACGCTTCGTTTTTTAACTTGAACTGTAGGCATAATGGCTACCAAATACTTTTATAATAAGGATATACAACCACCCTATGTTAAAATGCAGGAACCTGCATTCTCAAATAGGGTGGCTATATAAGGGGTCTATATTGACGCTCTATACAACGTGACGAAAACAGCAGCGTTATTTTTGATTTAATAGCTGCAGTAAACGCTCAGGGGGAAGATAACCAGGGGCAAGGGTACCATCTCCTAAAATTAAAGCTGGCGTACCATTTACTCCCAACAAGCGCCCAAGCTCATATTGCTCTTTTACAGTGTTTTCACAGGTTTCAAAAGGGATCTCGCGGCGTTTTTTAGCCATATTCATCGCATTGATGGGATCAGCTGAGCACCATATTGACACCATAGAATGGTAGGTTGAAGAATCAATACCCCCACGCGGAAAGGCTAAATAACGGATCGTAATACCCAATTTATTATAGCCTGCCATTTCTGAGTGTAATTTCTGACAGTAACTACAGGTCGGATCGGTAAATACGGTGACAATGTATTTTTCATCGGGCGCTTTAAAAACAATCATGTCTTTTTCAAAGGTGCTTATTTTATCGATATTTTCAACCACCTTTGCCCGACTTAATTGTGCTTTTTTCTGCTCAGTAATATTAACCATCTGATTGTCTAAATCGTAAATACTGCCATACAACAAATGAGTTGCATCTTCACTAATATAATAAATATCACCATTGGAAATCACTTCATATAACCCCTTTACGGCTGACTTCTTTACCGTATTAACGGGGATCTTAAGGCTGGTCATTTTAGCCGTTATTTGC
The DNA here is from genome assembly GCA_047629075.1 of Psychromonas sp. Classification (GTDB taxonomy): domain Bacteria; phylum Pseudomonadota; class Gammaproteobacteria; order Enterobacterales; family Psychromonadaceae; genus Psychromonas. Next base: position 9,074 of record JBLHWW010000026.1, on the reverse strand, counting down.
TCAATAACCGCAGAGGAAGGAGATTCAGACGTCGCGGAGACGGCTGAAAAACTGCTTAATAAAAAAACACAAACAACCCCTGTTTTTGAAAAAATAGTCGCCATACAAACCTCATATTGTTAGTGGAATAAAGAGAGTGTCTATTAGGGTTGATTATGCCTAGTAAGCTCTGCTTTGTGAATATTTTAATTTACCAACAATAAATACTATGGCCTGTTTTTTTGATGTTATCAGAGATCCTTCCTTACGCCCTTGGATGATGCTCCTGATGCAGAGCTTTCAATCTGTCCTGTGCAATATGGGTGTAAATCTGCGTTGTAGAAAGGTTGCTGTGCCCCAATAGCATCTGCACCACACGCAGATCTGCGCCGTAATTTAATAAGTGTGTTGCAAAGGCATGACGCAGTACATGCGGCGATAACGCAGCTTTATCTATCGCGCATAATTGTGCATAAAATTTAATACGATGCCAAAATGTTTGTCTCACCATCACAGAGCCGCGGCGACTTGGAAATAATACGTCGCTGCTTTGGCCTTTTAACAGATCCGGACGCGCTTCTTCTATATAACGCTCAACCCAATAGATAGCCTCTTCGCCTAACGGCACCAAACGGGTTTTATCACCCTTCCCAGTGACGCGCACAACGCCTTGTTTTAAATTGATCTCTTCCATCGACAGCCCGACTAACTCGGAAACGCGCAAACCTGTCGCATAGAGGAGTTCAAGCATAGCCTTATCTCGAAATTGCACACTGTCTGATAAATCTGGTGAGGATAATAATCCGTCAACTTCGGATTCTGAAAGTGACTTAGGCAAGGGTTTGATTATTTTAGGGCTTTCAAGCTTAGCACTGGGGTCATCCTCGCGTATTTTTTCTCGGCATAAATATTGATAATAACGACGTAAGGCACTCATTAAACGCGCAGTTGATGCATTTTTGTATTCTTTCTCTCCACTGAGACGATCACTAAAAAAATTAATTAAATCTAACGACGAGGCCAAGCATAAACTAACCGATTTGGTGGCAAGAAAACTTTCAACCAAACGTAAATCGTGACGATATGATTCCAGAGTATTTTGCGATAATCCCCTCTCTAACCATAATGAATCTAAAAATTGATCAATGCTTAATGCTTCCATTAAGACTCCCTTATCTGTAAATTAACACCGTTTTAGTCTATTAGGCGTTATATATGAAAATCGGATTATTTTATGGTTCTAGTACTTGTTATACAGAAATTGCAGCTGAAAAGATTCAGGCTTGTATAGGTGAATCACTTGTTGAGCTATTTAACATAAAAACAACCCCAATCAGCAAGATAAATGATTATGATATTCTTATTTTAGGCATTTCTACTTGGGATTATGGCGAGCTGCAGGAAGACTGGGGAGCACTGTGGGATGAACTTGAAGGGCTTAATCTCAAAAACAAAATTATCGCTTTATATGGCTTAGGGGATCAAGAGGGTTATGGTGAGTGGTTTCTTGATGCCGTTGGTATGCTGCATGACGAATTGCTACCACAGGAACCTCTTTTTGTCGGTTACTGGCCAACCACAGGTTATGAATTTGTCGCTTCAAAAGCCCTTTTACCCGATCAACAACACTTTATGGGATTGGCGCTTGACGAAGACTCACAATATGAATTAAGCGATCAACGTATCGATGAATGGTGTTTACAGATTTTACAAGAAATACAGCTGTTAGTTTAATGATTCAGCGTTATTCAACGGGATACTAGCTGCTTAAAATTTAACTTTAGAGTATGAAATTCATACGACATAAGCTTAAAAAGCTTTTTTCATACGACATAGATCACATCGGCATCAAAAAAAATGAACGGTTTAATTTCGGAATTGTAACTATTCTGATCCAGATCAATCAGATTTAAAATACTTTATATAAGCTACACAACACAATAAAGCAGTCTACTTAGGCGCTTACATTTTTCTTGATTACTAACTGATGTTACGCAGTAGCACTAAAATTTCACTTCTAAAACCGCTAAAGTGGAGCCATGAATAACAATAAAAAAATATTTGAGCTGTACATTGATTATCTTGTCACCTCATACAGTTACACAATAGCAACTGGATTATCGGACCTGCTTGATGACCAAATTAGCCACGATAACGTTACTCGCTTTCTTTCTCGTAAACAGTTTACCTGCGTAGATTTATGGACGAATTTTAAAAAATGTGCGTGAAATAGAGTCTGATGAGGGTGTTTTAATTTTTGATGATACGGTTCAAGAAAGCCTTACTCCAGTGAAAATGAGCTTATTAGCTGGTATTTCGATTATACCGTTGGTCGTTCCGTTAAAGGCATTAATTTATTGAATTGTATTTATCATTCAAATGAAGCAAGCCTTCTGGCTACCTTTAAACTAATAACAAAGCCGATTCAATGCTCAGATTTGTGGTTGGGTAAAAAGAATGGATATGCCCATTATTTTACATCGACAAATGTTTAAAAACAAAGATGGTAGTGAAGGGATATTATATTTGATCAGTAATCATATTGAACTGGACAATAAGTCTATTGAAACAATCAATCAAAAACGATGGAAAGTTGAAGTTTTTCACAAAAATATAAAATCAAATACGGGTCTTGCAAAATCACAGGCTAAAAAAGGCTTAACCACATTTGGATTGAAAACGGAGCTTTATATAAAAGCTCAAAAAGAAGCATTCAAAGCCTGGCAACAGATACAGGCTTTAAATGCGTAACATCAGTTACTAACTAAACCTGCTAACCAGATTAATTTTTAACTAATACTTACTAAAGTAATGGAGCACCAACCAGATGTCGGAAGAAAACCAAAATGCGAGTTATCGCGAGTTACACAAGCCAGCAAGCGAGTTCGCAACGCGTTCTGACTATCTGGATCATGAGCTAAAAATCATGAAACCACGTCGTTACGCTCTGAACTTACCCGGACGTGATTTCAATTTTGAATGGGAAGATCTGGTACCGGCCATCGCAGGGACCATCGGTATTATCGCCATGTATTCAGCAGTCATGGCATCTTGGGCAGAAGGACTGACCGCACGCTGGCCCGATATTACCCTCGGTACAGCCTTTGCAATCGAAGTTGCACGGGTAGAAATGCTTATTCCAGCATTACTTTTTTGTGTGCTTGCCTCAGGTTTTATTAACCCTAAAGCCAACCTCGCCGGTAATCATGGCCCAATGATCCCGTTAATTGGCGCAATTGCGCTAGCAGGGGCTCACCCACTCGCACTGGCTATTTTGCTCGGTGTATTTGGTTTAATACTCAGTTACTTTAAAGGTGGTTCAAAACTTGTGAACTTAACCAGTGACGGGGTTGCCGGTGGTTTATTGGTGTTCCTTGGTTTTGGGGGCACGCTGTCCATGATCAGCAGTGTGCAATCATGGGGTAAAGGCCTTGAGTCCGTCGAGCACGGTGTTGCTGCAGGCAGCATGGGATATGTCGGCCTGGTCGTTTTGGCCTCCACGGTAGTTCTTTATGCCTACCTGGCCAAGATTAATAAACGCTGGTTAGCAATTCCGGCCTGTGCTATCACAGGTCTTCTGGTGGCACTTGTTTGTGGCGCCGGATTTGATATTACCTTTCAAACAGAAATGGGCTTACCTAACTTAAACCCAGTTTACTGGTGGGGTAGTACAACTGAAGGTTGGATGCTTGGTCTGCCTAACTTAGAGCACTTTATTGCTTCATTACCTTTTGCTATTTTAGCAGTTGCAATGTGGTCTCCAGATTTCTTAGGACACCGTATTTTCCAAGAACTGAACTATCCTAAAGGAACTGAAAAAGTACTGATGGACGTGGACGATACAATGACCATGTGTTCTATCCGTCAAATTGTCGGCACAGCAGTTGGTGGTGGTAATATCACCTCAAGCTGGGGAACCTATATGATTCCGGCGGCTATCGCAAAACGTCCAATTCCCGGTGGCTCAATTATTCTTGGTGTATTGGTCATGATTATCGCTATTTTGGGTTTCCCAATGGATGTTGCGGTATGGCCTCCGGTGATGAAAATTGCTTTGCTGGTTGGGGTGTTTTTACCATTGCTTGAAGCCGGTATGCAGATGATTAAAGACACTAAAGACACTCAGTCCGCAGGTATCTGTATCTTTGCAGCAGCAGTTGCTAATCCCGTATTAGCCTGGGCGCTGACCATGTTTTTAGATAACAACGGATTAATTGGTGATAAAGAACGCGCCAAAAAATTATCTTTTATGGACAAGATAGTTATTCCGGGTACTGTCTTTGTTGTTTGTTTAGCGGCAATGCTTGCAGTCGGTATGCTTGAAGGGAAATTCGGTATTTCTGCACTGCTTTAAAACCAAATAAGTAATGTAATAAAAAGGCGACTATTTTCCAATAGTCGCCTTTTTTGATGTGTAGATACAGCTTGAATTACTTAAGTGTGTAGATTAATCACTAAATCTTTGGAGATGCTCTGCAGGGATTTAATCAGTTCCGCTTTATCAAAATCGTCTCCGGCTGATATTTTAAATTCACTGGTAAAAATGATACCGCCAATATCAGCCCCGCCAATACGATGGCATTCCAGACTCTCAATTTTAATATCGTTTTCGCCTAATACTTCAGAGATATCATTAACTAATCCGAAACGATCTTTAGCATCAACATTCAAAATAAAATGTTTTGATTTATCCTGTGAATGTAAATCTAATTTTGCCGTTTCAACATGAATATGCAGAGCTTTAAATTGCTCAATTAATTTATCCACATTGTTCGATGCAATTTCAATTTTTATCAAACCGGCAAAATAATTATCAATATGACTGATTTTACTGTTAAGCCATTTACCACCTAGTTCATGGGTTTTTTCCGACAGCATCTTAATTAAATGAGCTTGCTCGGCTCCGTGTACTATCACCATAATTTGAATATTAATAAACACCTCCCCCATTGGAAAAAACATTAAGATTAAAACTGTAATTCATTGTTGATAAAGACACTTTTATATTTCCATTATAACCGTATATAAAAAATAAACCATAGTATTAATAAGGTTTATTTTTCTTTTAATTAAATCTTGTCAGATGTAATTAATTGATTATTAAGAAAAAAATTATAATGCAGACTCAGATCACGCCAAAAAGAAATAAAACTACAAAACAACCTTGTTAATGACTGTAAAAATTTAATGGGTAAAATACTGTAATAAAATTACAACTTTCTTGTGTAAATTGATCTAAATCAGTTTCACCAAAGTGAGCATTTGTTAGACTCATCCAATAGGTAGTCAATAGCATATTATTTTTAAAGAAGGGCAAGCAACGAAAATTACTCAATCGTTATTGTTTAGAGTAAAAGACGTTAAAAGGCTAATCAATAAAATAAATATTATCTTATAAAAATCCTGATCCTTTTACGACAAGATATCCTATTGGTATCTTTAGATTTGCAGCGTCATTTTGGCACTATTTTTATATTAAAACTGAGATATTGTCCCAGATTACGTAATATTTGAATTTTGAATGAAAATTGAATACAAGCAGGTTAATTAGCTCTACGTGTTTTTATCAAAATTTAAACTACGTGACCATTCATTCCACTTAAGTGGAACGTAATAGTTATTTTGATCCGTGGCATGCACTATTTTGCCTAGCGCAAAACAACAATTTTATAAACACATTTAATCTTAAACTCTAACTATAATGGAGAATCTTTATGACTAAGCTTAATGACGAATTTGCATCGGCATGGCAAGGTTTTGCTGGTGAAGTTTGGAAAACTGAAGTTAACGTTCGTGATTTCATCCAAAAAAACTACACACCTTTTGACGGTGATGAAAGTTTCCTAGCGGGTGCAACTGAAGCCACTGATGCGCTTTGGGCTAAAGTGATGGAAGGAATTAAACTGGAAAACAGCACTCATGCGCCGGTTGATTTCGATACTGATATTGTTTCAACAATTACCGCTCATGACGCCGGTTACATCAACCAAAATTTAGAAATGATTGTTGGTCTGCAAACCGATGCGCCTTTAAAACGTGCGATTATCCCTAACGGCGGTATTCGTATGATCGAAGGTTCTTGTAAAGTTTATGGTAAAGAACTCGATCCAACTATTAATAAAATTTACTCTGAATTCCGTAAAACACATAACCAAGGTGTTTTTGATGTTTATACTGGTGATATTCTAAAATGTCGTAAATCGGGTATCTTAACCGGTTTGCCAGATGCTTACGGACGTGGCCGCATTATCGGAGATTACCGTCGTGTTGCGCTGTACGGAATTGACTTCCTAATGGCCGACAAAGCGAAGCAGCATAAAAGCTTAGAAAAAGATTTACTTGCAGGAAAAACTCTTGAAGAGACGCTCAAATTACGTGAAGAGATCTTTGAACAATACCGAGCACTAGCACAAATCAAAGAGATGGCGGCTAAATACGGTTGTGATATCTCTCGCCCGGCAAAAAATGCCCAAGAAGCCATTCAGTGGACTTATTTCGGTTACCTGGCGGCAATAAAATCACAAAATGGCGCAGCAATGTCATTCGGTCGTACCATGAGCTTTCTTGATATCTATATCGAAAAAGATATGCAGGCAGGTGTACTTAACGAGACTAAAGCACAAGAGCTTATCGATCACTTGGTCATGAAATTACGTATGGTACGTTTCCTGCGCACACCTGAATACGATGATCTGTTCTCCGGCGATCCTATCTGGGCAACAGAGTCTATTGGCGGTATGGGTGTTGATGGACGTACGCTAGTGACTAAAAGCAGCTTTCGTATTCTTCATACACAATACACTATGGGCCCTTCTCCTGAGCCGAACATTACTGTTCTATGGTCTGAAGCATTACCTATTAACTTCAAAAAATACTGTGCGAAAGTATCGATTGATACTTCCTCTATTCAGTATGAAAATGATGACTTAATGCGCAATGATTTCGATAACGATGATTATGCTATCGCTTGTTGTGTCTCCCCTATGATTGTCGGTAAGCAGATGCAGTTCTTTGGTGCCCGTGCCAACCTTGCTAAAACCTTGCTTTACGCAATCAACGGCGGCGTAGATGAAAAATCTAAAGTGCAGGTTGGCCCTAATACATTGCCAGCAATCACCTCTGAAGTATTAGATTACGATGAAGTCTTCGCCAACCTTGACCACTTCATGGACTGGTTAGCTGAAACCTACGTCACTGCACTTAACTGTATTCATTATATGCATGACAAATACAGCTATGAAGCATCTCTAATGGCACTGCACGATCGTGATGTTGAACGTACTATGGCTTGTGGTATTGCCGGTCTTTCAATTGCCGCAGATTCACTTTCTGCGATTAAATACGCAACGGTTAAACCTGTGCGTGATGACGACGGTATCGCCACTGATTTTGAGATCGAAGGTGATTACCCTAAATTTGGTAACAATGACCCGCGTGTTGATGAAATGGCTTGTGACCTTGTTGAACGTTTTATGAAAAAAATTCAATCTCACAAAATGTACCGCAATGCCCGTGCGACTCAGTCGATTCTTACTATTACCTCTAACGTGGTATACGGTAAGAAAACCGGTAATACACCTGACGGACGCCGCTCTGGCATGCCCTTTGCGCCTGGTGCTAACCCAATGCATGGTCGTGATGAAAAGGGTGCGGTTGCATCATTAACCTCTGTTTCTAAACTGCCATTTTCCTACGCTCAGGATGGTATTTCATATACTTTCTCAATCGTACCGAATGCGTTAGGTAAAACTGACGATTCACAAAAAACAAACTTAGCGGGTCTGATGGACGGTTACTTTAAGCACACCCCTGAAATTGAAGGCGGTCAGCACTTAAACGTAAACGTAATGAACCGTGAAATGCTGGTCGATGCAATGGAAAATCCTGAAAAATACCCGCAGTTGACTATCCGTGTTTCCGGTTATGCAGTACGTTTTAACTCGTTAACTAAAGAACAGCAAAGTGATGTTATTTCACGTACTTTTACTGCTAGGTTGTAACAAAATATTCAGGTAGAACCTAAACTCGAAGAGGCATCTTCAGTCTGCCTGCTATAATTGCAAAGGTTTCATCTATACAGATGAAACCTTTCTTTTTATCTATTATAAAATATTTATTTGCTTGGTTTTTGTCCGTAAAATGCGAATCAAACAATCTATTTTTTAAGGGCTTCTAATGTCAGTAACCGGACGAGTTCATTCTGTTGAAAGTTGTGGTACCGTTGATGGACCGGGGATCCGTTTTATTATTTTTTTACAGGGCTGTTTAATGCGCTGTAAATATTGTCATAATCGCGACACTTGGGATACCGAGGCCGGTAAAGAGATGAGCGTTGAAGAATTAATGGCTGAGCTGGTGCAATATCGCCATTACATGGAAGCATCGGGCGGCGGGATCACCGTTTCTGGCGGCGAAGCTATGCTCCAGCCTGAATTTATTAAAGCAATCTTTACAGCCTGCCGTCTGGAGGGTATTCATACCTGTTTAGATACTAATGGTTTTGTGCGCCGAATCGATGACACTGTTAGAAGCGTGCTCGATCTCACTGATCTGGTATTATTGGATATCAAACAGATAGACAATAATAAACATATCGACTTAACCCACGTCAGTAATAAGTACACACTTGAATTTGCTCACTATTTATCTCAGCGACATCAAGCTGTCTATTTACGTTATGTGGTTTTACCCGGTTATACCGATGCTATCGCTGACGTCCATGCTCTGGGTGAATTTATAAAGCCAATGAAAAATATCGAGAAAATAGAGCTGTTACCCTACCATGAATTAGGTAAGCATAAATGGACCGCAATGGGGGAAATCTACCCGCTCGATGGTGTCAGCACACCAACTCATCAGACTATGGATAAAATAAAAGATATTCTTTTACAATACCATCACTGCGTTATCTACTGAATAATAAACACAGTAGGTAAATAAATGGACCGCAATGGGCTAAATTTATCCGCTCGATGTTGTCAGCACACCAACTCATCAGACTATGGATAAAATAAAAGATATTCTTTTACAATACCATCACTGCGTTATCTACTGAATAATAAACACAGTAGGTAAATAAATGGACCGCAATGGGC
>JBLHWW010000025.1:0-27955 GCA_047629075.1 Psychromonas sp. | reverse complement strand
GCTGTTCACTTTTTTGCTGCTGTTCGCTTTTTTGCTGCTGTTCACTTTTTTGCTGCTGTTCGCTTTTTTGCTGCTGTTCGCTTTTTTGCTGCTGTTCGCTTTTTTGCTGCTGTTCGCTGTTATCCTGTGCACTTTGTTGTTCTTTTAATTGTTTCAATAAATCAATATTTTCCTGAGCTGCTTTTAACTTAGGATTCAACTTGAGTGATTGCTGATAAGCTGCAATGGCCTTATCAAAGTTGTGCAGCTGTGTATAAGCATTACCCTGATTATAAAAAGCGGCCGCGCTTTCTGGTTGAGTGCGGGTTGCTTGGGTAAATTCGGTTAATGCTTGTTGATATTGTTTGTGCTTATATAAAGCACTGCCTTTTTCCAGTGCGCTATCGTACAACTCACTGGCTTGTGCATAATCTTGATTTTGGTAGGCCTGAAATGCATTTTGTTGATTGTTTTTCCAGATCGAAGCTTGCACCTTGGGCGTTGCAACTTGGAAGGTCAGTGCTAATAGCAGAGTGTAAAAAAGACCTTTTCTAAACAGTAATAAAAATAGCGGAACTAATAAAAAAGCGAGCCAATAACCATCATCAACAGCGAGTTTATTTTTTTCCTGCTGCTGCGATTTCTTTTTAACTGTCTGGCTAACCGAAAACTGTTTGGATAACAGCTCTATCTCGGTGTTGTCATTACTCACATTGACATATAGACCGTCGCTTGCACGGGTTATATCAAGCAACGGGCCAGTCTTTAAGATGGGAATGACTATTTGTCCAGTTGGGTCTTTTAATAAACTACCATCAGGCAGTTTAATGGCGGCTCCCTGTTGACTGCCTATGGCCAGTATTGAAACAATCCAGGGACTGCCTTTTAATCTGTTTACCATCGCTGCCGAGCTGTTCGGGTCAATACCATCGGTGATAAAAATAATATGTCCCTGCTGATAACCGGCATTTTTGAGCAGTGTTATTGCCTGCTCTAAAGCGAGATCTGCCCGCGACCCAGTGACGGGCATAATAGTTGGTGAAAGAGAGGGGATATGGTTGATAATGGCATTAGCGTCTGTGGTTAAAGGTGAAATAGTAAAGGCATCTCCCGCGTAGGCAATTAATCCTTTTTCTCCTTCGTCCCAGCTTTTAACCAAATCAATGGCTTTATATCTTGCCTGACTTAAACGGTTCGGTTTAGCATCCGTTGCATACATAGAATAGGAAAGATCCAGAGCAATAACTTGTGCTTTGTGCATTTCGTAAACCGGTAAATCATGCTGCCGCCAGGAGGGTCCCGCCAGAGAAACGCAGGTAATAATCGCTAGTAAGTTAAACACAAAGAAGGTCGAAGAGGCATTTTTAGGGCTGTTTACTAAATGCGCGCTTAAGTGTGCGGCAATCAAACTTTGATGTTGTTGTTTTTTACCCGTTTGATAATGGAATAATGCAAATAAAAAAATACCGGCAACCCCGAATAACCACAAGGGACGTAAGAATTCTAAAGGTATTAAACTGATTTCAGGCAGCATAGGATCCCCTTGATTTCAGGGTGATAACAAAAACAGATAACAGTATCAGTGCCGTTGATAATGGCCAATAAAAGAGATCTTTTTCCGGGCGAAACATTATAGACTCAGTATCAATAGGCTCTAATTTATTCAGTGTTTGATAGATATTTTGTAATTCAGCTTGATCGCGTGCTCTAAAGTATTTTCCGCCGGTCAGATTGGCTATTTCAGTTAATGCTTTTTCGTCCAAATCAGCGGAAGGGTTAATACGCTGATTGCCAAACAGCCCGCGTTTAATCATTCGCTCTGCACCTATCCCTATGGTATAGATAGTGATATTGTTTTTAGCGGCCTGTTTAGCTGCCTGTATTGGCTCTATACTGCCTGAATTATTTGCACCATCACTCATTAGAATAAGAACACGCTGCTCATTTTTGTTTTCTACAAAACGTTTTATGGCCATCGCAATTGACTCACCAATCGCAGTGCGAGTGCCTGCTAAACCTATTTCACTTTCATCAACCATTTGTTGAATTGTTTTTAAATCAAAGGTCAGAGGTGTTTGTAAATAGGCATGATCGGCAAACAAGATAAGCCCTAAACGATCTCCCTGACGCTGCTCAATAAAGGTTTTTAATAAATCTTTGAGCAAGGTTAATCTGTCGACTGTTTGCCCATTTAAGGGCATATCTACTTCCCGCATGCTGCCCGATAAATCAAGGGATATAATCATGTCACGGCTTTGCTGCTGCAGGCGAATAGGCTCGCCAAACCAAACCGGTTTGGCTAAGGCCGTTAATAATAACAACCAGGTGAGCCAAGGAATACTCGATTTTAAATATTCTCTTTGAAAGGATGACTGTTGTTCACTTAAACCTTCTGCCAGCGGGATCCAAACCTGTGTATAGTTTATCTGTTTTGGCCTTAATAAATAGCGGATGAGTAACGGCAGTGGCAGAAGAAAAAAGATCCATAAATATACAAATTCAAACATTATTGTGTTTCTCTTGGGTTATGTCGTGCGTTTTTTTTATCTGCTTATGCAAACTGGTTATCCATTGTCTGGCCTGCTCAAAATCACTGCTGGAGCAGACTGGCGCAGGGCTGTTATATAACCGTTTTATAAAGTGCTGCTTATTGTCAAAAAGGGGCGTCTTTGCATAGAACTGTAAAAAATCAAACCACTGTTCTCCGTGTAATGAGGCGACTTGTGTGCGTGGAAAATATAATAGGGCAACACCCTTAAGAAGTTGATTTAATAGAATGAAGTCAGCGTTAGATTGTTGCAGATCGATTAATTGCTGTAAGGCCATTTTTTGCTTAACTTTTTGTTTTTTATATTTTTTGAATAAATAGGCAAAGAGCAATAGGAAAATAATGACTGCGCTTAATAAAAACCAGTAAATAGCGGCAGGTGGCCAAAACGAGGGCAGAGAAAGGGCCTGTATATCATTGAGTTGCGCCAGTGGATTTTGATTATTTTGCAGAGGCATGAAACTGATCCAATAATGAGCGTGAAGCTGAGATCTGATAAAGGGGAATACCCTGTTTGGTAAACAATTTATCTACCTTGTGCTGGCGTTGACAGGCCGCTTCCTGGTAATCCTGCAGTGATTTTTTTCGCCTGAAAAATCCACTGCCCTGTAAACTGTTTATTCTAAGATTACTCTGCTGCACACTGTTGGGTAAAGCGAATTCTAGTGGATCAGATACCTGCCAGGCATTAATTTGATTGTGCCTGCGGATCTGGCTAATTAATTTGTGGCACTGCTCATCGAGCTGCGAAAAGTCACTGATTAAATGCACCTGACTGCCAGTCTGTACTAAATAGGAAAGGCGTTTAAGCTGGACTAATAACGATTGTGATTGTTGCTGTATTTTAAAGGGCGTGCTGCTGCAGAGTTGCTTACTTTGATGCAGGAACGCCATTAAACCGGCATTTCTTCCTGTTGGTTTTAGTTCAGCCATTTTTTGCTGGTTAAACACGATCCCGCCAAGGCGATCATTACGCTGCTTTGCCTGCCAACTGAGCAGGGCGGCAAGATGACATGCCTGCACTGACTTAAAGACAAACTGACTGCCAAAAATCATACTGTCGGAAAGATCTAACAGGATAAAAACCGGACGCTCTTTCTCTTCCTGGAATAATTTGGTGTGTGCTTTACCGGTGCGTGCAGTGACAGACCAATCAATACTGCGTATGTCATCACCCGGCTGATAATGACGTACCTCGGCAAACTCCATGCCTCGGCCTTTTATTTTGGCCAGATAGTTTCCTGAAAGATGTTTGTAAGCCGCGCTGTTTGCCGGCCTTAATTGTATTTTAGCCTGTTGTTTATAACTGAGTAATTCACTTAAGCTTACATCAATACCGCTTTGATAAGGGCTATCGACAAACAGTGCATGTTTAGTTTTTACATTTTTCATTAGGCTGGAATGGCTACCTGATTGATGATCTCCTGAATAACACTATTTGCATTAATACCTTGCGCTTGTGCTTCGTAGCTTAAAATAAGGCGGTGGCGTAAAACCGGATAGAGGTTTTGAATAATATCATCGGGGATCACAAAGTCTCGGCCGTCAAGCCATGCGCGGGCCTTTGCCGTGCGCATTAACGCTAAGGTCGCGCGCGGGCTGGCACCATAACTGATCCACTCTTTTAATTGCGCCCCGTAATTCTGCGGTTGGCGCGTTGCAATGATTAAATCAATCAGGTACTGCTCTAAATGAGGTGCAATATTGATTGTCATGACTTCCTGGCGAATAGTGAAAATCTGTTCATTTAAGAGTGGTGTGATGTCAGCAATTTTTTCTTTGAGAATCTCTTTTTGATTGAGTTTTAAAATCTCTTTTTCCGTTTCAGCATTTGGGTAATCAAGCTCCAAATGCATAATAAAACGGTCCAATTGCGCTTCGGGTAAGGGATAGGTGCCTTCCTGCTCAAGCGGATTTTGGGTCGCCATCACTAAAAACAGTTCTGGCAACGGATAGGTTGTTTTACCGACCGTAATCTGCCGTTCAGCCATCGCCTCAAGCAATGCTGATTGCACTTTTGCCGGTGCGCGGTTTATTTCATCAGCAAGAATTAAGTTATGAAAAAGCGGGCCTTTTTCAAAAATAAACTCGCCAGTTTCCTGACGAAAAATATCTGTACCGGTGAGATCCGAAGGCAGTAGATCCGGGGTAAACTGAACACGGTGAAAATCCCCCTCAATCCCCTTGGAAAGGGCATTAATAGCGCGGGTTTTAGCAAGTCCCGGCGGGCTCTCAACAAGAATATGACCATCGGCAAGTAACGCAATGAGTAAACCGTCAACGAGTTCACTTTGTCCTAGGATCATTTTATTCAGGTAAGTGCGTAATGCGTCAAGTTGTTGTTTTGCCATAGTGATAGTCTACTTAAAATTAAGGTGATGGAAAAGATAGCGCGGTTAAAGACCTTATTAATTGATAAAAGTTTCTTTTCTTTTGGCAATTAATTTTCAGTTAATGAAAGAAAGAAGGGTAGTATAGCGATTAATCACCAATATTCATGACTTTCTTCAAGTTTTTTCTACTTAAAGTACGTATCCTTGCTGTTTGGAAATTTGGTGTTAAATGTTGGACCATGAATAAAAAAATTGCGTATAATCGTCCATTACACGCATATCTTTAATTTTTTTGGAAAAGTCATCAATCAGTCATAAAAATGACTGGATTCAGAAACTAATATTTTATGTGTTTTATTTTTAGTTTGAAGGAGAAAATAATGAGTGAATTAGAATCCGTTCTTTGGCATATTGCAGGTTATGCTGCTATTCCTACTATTTTTATTGCCGGTTTTATCGGCGTTTTTTTTGCGGCTATTGTTGTTTTAAAAGTATCCGGCGCAACCCCAATAACAGATTAGTTATCTTAATAGATTATTGGGGTCGAGTTTAATATTTACTGGAGGGGAAGTTATTGCATATTTATATTATGCGTCATGGTGAAGCTGAAATGCTGGCTCACTCAGACTCAGAAAGAGCATTAACCGGGCTCGGACGTTTAGAATCAGAACTGATGGCTAGCTACTTGGCGGATCAAAATATATCTTTTGATGCGGTATTGGTCAGCCCCTATTTACGTGCCCAACAAACTTGGCAGTCGGTTTTTCCTTTTTTTTCTGCCGTTACAAATGTCCAAACCTTGCCGTTTTTAACCCCGGGAGGCAGCGCCCGTAAATCGGTTAATGAAATTCTGGCTTTGCAGGCCACAGGCGTGCAAAAACTGTTGATCGTGTCTCATTTGCCACTGGTAGGCTATATAGTCGGAGAGTTAGTTCCAGAAGCGGGGGTCCCTGTCTTTTCGACTTCCTCCGTTGGCATTGTCGAACTCGATGAAGATGGCTTTGGAAAATTTCAGAGTTTAACCAACGTTGCACAATTATCTGATCAATAAGATAGTGGCTTTAGTGACTGCATTAATTTCATTATTTCAATGTTATTTGTGATCACTGATTTTAGGCTTTTAATATTCATTATTATTGGTGTTTTTGTGTTCTGTCTGTCTGCGCAGTGAGCAATATCACCGTGCGTTTTTCCACATCACGTTGGGAACTGCACAAAAATGAGAGGATGTTGACGTAATAGACATAACTTCTGCAAGTGCTGCTTAACTGTTGTCGAGCGTGTTGGAGGATAATTCTTTGTTATTGACCTCGTTTAATGTGAAGTCGACAAAACGCCTGTTGGCTATTGATAAATAACCCTCTTTTCGCCACGCAAACGCGAGGTCGAGATACACCGGCTCTTCAAAAGGAATGCCCAGTATTTCAGGTTCGCGGTCTGTTACCAATTCCAGCAGGGCAGTTATCGCAAATTCGTTTTTAACAATGTTTAACATCATCACCAGCAAATTTGTTTCAAAAGAATATTTGGCACTATACTGATATTGCTCGCAAAGTTTATCAATCAGTTCGCGGTGAAAGTAACCCACCTTAAACATCACCAGCTCCTGTTCGAAAAAGGTACTGTAATCGAGTTTTTTAAAGCCTGCTAAGGGATGATTTGTACCGACTGCAGCAACCATTTGTGACCTTATCAAATGTCTGGCCTGCAGTTCATCGGGTAAATGGTCATTGACAATCACCCCCAGATCCAACTCGCCGCTTAACAGCTGTGCTCTGATAGTCTGTGTGCCGGATTCCACGATTGATAGTTTAATGTCAGGGTATTTGAAGTTAAAAGCCATTAATATTTCAGGGAAAAAATAGGATCCCATCATGCTTGGGATGCCAATTTTCACTTCCCCCTTCTCAAGACCGCGTAATTCATCAATCGCAATTTGCGCATCGTTTATCTTGGTTAGGATAGCTTGCGCATGGGTTAATAGAACCTCTCCCTCTTTAGTCACCGTGACGCCTTTACTGCTGCGGTGTAATATTGTTACCCCAATTTTTTTTTCTAACTTGCGGATTGCAATACTTAAAGCGGATTGCGCAATACCCAGCGCTTGAGCTGCCTTGGTATAACTGCCATGTTCAACTATGGTCACGAAATAATATAATATTTTAGAATTCAGCATAACTTTAATATATGGCAACCATGATTTTAATATATTTTTAATATTAGCATTTAATGGCTAATCTAGGTGAAAAATAAATTACCGAGTAGATAAAGTGATCAAATTACATTCCCCCGCCTATAAACGTGTCACCATCGGGCTAGGCTTAGGCTCTTTTATGGTTTTTTGTAATCTCTATTATTTTCAGCCATTACTGCCCTATTTTATGGATAAATTTTCGGCTTCTGAGCTGCAGGTAAACTGGCTTTTTTCCAGTACTACCTTGGCGGTCGCTTTTTCCCTTATTCCCTGGGCAATTTTTTCTGAAATATATGGTCGAAGACCAGTCATGTTATGCAGCTTAGTATTAATTCCTGTGGTTAATCTGCTGATGTTTTTTAGTCAGGAACTGTCTCATTTTATCTTTCTGCGCACATTATTAGGCGTCGCACTGGCAGGGTTTATTGCCGTGGCAGTGGCTTATATGGCAGAAGAGTTTGAACCGCAGGCACTGTTGGTCGCAGTTGGCGGTTATATCAGTGCAAATTCACTGGGTGGTGTTATCGGGCGACTCTATGGTGGGGTAATGACTGACTTTGTCGGCTTAAAGTGGACTATCTTCAGCATGTCTGTTTTCAGTTTGATTATTTTATTTTTTGTGTTTTCTTTAATCAGTAAACAAAAACATTTCAAACCGCAAAAAGCCCGTTTTTATTATCACAACAGACTGTTGTTTAATCATATTAGAAATCCCGCTATTTTTCTTGTGATGATCATTGGTGGTCTAAATTTTGCAGTATTTATTAACGTTTATAGTGTGATGGGATTTAAATTGTCCGCGCCACCATTATCATTACCTGCCAGTATCACATCGTTAATATTCTTATGCTATTTGATGGGTACAGTATCGGCGAAATTAAGTGGACGTTGGATAAAGCGCTATTCTGCCATTTCCGGTATTTTGTGTGGTTTAGGGGTGAGTTTTTGCGGCTTAGTGATTATGTTTCTGCCGAGTATGGTGGCTATTGCCGTCGGCCTATTATTGCTCAGTGGTGGCGCGTTTTTTATCCATTCTCTCGCCTATGGTTACATAGGGAGAAACGTGACAGAGGGTAAATCTACAGCAACCGCTTTATATCTTGTTTTGTATTATGTAGGGGGCAGTCTTGGCGGTTTTATTTTGATATATTGCTGGCAAGCTGGTGCCTGGCCAGTGGTGTTTGCAGCATGTACTTTTATTTACCTGTTGATTGTATATTGCGCTTTAACGGTGCAAAAAACAGTGGTTCAGGTTGTTTACCCAATGCCGTTATAAGTTAAAATCAAGCATAACTTCGTTGTTTAATTGTCAGACCTCAGTTACGGTTGAGTCAACTGCCCAATACTTTTCGTCTATTTTGAGGGTACAGGCAGGGTGGTTGATTGGCTTCGAAACAGGATGTTTTATCGCCAATCTTTGCAGATCGTTTAAAACCTCATGGAATTTTTATTATGCTCATTATTCGAAAATATGTTGAACAAGATGCAAGAGAAATCTGGTTGCTTTTTTTCAATACCATCAGAAATATTAATCGTCATGACTATACCGAGTTGCAGGTCCAGGCTTGGGCGCCCGATTCAATGGATATTTTTATCTGGAATAAACGCATGCTCGATATTGAGCCCTTCATTGCAGAAATTGACGGTACTATTGTCGGTTATGCTGATTTACAGAATGATGGCCTGATAGATCATTTTTTCTGTCACCACCAATATCAGAGACAAGGGATAGGCAGTGCGCTGATGGCGCATATTTTTGATCTCGGCAACAAGAAACAAATTAACAGCTATTTTTCGCAGGTGAGTATCAGTGCAAAACCTTTCTTTGAATATTTTGGATTTAATCTGGTAAAACAACAGTCAGTTGAAGTAAAAGATCAGCAACTGACTAATTTTCATATGCAAAAAAGAGGTAAAAGGCTAAAAACAGGTCACAAAAAATAAATCGCTAAAATGACAACACCAGTAAGATCTGCCATAAAGGAGCGTCGGCTATTGGATAAGCTTGCACGATCAGAAAAATTTATAGCAATGAAATAAGTGCATACAGTGCTTTTCCGCCAAGTTCACTTTCACCCGTAAATAGCTCAGGTAGTCGCTCTGAGTGTCAGTGTGGTGCAAATAACCCCTTTTATACTTTGTGTGCGTAACGGCAGCTAAGCATCTGTTATACCAATCCGCATAAATATCGGATCTACCTTAGTTGTTAAAATTAACCCTAGCTTCGTTGTTTTCAATCTCAATAGGCAGCTATTGCTCAATCAAACGTCTTGCTATCATTATTTTGTCCTGCGCAATTTTAGACCATTTACTTATGCAGATTGGTATTAGTGAATTAATCATAGCGTTTAACCATTTTTTGATGTGTGCGGTATCTGATTCTAATACCAGGTATTGCCAGACATATTGCTGTACATGTTCTGACTCTATGGTGAGTAAATAGTTTAGCAGTAATCTCTTTTTTACCTTGGCAGAAAGGATCAGCTGCTGCTGTTCTATTGTCGCCATTTTTTTCTCGCAGCCCTCTAACCCGCTCTGCCATCTTTTTGCGACACTCACGGCTAGGGTAGCGGGGATTTTTTCATCCTGAGTCCAGATTTTCAATTCATGAAGCAACTCAGTACAACTGATTAGCCGGGCCCAGGCCATCTCATATTCCTGCTCTGTCAACTTGTCAGGTGAGTATGATCTTTAAGATTTAATACTGCCCAGCAAACCGCACTGTGGTTTGAGCCGTAGTGAAAATATTGGTCTTTGATATTGATGACGGATTGTTTCCATCTGCTCATCGAGTACGCTTGGACTGTAGTTTGGGCCGTAGTGAAAATATTGGTCTTTGGATATTGATGACGGATTGTTTCCATCTGCTCATAAAATGCCCTTAAAATGGAGCCGAGCAGTAAAGCCAGGTGCCAGTCAAGGAGAGTAAATACTCTGACCAGTATTGCTACAACCAAGCTCGAAATAAGGACTCCCAGCAGGGTCAGGGTTAAAATGGCGAAACGATTTGCAAGCAATTTGTGAATATCCAAATTGTAGGCTGTTTCAAATACTAAGGTCGGTAGCAGTACCAGCTATATAATATTGTGTGCGTTCTCTGTTGTTATTAAAGCTGCTAGTGAAAGGGGGATCTAGACGTAGAAAAAGGGCGGCTAATACAAGTAAAATGGGGTGAGGTAATAGCGTTAGCCTTGCCAATAGGAGAGTAATAGTTGCCATAAACAGCAAGGTCAAAGCCGCTGTTAAGATTGAGGTTATTTCATAACTCACAACAAATTTATCCCTATAGCGCATTCAACATAGCGGCCAATAAAGTGTCTGCAAGATAATCAACTTAGCGCCTTTATACACAAACAAGATTTAATGAAGCATTTAATAGAGTAAAGTATAGATGCGTTAAAAATTTAGGTCTGATGGTTTTTTTGAATGATTTTATAAACCTAGAATATGTCTTGAGTAGTTTAATTTAGTGACAAGTATATTGAACATTCCAGTGCTAATCTTCAGTTTTTAAGAGGACTCGCTGTAATGAATTAACATTAAAAAGGAGAAACAGTTATTATTTAATCCTCACTTCTTGACAATCTTGGTGATCCCTCCATAGTAAATGTATAGCATACTTTTGTGCCGTTGATAGGGGGTGTAGTTATGTCGACAGGAAATGAGCAGGATCACCGAAACCCTTGGAAGAATAATCAGCCCATACCTCTGGAATATGGTTTATTAATTAAGAGAGGATATTCACACTATAAACATAGATTTATGGGTGGAGACCCAAAGAGTAGCAGTCGGTATGTTTTTTATATTTTTTTTCTATTGTTGGCTGGAATCAGCCTCTGGTCGGCTGTTTATACTATTCCCAGTGATTCCGTTGCCGTTGTACAGCGATTTGGCAAATATTTGCAAGAAGTGCCTGCCGGACTGCATATTAAAATGCCACTCGGCATTGACCGCGCGACTATTGTTCCGGTTAAAAGGCAATTAAAGCAGGAGTTTGGCTTTAGTACCCCGGGTGCAACTGATCCTTATCAAAGTTCTGCGGTGAGAGCCAGCGAACAGGAAACACAAATGGTCACCGGTGATTTAAATGCCGCTCTTGTGGAGTGGGTCGTTCAGTATCGTATTGCCGACCCAGTTAAATTTTTATTTAAAGTGCGCCAACCGAGTGAGACCCTGCGCTCGGTTTCAGAATCGGTGATGCGTGAAGTGGTGGGGGATCGTACCGTTGATGAAGTGATCACTATTGGTCGTCAGGAGATTGAGTATGAGGCGCTGAGCAAGATGCAGGCGCTTTCCAGTAAATATGAAATGGGGATCAGTATTGATCAGGTACAGCTAAAAAATATTAACCCACCAAAGCCAGTTCAGGCATCTTTTAACGAAGTGAATCAAGCACAACAGGAAAAAGAAAAGCTAATTAATGAAGCGCGTCGTGACTACAATAAAGTTATTCCATTAGCACTGGGTGAAAAAGATCAACGTATTCGCGAGGCTGATGGTTATCGGCTTAAACGTATTAACGAGGCTGAGGGTGATGTTGCGCGATTTAACGCACTGCTCTTTGAATACCTGAAGGCGCCTGAAGTCACCGAGAGACGTATCTATCTTGAGACGATGCAGGTGGTGTTACCACAGATACGCTCCAAAATAATTATCGATTCAAGCAGCCCTAATATTTTGCCATGGTTAGATCTTAATGCGGTTCAGGGGGGTGAGGGACAATGAAAAAAATATCAATGGGGTTGGCATTATTATTGATGGCACTGACGGTTATGATTTTAAAATCAGCGCTTTACACTGTGGGTGAAGTTGAGCAGGTTATTATTACTCAGTTTGGTAAACCGGTGGGAGCTCCCGTTACTGAAGCCGGTTTGAAGGCAAAATTACCCTTTATACAAGAGATTAATCGCATAGATAAAAGAGTATTAGAGTGGGATGGCGACCCATCGGACATGCCCACTAAAGATAAACTCTATATATCGGTGGATCTTTTTGCCCGCTGGCGGATCACTGACCCACTGCAATATTTTCTGCGCTTGCGCGATGAGCGCAGCGCTCAATCGCGACTGGACGATATTCTTGGCAGTGAAACTCGTAATGCCGTTGCAAAACACGAATTGATCGAAATAATCCGTACCACAAAAGATCGCGAGCCGCTCCGTGATGATCTTCTGACCGATGCCGAGCGAGCGCTTAAAATGGGGACTCTGGTACCTATTCAGAAAGGGCGTATGCTAGTGGAGCAAGAAATTTTTATTGCTGCAGCCGAAAAAGTGCAAGTTTTTGGTATTGAGCTTCTTGATATCCGCTTTAAACGCATTAATTACAATGCGAGTGTGCGTCCCAAAATTTATGATCGTATGATCAGTGAGCGCCGGCAGATTGCTGAGCGCTTTCTTTCCGAGGGAAATGGTGAAGCCGCTAGAATTCGCGGTAATCGTCTGCGGGATTTAAACAAAATACAGTCAGAAGCCTATCGGCAGGTAGAGGAAATTCAAGGTCTTGCTGATGCTAAAGCCACTGAAATTTATGCACAGGCATACAATCAAAGTCCCCAGGCGGTTAGTTTGTATGAATTTACCCGTACGATGCAGGCATACCAGAGTATTATTGCTCAGAACACTACCTTGATATTGTCTACCGACAGTGAACTGTTCAAATTTCTTAAGGGTATCAATCCATTGCCAAAAAATGGCAACACTCCTTAAGCATTATTGCCTTACAGCTTCGAGCTTCGAGCTTCGAGCTTCGAGCTTACAGCTGATAGCCTTACAGCTGACAGCCTTCCCGCCTTCCCCCCTTATAGCTGACGGCTGACGGCTGATAGCTCACAGCCTCACAGCCTTACAGCTGATAGCCTTCCCGCCTTATTGCTGACAGCCTTCCCGCCTTTCCGCCTTATTGCCTTATTAGCTGACGACCGACGGCTGATAGCTCACAGCCTTACAGCTTTAAGATCTTTTTTAATCACGAAAAACAACCTGAAAGTGACCTGGTTGTATCCCTATTCGAATCCCTAAACGTGGTGAACGCTGATGATCATTTTTGATTAGCACATAATGAGGTTGGTTGTGACGGTGGTTTCTGTGTTTGTTATGATGATAATTTTTTTGTTTGTGGTGATGGGTACGTTGGTGTCCCATATGATGGCGATCACTGTTGTGGCGAACTCTGTTATTTTCAGTATGATGGTTTCTTTGCTGGTTCTGTACCTGATATGACTCACTGTTTCGGCGTTCCTCATAGTGATCATTTTTTACCTGGAGTGAGCCATTGTTTCGGCGTCCCTGATACTCATCATTGCCTGCGAATGAGCTTGCCGGTGTTAAGGTCAGGCCGAGTAACAATGAAGCGACGATTATGACCATTGTTGGTTTGCTGGTTAATCTTTTAATCATATTCATTTTGTTCTCCAGTCTGTTTTAGCTATCACAAGCTTGTCTCAATGAGACTAATGTAAGGCCCGTAAGCTGAACGAAAGCTGAATGGATTTGCTGGTGGAAATTTTTATTGGCAAAACGCTATAAGCAGCAAGCTAATAGTAAAGTGGAAGTTGAAAAGCTTTGCAGGTAAGTTTAAATAAATAAGGGGGTTAGCATTTGCGGCAGAGAGATACTGGCAATTACGCGCGTTGGCGCAAAGCAAAGAATCGGGGGATGAGATATGCTGTAAAACGGAGTTAAACAATATAAGTGGTTCAAAGATTCAAATAAAACATCAGCATTACTTACTGAGCTTATTATGCGCGAGACATTCGAATCCTAGCTTCAATATTAGGGTCGTTTAGATGTTTTCAATTAAGCAGGATATCACGTAAACTACGCATATTTTTCCAGCCATTTGCTCTCAGGTGAACCGATGATACGTCTCAACCAAGTTAAACTCCCGCTAGATCATGGCGATGATGCGCTCCAACAACATGTCTTAAAGGCACTGTCTATTTCAGCTGAGCAATTAGCCGAAATTCATATCTTTAAACGTGGTTATGATGCGCGTAAGCGTAATGCTATTACCCTGATTTATACTCTGGATGTGACCTTAAAGCAGGTTGATGAAGAAGCTATATTAGCGCATTTTGTCAACGATTCTGACGTCCGCAAATCACCGGATACCGAATATAAATATGTCGCACAGGCACCCAAAAATCTTACTGAGCGTCCGATTGTTATTGGTATGGGACCCTGCGGTTTATTCAGCGCTTTGCTTCTTGCACAAATGGGCTTTAAACCTATCCTTTTAGAGCGCGGCAAATCGGTACATGAGCGTTCTAAAGATACCTTTCGTTTCTGGCGAAAGGGGGAGTTAAATACAGAATCCAATGTGCAGTTTGGGGAAGGGGGAGCTGGTACATTTTCCGATGGTAAATTATACAGCCAAGTAAAAGATCCAAATTTTCTCGGCTTAAAGGTAAAACAGGAATTTGTTGCAGCGGGTGCACCGGCTGAAATTATTTATGTTAGCAAACCGCATATTGGTACCTTTAAACTGGTTACTATGGTTGAACGTATGCGTCGTAATATCATTGAATTGGGTGGCGAAATTCGTTTTGAAACCCGTGTTGAAGAAATTCATATTGACGATGCGCAAATCACTGGCGTGACGCTTAACGGTGGAGAGGTTATCAACGCCAAGCATGTGGTCTTGGCAATAGGTCATAGTGCGCGTGATACAGTGCAGATGTTATCTGATAAAGGGGTGTATCTTGAAGCGCAATCGTTTTCGGTTGGCTTTCGAATCGAACATAAACAGGAGTTGATTGATCAAAGCCGTTTTGGTATCAATGCCGGTCATCCTATTTTGGGCGCTGCCGATTATAAATTAGTACATCACTGTAAAAGTGGGCGTAGTGTTTACAGTTTTTGTATGTGTCCAGGTGGCGTGGTTGTCGGCGCAACATCGGAAAAAGAAGCCGTTGTGACCAATGGTATGAGTCAATATTCGCGCAGTGAACGTAATGCCAACAGTGCGATTGTGGTGGGGGTTTCTCCAAGTGATTTTAATAACGATCCGTTACAGGGCATTGCATTACAGCGTCAATTAGAGCGTCAAGCTTATATTCTCGGTGGCAGTAATTATGATGCACCGGCGCAACGTGTGGGAGATTTTCTGGCGGGCAGTGAAGCTCAACCTGTCGGGCAGATTGAACCCTCCTTTAAACCCGGTGTAAAAATGACAGATTTGAGCCTCAGTTTACCTGATTTTGCCATTGATGCGCTGCGTGAAGCATTACCCGCATTTGATAAAAAAATACGCGGTTTTGCAGCTGCAGATACTATGCTGACCGGGGTTGAAACTCGCACTTCTTCACCGCTGCAGATTAAACGTGGTAGGGACTATCAAAGTGTTAACGTTAAAGGTTTATACCCGGGTGGTGAAGGAGCAGGTTATGCTGGAGGCATTTTATCCGCTGGTATTGACGGCATTAAAATAGCAGAAGCTGTGGCATTGGATATGCTCTCGAAAAAGTAATTTTATTAATATAGATTAACTCTGATTAAGTGCTGTTTTCCAAGCTCTTTTTTGGGGTCTTAAGCACCCGAATCTGAGAGCGATGATGCTTTCAGCCTTTGGGGTTGTTAATATTAACATTAGGGATGAGTATGAAAATTGTATTATTGGATGCAGAAACGTTAAGTGATAGTGATTTATCTCCATTTGAAAATTTGGGTGATTTTATAAGCTATCCGCTGACCAGTAAGGAACAAAGATTATTACATATCGGCGATCGGGATGTCATAATCACCAATAAGGTTATTATTGATCAGGAAATTATAAAGGCAAATCCGCAACTGAAATTAATCTGCATTGCAGCAACAGGAATGAATAATGTTGATTTAATTGCAGCTGAAAAAGCCGGTGTAATGGTTAAAAATGTGTCTGGCTATTCTACCGAGAGTGTCGCCCAATCTACATTTTCAATGCTCTTTCAGTTAATACATCAAAGTCGTTATTATGATCATTACACACAATCTAAAGAATGGTGTAATAGCCCAACTTTTACCCATCTCAGCAGACCCTTTGGTGAAATAAAGGGTAAACGTTGGGGCATCATCGGCCTGGGCGAAATTGGTCGACGTGTTGCTGAAATTGCAAGCGCATTTGGATGTGAGGTTTGCTATTTTTCTGCCTCGGGTAAAAATAATCAGCAAGCTTATCCGCAGGTTGATTTGGCAACGTTATTATCCACCTCTGACATTATCACTGTTCATGCTCCCCTTAATGAAGATACTCATAATCTAATTGATAAACAGGCGCTAAAAAAACTGAAAGAAGGGGCTGTTTTACTTAATATGGGCCGTGGTGGGATAGTCAATGAAGATGCAATGGCTGAAGCGCTTGATAAGTTGGATATTTATCATGGTACTGACGTGCTGGAGATTGAGCCTATGGTTCAAGGGCATCCTTATTTATCGGTACAGGCAAAAGAGCGTCTGGTGATCACTCCCCATACGGGATGGGCCAGTCAAGAAGCAAGAAAAAAACTAGTCGAGATGGTTGCTGATAATATTAAATCTGCGAATTTTTAGCTGCGGGTTTGATCAATCTTGCTGATTACAATTAAGCATTATCTCGTTTATAGCGTTATAAATATTGTATAGAAGAAAAAAATCACTCTTTATAGACATAAAGAGTGATTTTTTTTGGCAATTAAAAAGTGGCGCTAATATTTTAACCTGGGAAGAAAATCATTTTTGCCAGGAATAGTGCTGCTAAGAACCAGACGCTTGCACTTACCTCTTTGGACCTTCCACTCATTACTTTAATGGCTGCATAGGCGATAAAACCAAGCGAAATACCATTAGCAATAGAGAAGGTTAACGGCATCATCAGAGTGACAACAACAACCGGTGCTGCTTCTGTAATATCATCCCAGTTAATTGTTTTCAGCCCTTCCACCATCAATACCGCAACGTATAATAATGCGCCTGTTGTGGCATAAGCAGGTATCATTCCCGCTAATGGGGCAAAGAATAAAGCGACTAAAAACAGTAGACCAACAGTTACCGCAGTTAAGCCCGTACGACCGCCTTCTGCAACACCGGCAATACTTTCAATATAACTGGTTGTGGTTGATGTTCCCAACATTGAACCGGCGATTGATGCGCCACTGTCAGCTAATAAGGCGCGATTTAAACGCGGTAAATTTCCTTCTTTATCTAATAGTTTTCCTTTGTCTGCCACGGCAATTAAGGTGCCAGAGGTATCAAATAAGTCAACAAACAGGAAGGCAAAAACAATACTTATCATACCTACATTGAATGCACCCGCAATATCCATTTGTAGGAAGGTCGGCGCAATACTTGGTGGCATTGACATAATACCGTTATATTCAACATCACCGGCTAAAAAACCGAGCAGTGTTATCGCTAAAATAGCGAACATAACACCGCCTTTAACACGGTAGTGCGCCAGTGCGATGGTAAGGAAGAAACCCACACAAGCGAGGATCGCCGGTAAAGCATGCATATCACCCAGTGAGATAAGTGTTGGCGGGTTAGAGATAACAATACCTGAATTTTTCAGTGCAATAAGCGCTAAAAATAAACCGATACCCGCTGCAATTCCTTTGCGCATTGGCATTGGTATTGAGTTTATTATCCATTCGCGAATTTTAAACAGGCTTAGCAGTGTAAAACAGATGCCCGACAGGAAAACAGCGCCTAACGCAACCTGCCATGAGTAACCCATATGGCCAACAACCACAAAAGAGAAAAAGGCGTTCAGACCCATTCCCGGCGCGAGTGCAACGGGGTAATTCGCATAAAATCCCATAATAAAGCAGCCGAGTGCAGCAGCTAAACAAGTTGCTACAAAGACCGCCCCAGAGTCCATACCAGCAGCGGATAACATTTGCGGGTTTACAAAAATGATATAAGCCATGGTTAAAAAAGTGGTGGTACCTGCAACAATTTCAGTTTTTATTGAGGTTCCGTGTTCGTTCAGTTTAAACAGTTTTTCGAACATAGTAGATCCATATTATATAAGTGAGCCTATCTGACGTACTGTTAGACAGGGAAAAGTTCATGCATAAAAAAGACGGGATTATAAAAGATACAAACGGAGAAATCAGCTTTAATGCTAATATTTAAAAATAATGAGATCGATTTGATGAACAATGCGTACAAAGGGTAAGCTGACCGAAATCAGCTTACTCTTTTTTATTCTTTAACTTCGTTACTGACGTGAGAATTAAAGACAATACCCTGATGATTGATGTCTACATCAAATTTCATGCGCATATTGTAGTTCTGTAAAAACATCGCCTCTTTGGGCATGCTTTCTCCACTTAGTTCAGCGGCCGTTATTATTGGATCGAACATTCTTGTTAAGTCGAATGAGAAAGTGAAAAGGCCATTTTTAGTCAGTGCTTCAGTGCTCATTAAATCTGCCTGCTGCTCAGATTTTTCGCCATTGTAGATAACCAGATTCTTACCTTTAATGGCCATCTTGGGGCTTATATTTAATCCCTTAGGTATAAGTTCCGATAAATCGACTGGACTACCATCAGCAGGTGGCTGCAGGCGCTGCAGATCCGGGCTGAACATTTTTAATGAGTTGAATAGAGCCAGTGGATTATCAGCAGAATAGCTGAGTAGTGCATCGAGGCTTTCTAATGACTGCTTCCCCCCATTTTTACTCATACTGTAGTCCAGCACTGCAAGACTAAAACCCTTAAAACCATTCGCCATACCGCCTGCCATGCCCATCATCATAGAATAATTTTGTCCCTGTTGTTGTAAAGAGGCTTGCATCTTCTGTAATGGCGCACATTGATAATTTGGCGTTTTTAAATCTGTTAATATGCTTGTTGTGGCCGAGCTTAATTGATTGATATCCACGCCAAAACCGAGAGCAAAGACATTGTCTTTAATATTCTGTGTGTATTGTGGAATATAACCGCGCAGCGATTGTAGGGCGGTTATAATTGTTTGGTTTTTACTTTCAATAACAGTGGACAAATCCATTGTGGATTGTGTGCTTGTCACCGATAAATCCGTATAACCCAAGACGGTACGCGGCCAATGATTGACGACAGTGGTCAACTCAGCTTGACATTCAGCGGTTCTGAAGACTGAAAGTGGGTTCTCCTGATCCTGTTGCGGAAACAGTAGGCTTAGGTGACGTGCAAGCTGGTTAGCATTGACCGTGGTTAACCCTTTTATTATTTCCTGATGATTGATAAAAGCGATGTTTTGATCTGAAAAATCATATGTACTTTCTATTTCTTCTAAAATGCCCGAATCGGTAATTGGATTTTCAGCTTTAAGCAAACCTAACGCACTGCTTAATAAGGTTTCTTTATTTAACGAACTGTCTAGTGTGACGGTTAATAAGCCATTATTTTGAGATATAATCAGATCGGTTGTTGGTGATTCAGATGAATCAGTCAACCGGTAAGCGCGATATTCAATCCCTTGTATTTTGCCGCTTTGGTGAGAGTAAGCACTTTCCTGTTCCGCTTTATCTAATAAATCCCAAATTGCCTGTGTGTTTTCTACTTCAATTTTTAAGACCGGTAATGCACCCAACATATAAAAATAAGCACGGATATTATCCGCAAGGCCGAATTTTTTAAGAAACAGCTCAGTATCCGGTAACGATGTTTGATAACTTTTTACGATACTCAAGAAAAATTTTGACTGCGAAGAGCCTTCAACTACAATATTCTGCAGTGGGCTTTGGTCTTTAGCTCCTTTTAATTGCGGCGAACTGTTTAAATAATCCTTAAGCGGAAAGGGTTTAAGTTGTGCGCTTAATAAGGGGGTATCTGCTGGCACGTAATCAAGTACATTATAAGCAGCGGGTGACATTGGCAGCTGCTGGTTAGCAAAATATGCACCCGCCCCCGCTGCTGCGATGGCAGTTACTATTAATATTTTTTTCAAGTGTGGTTCTCCCGTTGGTACTCTATAGCAACTTATTATAACTTTGCAAGACAGAGCAGTAGCAATTAGAAATGTGTTTAATAACTTAGCTTAACTGGATAAAAATGAAAGAGATAATTTTTATTCGCGGGATGTTGCTGTCATAAAAATGAAATTGGCTCCTAAGGCGAAGGAAAATCCAAGAATAAGGAAGCTGCTATGCAGTAAATTTAGGATCTTTGTTATAAATGAGTGGGGAAAACTATCATGATTTAGCCCGAAACAGACTTAGAAATCTGCAAATATAGGTGCTATTCGGATTTTTTTCATTAAATTTAACTAACTGATTTTAAAATATTTTTTAGCCTCATTGTTAATACAAAACCACTCGGCTTAAAATCAAGCCGGGTGGTTTTAGTTACTTGCAGATCAAGTCTGCAATATTAAATCATCAAGTATTTTACTTAGTTTGCTTGAGAATAGCTGTAAGTGACATTAACCAGAGCACTGTAGGTCATATTACCTTGGGCATTAAGCGATTCTTGAACAGTAATAAAGGTATTATCATTCAGAGTTACACTGTTTCTTTCTTTAGAAGAGTCTAAAAATAGCGCAAACTCGTTACTCAATTCACTGCCTGATCCTGATTTTAGCTGATTTGATTTTTCAAGACCCAGTGAATAAGCGGCTGCTTTAGTCTCAACTGTTTGAGTCTTAATTACTTTACTGTCATGGTGTATACCGTAATCACCATAAACTGCCGTACCGGCAAAAACATTTGCACTTAAGATGACCATTGCTGATAGGAGTAATACATTCTTAATTGATTTCATTTTTTATTCCCTAATAAGTTTTTATTATGTTTGGTTGTTTGGTTGTTTGTAGTTCAAGCCTGCAATCTTAGTTGGCTTGAGAATAGCTGTAGGTGACATTAACCAGAGCGCTGTAGGTCATATTACCTTGGGCATTAAGCGATTCTTGAACAGTAATAAAGGTATTATCATTCAGAGTTACACTGTTTCTTTCTTTAGAAGAGTCTAAAAATAGCGCAAACTGGTTACTTAATTCACTGCCTGATCCTGATTTTAGCTGATTTGATTTTTCAACACCCAGTAAATAAGCGGCTGCTTTAGTCTCAACTGTTTGAGTCTTAATTACTTTACTGTCATGGTGTATACCGTAATCACCATAAACTGCCGTACCGGCAAAAACATTTGCACTTAAGATGACCATTGCTGATGCG
Organism: Psychromonas sp.; assembly: GCA_047629075.1. Taxonomy (GTDB): domain Bacteria; phylum Pseudomonadota; class Gammaproteobacteria; order Enterobacterales; family Psychromonadaceae; genus Psychromonas. The sequence continues at coordinate 6,792 of JBLHWW010000025.1, read as the reverse complement.
AGTAATACATTTTTAATTGATTTCATTTTTTATTCCCTGATAAGTTTTTTATTATGTTTGGTTGTTTGCTACCCGACAAGAATACTCCCTGGTAGATGACCGGAAAGCAACGCACAGATGACATGTTTGTCATTTTAATAAAATACCAATGGAATAGGAGGGCTCTGTGAAAAGCAAGCCCCAAACATTGAGGCTGGCAGTATTAGATAACTTGACGAATCTACTTATCTACTTATCCACTAGACCAGCGGACACATCGCGAATATCCTGTTCGGATAAAGTGCCAGCTGAAAACTTAAGTTGCAGCATATTAATAATGTAATCGTAGCGAGCATTCGCTAATTGGTTTTCAGATTCATACAAGCTGCGCGTAGAATTTAATACATCAACTACGGTGCGGGTACCGACTTCAAATCCGGCTTGTGTTGCACGCAATGCACTTTTTGAGGATACAAGAGTTTGTTGATAGGCTTGAATGGAACTCATTGATGCGCGCACATTGTTATAATTACGGCTCACTTGTGAGTCAATGCTGCGAAATGCTTGTATTAAGTCTTCACTTGCAAAGACGTAGTTAAATTGCGCTTGTTTTACAACCGAGGTGATTTTACCCCCACTGTATAGAGGAACGTTAAAGTTTAGGCCAATAGTTGCATTAGATGAGTCTGTATTCCGTGAAACGGGTTGATCTATATCGTAGTCGGTGTTGTTATAACCTAAGCCCGCGACTAAACCTAAGCTAGGCAGGTGTCCGATTGCAGCTAATTCAATTTGCATTTTTGCAATCTCTTTGGAGATCCGTTTATTATGTAAATTGAGATTTTTTTCAATCGAAGTATTGCGCCAATATTGTACATTCCCCGCTAATTTTTGCGCTGCAAATGTATCATTATTGAGATAAGCGATATTGTGCACTTCATTACCGGTTAATTCGCGCAATATGTAATATGAATTAATAAGCGTGTTTTGTGCGTTTATTTCATCTGCCGTTGTACGATCGTATTCAGCTTGTGCTTCATGTACAGCGGTAATGGCAATCAAGCCGACCTGAAAACGTTGTTTAGTTTGTTTTAACTGGCGCTCAACCGCCCGTTTATTTGCCTGCACAGATTTAACCGCCTGATCTGCACGCAAGACTTCAAAATAAGTGCTTGCTGTTCTTAATAGCAACTCTTGCGCAGCGAAACCATAACTCGCTGCAAATTGTGTCGCTTGTTTTTCAGCAATATCTAATTGTTGCCAATATGCGCCATTATAAATAGATTGGTTTAAAGAAAGGTCGGCGCCATAATTGCTGTTAGTGAGCAGATTTTCACTTTCCTTAGTATAAGTACTGTTAAGTCCAAATCCTATTTGCGGCAATAAAGCCGCATTGGCTGCCGTTATTTTTTCAACCGCTAGATCATATTGCGCTCTACTTTTTAAAATAATGGGATCTTTGAGCTTAGCCGTTTGATAGATTTGCAATAAATTATCGGCTTTGCTTGTATTGATAGCGCTTAGCGCTATCAATACAAGCAAAGAAATTCGTTTTAGAATCATTGAAAATATTCCTATGAATAAATAAAAGTGTTAATTAATAAGATGAATAGGTAGCGCTGTTAAGCGCAAAAAAGGTAACTTGCTGATTAATAAAATCAAGTTACCTATGCTGCTTATTCCACGTAATAAAAGCAGCATAGATACTGATGATTAAGCTATTATTTTTTAGCGTTTAAACGGGCTGTTTCCAAACTGACTTATTGCCCATTCTGATCCGTCGCTTCTACACCTTTATCGCGTTTAGCCAGCGCATAGTAGAACAAAGGTGTAAGGATAAGGCCAAATACAGTCACGCCAATCATACCGGAAAATACCGCGACACCCATGGCTTGACGCATTTCTGCACCGGCGCCAGAGGAAAATACCATAGGTACCACCCCCATAATAAAGGCGATGGAAGTCATTAAAATAGGTCGCAAACGCAGTTTGGCCGCTTCTAAAATAGCCTCCATGCTACTGGCACCTTTATCTTGTTGATCTTTGGCAAATTCGACGATAAGAATGGCATTTTTTGTTGCCAAGCCGACCAGCACGATCAAGCCAATCTGGGTGAATATATTATTATCACCTCCATATAGCAGTACACCGCTGAGCGCCGATAGCAATGTCATAGGGATAATTAAAATAATTGCCAGGGGCAAACTTAAGCTTTCGTACTGCGCCGCAAGCACCATAAAAATCAGTAAAATAATCAGAGGGAATACTAGTAGGCCAGTATTGCCGGCAAGAATCTGCTGATAGGTCAATTCGGTCCACTCGTAGGACATACCGTTGGGTAAAGTCTCTGCCAAAATTTTCTCTATTGCCGCTTGTGCCTCACCGCTGCTGAAACCCGCTGCGGGGCCGCCATTAACCTCAGCAGTAGTAAAACCGTTATAATGCATCACTCGGTCAGGTCCCGATGATTGGCTGATGTTAATAAAAGAGCCAAGTGGAATCATGTCGCCATGCTGATTAGGCACCTTAAGTTGGCTGATTTGTTCAGGGGTTTGGCGGAAGGCTTGATCGGCCTGCATCTTAACTTGATAGGTACGGCCAAATCGGTTGAAGTCATTCACATAAGTTGAGCCCATATAGGTCTGCAATGTCTGGAAAACTTGATCCAATGAGACTGCCTGTTGTTTGGCTTTAGTGCGATCGATATCCAGATCTAACTGAGGAACATTGACTTGATAGCTGGAAAATACGCCGGCTAACTGCGGATCACTCCATGCTTTTTGCATCACTTGCTGAGTTGCTTTATACAAAGCTTCGTGACCCAAATTGGCTCTGTCCTGAATTTGCAGACGGAATCCGCCAATGGTTCCTAGGCCCTGTACAGGTGGCGGTGGAAAAATGGCAATAAAAGCGTCTTGAATACCAGCAAACTTACCATTTAGTTGAGCAGCAATTGCATTAGCCGACAGCTCAGGACTGTTACGCGATTCAAAACTATCCAGAGGAACAAATACAACCCCAGAATTGGTACTATTAGTAAAGCCGTTAATGCTCAGCCCCGGGAATGCAACTGAATGCGCTACACCTGGCTGTTCAAGAGCTATCGATGACATCTGTCTAATCACCGCATCAGTTCTGTCTAATGAAGCTGCATCGGGCAATTGGGCAAATGCAACTAGATATTGCTTATCCTGACCTGGTACATAACCTGTTGGCGTTTGCACAAACTGCACACCCGTTAATATAACCAGGCCTAAATAGATGATACCTACGATCCCTCCGAAGCGGATCACCTTACGTACCATCCATCCATAACCATTAGAGGCGCGCGTAAATAATCGGTTAAAGGGGGCAAATAACCAGCCTCCGAGTAATTTATCCATGCCGCGGGTGAGTCTGTCTTTCGGTGCATCATGGCTTTTAAGTAATAATGCTGATAACGCCGGACTTAAGGTCAGCGAGTTAATCGCAGAGATAAAGGTAGAAATGGTAATGGTTAAGGCAAACTGTTTATAGAACTGTCCGGTGAGGCCACTCATAAACGCCGTTGGGATAAACACTGCCGCTAATACTAGGGTGGTAGCGACAATCGGTCCAGTTACTTCTTTCATCGCTTTTTGTGTTGCTGCTATAGGTGATAAACCATCGGCAATATTACGCTCGACGTTCTCTACCACAACTATCGCATCATCCACTACTATACCAATAGCGAGTACTAAGCCAAACAATGATAAGGCATTGAGAGAGAATCCCAGTAAATGCATAAAGGCAAAGGTACCAACCAAAGATATTGGTACTGCTACCAATGGAATAATAGAAGCACGCCAGGACTGTAAAAACACAACCACGACTAAAACAACCAGCAAGATAGCTTCAAGCAAGGTTTTAACCACAGCCTCAATCGAGCCTCGAACAAAGACGGTGGGATCGTAAACAATGTCGTATTCCAACCCGTCGGGGAAGCCTTGCGACAATACCTGCATTTTGGCGCGCACATCGTCTGAAATTTGAATTGCATTGGAACCTGAAGCCTGAAAGACAGGGATGGCGACGGCGTCTTTGTTATCCAATTGTGAGCGCAGAGCATAACTGGATGCGCCCAGCTCAATGCGAGCGACATCTTTGAGACGAATAACTTCGCCTTGGCTGCCGACACGGATAATAATATCTTCGAACTCTTCAATCTCAGTCAAACGTCCTTTAACATTAATAAGAAGTTGAAAATCAGCATCATCACTGGGCTGCGCACCGAGACTACCAGCAGCTGCTTGCTGATTTTGCTCTCGCACAGAAGCAATAATATCTACCGGCGATAAACCAAGTGCCGCCACTTTATTCGGATCTAACCAAATTCTTAAGCTGTATTCGCCCGCGCCAAATAAACGCACTGCGCCGACACCTTCAATACGTGCCAGCTCGTCTTTAACATTTAGCGCTGCATAGTTAGACAAGTAGAGCATATCGTAGCGATCATCGGGAGAAAGAAGATGCACCACCATGGTCAGGCTAGGCGATGATTTTTCCGTAACAATACCCTGTCGCTGCACTTCTTCGGGAAGACGAGGTTTAGCTCGGTCAACACGACTTTGCACTTGAGTTTGCGCCTTATCAACATCGGTGCCAATGGCAAAGGTAATAGTTAAGGTCATGCGTCCGTCGGCTGTTGCTTGCGAAGACATATACAACATGTCTTCAACGCCATTAATCTCTTGCTCAAGCGGAGAAGCAACGGTTTCTGCGATAACTTTCGGGTTTGCGCCCGGATAATTTGCTGTCACTACAACAGTGGGGGGCACCACCTCCGGGTATTCTGTAATAGGTAATTGCCATACGGATATTGCGCCCGCAATAAAAAACAACAGAGACAATACGGTTGCAAATATTGGTCTCTTAATAAAAAACTGTGAAAACATCTTAATACTTCCTTAATTAAAGTTCTCTTGTGCGTAGCGCCGGCTTATTGAACGAAAGTTGTACAGACTGCTCGTCTACAAGCAGTTGAGCCTGACGTAAGGCTTCTATTTTCGTACTGTTAGCCATATCAACAAGATTTTCTTCAATTTTTATATTAGGTCTGACTTTTTGCAGGCCGTTGATAACTATTTTGTCATTTTCGGCTAAGCCTTGAGTGATTATCCGTAGACCTTGAATTTTCTCACCCAGCGAAACGCTACGATACTCCAGCAAACCGTCATCCTTGACTAGCAGCACAAACTTGTTATTTAAGTCAGTGCCGATCGCTTTATCATCGATCAAAATACCGTCATAGGATTCACTACCGACTATACGAAGCCGCGCGAAGAGCCCAGGAATTAGCTGCTGATCTTCATTAGTGAAACTTGCTCTAATGCGGATAGTGCCAGTTTTTTCATCCATTTTGTTATCCACAAAATCAATTATGCCTTGGTGCTTATAAGTACTTTCGTTAGCTAATGCCATGTAAACTAAGTTGTCACCTGAGCGCGGATCTTTACGTTTATTTTGCGCACTTAATATTGAGTATTTGAGGTAAGTTTGCTCGTCCAGATCAAAATAAGCATACATCCGTGAGGTTGACACTAGGTTTGTCAGTTGGCTTTGCCCCGCAGTGACATAGTTACCCGCAGTAACATTCGCATAAGACACTCGGCCATCGATGGGCGCGGTCACTTGGGTATAGGACAAATCAAGCTCAGCACGAATCAATGCGGCTTTGACGGAGGCGACGGCTGCCGCTGTTTGATGTTTACCCGCCCGGCGGGTATCAATTAACTCTTCAGATACTGCTTTTTGGCTAAATAATTTATTGGCTCGGCCATAATCATTCTCAGCCAACTGCTCAGAAGACACTGCACTTGCAAGCTCTGCTTTTAAGCGTAAAACTTCCGCTGCAAAAATACGCGAATCAATGGCGAATAATATATCGCCTTTTTTAACTAAGGCGCCTTCTTTAAAATTAACCGTTTCGATGTAACCTGACACTCTAGGAATCAGGGCAACTTTTTCTGGTGCCTGTAAACGACCGGTAAATTGATCCCATTCAGTAATACGTTGATAAATGACACTCGCAACATCTACTTTAGGGGCACTAGGTGCAGCCGTTTGTTTAATCTCTTTCCCACCGCAAGCGACCAGTGCCATGGCGCAGGCACTGATAAATAGAAATGTTCGGATTGTTTTAGCTTTGCTCATTATTTTTATCCTATACTTGATGGGTCTTCGCCGAGGCTGAACATACATCTTAATTTAATTTAAATTTTATTTTTAGTTGTTAAGTATTGTATTTTTTGTATATTTCTGGTAAGAAATATTTTGTACCGCTCGGTATGGTATAGGCTAAATTGCTCTGGCGCAATGATTTTGTATGGCCAACTGGCATTAAAATAACTTATTATGCTAGGCTTGCTGCATTGAAATGGTTAGAGTATATACAGTGGCAACGGCGCAAACTGTAATGTGCCATTTATCTAAGTGGTTATGGGAAAGTTATCCGGTATTTTGAGGAACGATTAGCTCCCCATACCTAGCGGGTACTTATACCCTCAATATCTGACTACTTATATCTAGGATAAGAAAATGCTAAAAATATCTGGACGGGTGAGGCTCTTATGGCTCTATTAGACAAATTTTGTCTCATACCTAAAATTGCTAAGACTCCCTGTGTAGGCCGTCCGCGAGATTTCGACACTGAACAAGTGTTAACAAAAGCGTTAGAAGTTTTCTGGCGTAAAGGTTATGAAGGGGCCTCCCTCTCGGATTTGACGCAAGCTATGGGGATCAATAAACCAAGCTTGTATGCGACCTTTGGTAACAAAGAAGGCTTATTCCTGCAAG
>JBLHWW010000024.1:0-28073 GCA_047629075.1 Psychromonas sp. | reverse complement strand
TGAATTAGCCGGAATAAGAGGTGCGCTTAGCGGTACTATCTTAACCATGATAATTGTACTGCTGATTTCTTTTCCCATTGGCGTTTCTGCCGCATTATATCTGGAAGAGTTTGCACCTAAAAACCGCTGGACAGATATTATCGAGGTTAATATCAACAACCTTGCTGCTGTACCTTCTATTGTCTTCGGCTTATTGGGTTTAGCTGTGCTGATTAATATCTTCGGTTTACCGCGTTCGGCGTCCTTAGTTGGCGGTATTGTACTGAGCCTGATGACCTTGCCGACTATTATTATTGCCAGTCGTGCATCGATAAAAGCGGTACCAAACTCGATTCGTGAAGCCGCTATTGGTTTAGGGGCTTCAGATATGCAGGTCACATTAGGACATGTGCTGCCGATGGCCATGCCGGGTATTTTAACCGGTACTATTATCGGGCTTGCACAGGCGCTGGGTGAAACAGCACCGCTGTTAATGATCGGAATGGTCGCCTTTATTGTTGATGTACCGAGTAATTTTACCGATGCCGCGACGGTGATGCCAGTACAGATTTATTTATGGGCTGACAGTCCGGAATCGGCCTTTTTAGCTAAGACCTCCGCCGCTATTTTAGTGCTTTTAACTTTCCTATTAATAATGAATTTCAGCGCAACCTATGTGCGCAGTAAATTCGAAAAAAATGGCCAATAGTACCTATTTAGCTGCCAATATACAGACAAGGCGAGAACAACATGACAATAAAAACTAACTTATTAACAGACGGAATGGATATAGAACACACGGTCGGCAATGTGTTCGCCGACGATCCTAAAATGTCGATGCGTAACGTCAATGTATTTTACAGCGATAAACAAGCGATAAAAAATGTCAGTATAGATCTGGCCCGTAATCAGGTTACCGCGTTAATCGGGCCTTCTGGTTGTGGTAAATCAACCTTTTTACGTTGCTTAAATCGAATGAATGACACTATTGATATCTGCAGTATTAAAGGTAGTTTATTGCTTGATGGGGAAGACATCTATCACAAAAAAATGGACCCGGTGTTATTGCGTGCGCGGGTCGGCATGGTTTTTCAAAAACCCAATCCTTTTCCTAAATCTATTTATGATAACGTCGCCTACGGCCCAAGAATACATGGCTTGGCAGCGTCTAAAGATGACCTTGATGAAATAGTTATTAATAGCCTGCAAAAAGCGGGATTATATAAGGAAGTTAAGGACAGATTAAACTCATCGGGTACCGGATTATCCGGTGGTCAGCAGCAGCGTTTATGTATTGCCAGAACCATTGCCGTCAGTCCCGAGGTGATATTAATGGACGAACCAGCATCGGCGCTTGATCCGATTGCGACCGCCATTATTGAAGAGTTAATCGATGAGTTAAAAGAGAAATACACGATCGCGATTGTGACGCATTCTATGCAGCAGGCTGCCCGTATCTCTCAAACCACCGCTTATTTTCATATGGGGAGTTTAGTTGAAGTCGGCAGTACCGATCACATTTTTACTAATCCTTCACATAAACTGACTGAAAACTACATAACAGGCCGTTTTGGTTAATCCTAAAAGCAGTTGCTGGAGCATCATATGAAACAAGATTTAAATATTACTGGGCATATATCTAAGCGCTACAATCAGGAACTCGAAGACATCCGTTGTTTATTAATTGAAATGGGCGAATTGGTGATCAACCAAGTTGAAGACGGCTTGAATTGTCTGCTGACATCGGATAAAGAGCTTGCTCAGCAGGTTATTATTAATGATAAAAAAGTAAATCAATTTGAAATTAAGATAGATGAAGCCTGCACTCACATTATTGCCACCAGACAACCCGCTGCAAGTGATTTACGTTTAATACTTTGTGTTATTAAAACCATCACCGATATCGAACGTATTGGTGATGAGGCGGTAAAATTAGGACGTAATGCGTTAAAATTAATTAATTCAGAAAAAGATCTGCGCCAATTTAAAGAGCTAAAACATTTAGGCGAACAGGTGCTGTCAAATCTGCATCTGGCAATGAAAGCCTATGCGTCTCTGGATGTTGAGCTAGCGCTGCAAGTCATTGAACAGGACGAGCAGATCAATATCGAATTTGACAATATATCGCGCCTATTAATCACTAAAATGATGGAAGATCCCCGCGAAATAAAAAATTCCCTGCGGATCACCTGGTGCGCTCGATCGTTCGAACGGATAGGCGATCATGGTAAAAATATTTGCGAGTATGTGGTTTTTTTAGTCAAAGGCAAAGATGTGCGCCACATTAGTATCGAACAAATCAAGCAGACCCTGGAAGAATCTTAGGATTTTATGCACAGGGTAATTTAACCGTATATATACGGATCTCAGCAGTTTTTTCTTTAGACTGGAAGTCAATAGCGTAAAAAATCATCTGCCTCCATACATAAATAGTTGAGTATGGAGGCGCTATCAGGCTTAAATAACAGGACTTTTGTTAAGCATAGTGTAACAAAGTGTTCATGTTAATTTGATTTTTACGGTAATTTTAATCTTCTTGAAGTGCCATGGCAGCCATTTTCATTACGCTTGAAAATGATTCTGCACCCGCAATAAATAAACCATTATGGCAGAACATCGCATCATCAATACCGGTTACGTCGACCAGTGCTTTATCGGATAAGCCAGCCCATTCTTTTGGCAGCGATTTTCTGTCTTCAAATGAACCTGGTTCAACAGGCACGGTTTGAATTCTCCATTGGCCGGTCTGAGACGGGAAAACCATATATAACGCCTGTGCAGATAAGGCGTGAACCGTTCTTTTCCACGGGGTATACTTTTCTAATATAATCACTCTTGGATCAAGCGCTTTTTCAATTGCGCTGGCAACAATTGCTTTTGCACTAATGCCACCGTTTGCAGAGGCTATAAAGCGGGCTAAAACGCGCACGGAAAAGTTAACCGCTTCATCAAAACAGGCGTCAAAGTGACTCTCTTCCTGCCAGGTAGGGTTAAACATTGAAATAGTTTGGCTAAGGCTGATCCCTTTAGAAACCCCCTCGACATGACCACAATCTATGGCATCAATGTTTGATACTAAACCTGCATCAACCGCATTGACGACGTCCTGATTACCCTGACATATTTCTAAGCCATATTTCTTCCAAATTAAACCAAATGAGGAATAAGGAATACCATTTTCACGCTCACCTGCACCGCCACGTTGATGATGATCAAAACGGCCTGCATCGGGATCATATTCACCACCGACATCAAGTACAATATCTGCCTTGCCGATAAGTGCTAAATCGCGTGTGCGGATTAGTTTAAAAGAAGGAAAAATCATTTTAAGTGCAGCGATACTAAAAACATCATCTGCATGAAAATTACCGTTGTGAGTTGCTATCGTTATATTATTCATTTTTAGTGTCATTTTAGAAAGGGATAAGAAGGTGTTGGCGGTTAAACTGTAGTGTTTTGAAGTAGTATACCAAATTCATTAAATTCATGCCCATTTATGCTTGTTAAAACACATGCTGGCTAGACATAAAACTCTGTTTTAGTCTTTGTTATTAACTTGATTCATAACATCCTGTTATTCCCCACTACGTGGCCAGCTAAAGCTGTTCAAAATCGTTCCATACGATTTTGTATAATTAGAACAACTAGTTATTGCAATTAATGCCTTGCTTTCATGCGTTTTTCCGGCGCCTAAATAGAATATCTAATTAGTGGAATTGGTATTAAATAAGTAAAAATCACAGGGAGGAGTCTATAGGAAGACGGCTTACAAAAATAGCTGATTTTTAAAGCCTATGAACTAGCTTTGAGCTTCGAGTCTTCGATCTACGAGTTTCGAGTTTTCTAGTTTTCGATCTACGAGCTTCGAGCTTCGAGCTTTCCAGCTTTCTTGCCTTTTAGCCTTCCCACCTTATGGCTTATTATCCCTAATATTTGTCACCAAAAAATCGACTGCGGCTTTAATCTTAGGTACCTGGTAACGCTGTTTTTGATACAACAAAAATATGCCTAAATTTGGATTTCTGGTAACCGTTAAAGCAGGTTTTACGGTTAACTCAACGAGTTCACCCGATGCTAAATAATCTGCCATTGCCCAACGAGGCATCATTAACATGCCAGCCCCTGCAAGCGCTTTTTGTAATAACCAATGGCGATTATTGGTCATTAACAAAGGCGGTGCTGAGACATCGTGCCACTGACCTTTTATTTCACATAACCAGGGTGTTGGTCCCGCAGGCGTTTTAAAATACAAGCCTCGATGCTGTTTTAAACTTAGAGCATCAGAAGGGTAACCAAATTTACTTATATAAGTTGCAGAAGCCACAGGAATGAAATCATTATTTATTAATTTAATGGCAATAACCCGCTGATCCGGGGCATAACCACCGCGTATGGCTAAATCAACTTCATCCCTTGCCAGCGTTGATAATTCATCACTTAAATTTACATTTAAAGTTACTTGAGGATATAAGAGAGCAAACTTATCTAATAGCGGCAATAAAACCTGCTCACCAAAGCCAACCGTTGAGCTGATATTTAATACCCCCATTGGCGTTGTTTGATAAGAACGCACCGATTCATCGCTTATTGCAAGGGATCTTATAATTTCACTCACTTGCTGATAATAACGCTGTCCTACTTCAGTTAAGGTGACCACCCGGGTTGAGCGTTTTAATAAAGTGGCTCCCAAACTTTTCTCTAAATTTGCAATACGCCGTGAAAGTGATGACGGTGGTACCGAAAATACCGCCGCCGCTTTAGTAAAACTGCCCATTTCAACAACTTCAACAAAATATTTAAGCGCACGTAACTGATCCATCGTCATTTCCTCAAAGTTCATTATAGTATTGCTATTTAATCAATAACCCTGAATAGCGGCTGATCATAAACCTATTATTGTCTTTATAACAATAAAGAAAGCCAAGTTAGGGGATATATTTCAGGTTTTAAAGCGGCCATAATGGCTGTATCAGTTAGCGACTGGCACTCTTAAAAGGAATATAACCATGGCAACATTTACTGCAATTAATTTAATTAAACGTCCAGCGGGCGGCCCTATTGACTCATCATCATTTGCAGTGGTTAAAAAAACCATTCCGACGGTTGGAACAGGGAAGTTTCTGGTAAAACAACAGCATATGTCACTGGATCCTGCCATGTTCGGTTGGATGAGCTCGGATCTAAACAGTTACATTCCGCCCGTTGCATTGGGTGAGGTGATGCGCAGTTCTGGCATTGGTGAAGTGACGATCAGTAACCACCCTGATTTTGAAGTTGGCGATCGTGTGACGGGTATGATGGGGTGGCAGGAGTATTTTTTAAGTGATGGCGAAGGGGTAAATAAAGTAACGGCTCCATTACCTAATGAAAGTATTTTATCCGTATTTGCATTACCGGGTTTAACCGCAGTACAAGGTTTATTTAATGTAGGCAAGCCTAAAAAAGGTGAAACACTTATTGTGACAGGTGCTGCAGGCTCAGTCGGTTCAATCGTTGGACAACTCGCAAAAGCTGAAGGTCTGCGGGTGATTGGGGTGGTCGGAAACCAGGAAAAAGCCGACTGGATAGTCAATGAATTGGGTTTTGATGCCGCAATCAATTACAAGAGTGATGACTTAGACGCGCAACTGGCAAAAGCGGCACCCAATGGCATTGATCTTTTCTTTGAAAATACCGGTGGCCCAATCCAACATTTTATCTTTGATCGTATTAATGCACATGGGCGGGTGGTGGTCTGCGGATTAATTTCAGCTTATGATAGCGACGTACCAGATTTAGGTCCAAGCTGGTTAAATATTATTAAACGTCGTATCAGCATTCAAGGTTTTACTATGCCGGATCACTTCCATCAAGTACCGCAGTTGTTAGAAAAATTAACCCCCTATGTCATGGCGGGACAAATTAAACACCGCTCGCATGTATTACAAGGTATCGAGTCTGCTATTGAAGGCCTGAACTTATTCTCGACCGGTGAAAACAAAGGTAAGCTAATCGTTCAGCTTTAATTGTTTGTTTTTGTTAGCTTCAAAGGTTGCCACGCAAAGCGCTGCAACCTTTAATTTAATATAAAAAACAGTGTCCCGATAGTCATAACCCCCATCGTATAGTTAAAGGATTTTTTACGTTTTGTAGTGGTCAATCGTTGCGCGATGTTCACGCCAAGATAAGCCCATAAACTGATCGCAATAAAACCGCTGATCGCAAAACAGAGCATTATCCAAAAACCTGATTCAATATAACGTTCGCCTGTCAGGGTAAAACTACTGATACTGCCGATAGTCATCGCCCATGCTTTAGGATTTACAAATTGAAAGGTTGCAGCGCTAAATAATGTCATGGGTTTGGTTTTATTTTGAGACGCATTAACCGCTAGTGGTTCAGTAGAGGCTGTCGCGATTTTCCAGGCAAGCCAAAATAGATACAAACAACCAAGTACTTTTAGTAAATCGTAAAGAGCAGGGTAGCGCTCAAAGATCATGCCAAAACCTAATAATACCAACACCAGCAAACTGGCAATGCCGATTAAAATGCCAAAAATATGGGGCAGTGTTTTTTGATAGCCAAATTGCGCACCCGATGCCAGTAACATTATATTGTTCGGCCCGGGTGTCACCGACATAACAAAAGCAAACAGCGAAATGGCCAATAACAAAGAGAGTTCCATATTAAGATCCTCTTTTCAAAGGTCGTAAAAACAGAGAAATAACACTGAGCAAAGTATTTTTATTAAGCTCATTGGTTATATCTTGTCTGGTTTTCCCAATATCCTTTAACAGATGCTCAGGTAAACAACGCAGTTGTTGTCGAGTCCGATAGCGGCTGCTTAAATGCCTTACTCTATTGCTAATATTCATCATAATGATCCTCTGATAAGTTACTGAATCACCATTCTAAATAAATAAAAATATCAATACAGATTCAAAAAAATACATTTTAATAATACAGATTGTGCAAATAAAAGCCTGTATGGTGTGTTTAATAGTAATCTGTATGGCAAACTATGGTTTTTTTTCGATAGTATCCAATAACAGACAATACAGGGTGATTAAAATATGAAGCTATACGACAAAGTTGCTAATGTTTTACGTGAAAATATCCACGCCGGGTTATATGTAGCAGGTGATAAACTGCCTTCTATTCGTCAGCTCGTTGCCGTGCATAAAGTCAGCATTTCAACGGTGCAGCAAGCCTATCACCAACTTGAGATGGAAGGATTAATTGATGCACGCCCAAAATCTGGCTATTTTGTTGCTTATATCAGCGCATCTCCTGTCTTGCCGATCACATCCCGACCTGCACAACGGCCTATTGAGGTATCACAATGGCAGGATGTATTGCAGGTACTGCTCGCTAAAGAAGATCTATCCACGGTTCAATTACAACATGCAATGCCCAACATGGACATGCCCAGCTTAAATCCATTATTAAAAAAAATGTCTTCACTAATGCGCCACCAAGTCGCACTCAGTTTACCCTATGGCAATATCGCAGGTGCGCAGATTTTACGTGAGCAAATTGCCAAGTTAGTGACAAATTCCGGCTGTGTATTACACCCCGATGATCTGGTTGTTACCTCCGGCTGCCAAGAAGCATTATCCGTTTGTTTACGCTCGGTGACTGAACCGGGTGATATTGTGGCCGTTGAATCACCCAGTTTTTATGGCTCAATGCAGGCCATCAAAACCGCTAATTTAAAAGCAATAGAGATTCCAACCAATGCAGAAAATGGATTAAGTTTAGAAGCATTAGAATTAGCACTTGAACAATGGCCTATTAAAGCCATTTTAGTGACACCTACTGTAAATAACCCGATGGGATACAGCATGCCTGAATCGGACAAAAAACGCCTTTATCAATTAGCACAAAGCTACGATATCTGCATTATTGAAGATGATATTTATGGTGACATCAGTTATCGATCACCGCGGCCTAAAACCATTAAATCATTTGATGAAGATGGGCGGGTTTTATTATGCAGCTCATTTTCTAAAAGCGTTGCTCCCGGCATTCGTGTCGGCTGGATAGCACCGGGGCGTTATCGCGATAAAGTGACGCACGTTAAATATGTCAGTAGTTCGATGTGCCCGACACTGCCGCAGTTGGCAATAGCCGATTTTATTCAGTCGGGCGGATATAACCGTCATACGCGTAAAGTCCGGCTGCTCTATAAACAAGGACGCGATCATCTTATAAAGTGCATTAAACAATACTTTCCAAAAGACACTAGAATCAGTTTTCCGCAGGGAGGTTATCTGTTGTGGGTTGAGTTAAATCGACAATACGACGTAGTCAAATTAGCCTCAGAGTGCAATCAGGGTGCAGTCAGTATTGCGCCAGGCATCTTGTTTTCTGCAACCGGAAAATACCGCCATTGCATGCGTCTTAATTTTAGTGAAAAAACAGAAGTCGAACGTGAGCACGGGATCCGCCAGCTTGCTACTTATATCAACAAACAACTTATTGATTAAGAATAATCCACAATTGATATGAATCGAGGTTTTTTTGACTAAGGCTTAAACCAAAAATAACCTATTTTAAGCAGTAAGATTGATTCGCTATTTAATGTCATTAAGATTACTTTCCAGTTATTATACGACGGGCAAAAAACAGGTCGTTAAAGAAAGGGGCTTGTACACCCTTTCTATCTTATATATTCAAATAATAAGTTGAGGTAATAGTCGTTAATGCCAGTTAATCCAAGTCAATTAAAAACTACTTATGATGAACAAGGTTATTTTGTCATTAGAGATTATTTTAATGCGGCTGAAATATCATCGCTTAGAAAGGTAATATTAAAATTTCATGCGTCATGGAAAGATGACAACGAAATTTTCTATCGCGAGGAAGCGTTTAATTCTTCTTTAATCACCGGCAGTCAGTACTTAGCGTTTTCTGATCGGGTGAAACTTTTTGATTTTATTAGTTCAAAAAAAATAATGAAAATTGTTGAGTCGGTTATAGCAGCTGATCCCGCTTTTATGAATACCCAGTTATTCTTCGACCCGGTGAACCCTCAGCAAAAAGATTTTTGGCATCGAGACTGCCAGTATGATTATGACATCGAAGATCAAAAGAAAGTGATTCATGGTACGCAGGTATTACATCTTCGTGTGCCTTTATTTGATGAACCCGGTATGGAGCTAGTGCCTGGAACCCATAAACGCTGGGACAGTGATGAAGAATTTAATGTCCGGGAAGAAATAAAGGGGAGGGTGAGCAGTGACAACCTTTCTAGCGGTCATAAAATTGAATTAGCTGCGGGCGACTTGTTAGTTTTTTCGGCTGATATGATCCACCGTGGTTTATACGGCTTGGATAGATTAGCCTTGGATATTTTAGTCTTTGATTCAGCAGGTAATTATGCCGACTATGTGGATGACGACTGTTTGCCCGATACTGCAATGCTGGATAAAATTAGCGATCCAAGATTATTTCTGAATACTATTTATTTAAAGTCTAAGGCTTAATTTCTATCCTAAAAATCAGTTATCAGGTCATTATTTACCACCTTATTTATGCACTACAGCGAATGATCCGAATACAAGAATACTTAGTTAAATAACCCATAACCATCATAATCACTGAGTTTTTTTAGATTAATAACTGATGCTCTTACTTATAATCAGCACACATTTTAAGAATGTGTGCTGATTAATTTTTTCAGTCTATTTTCCATCAATAATAAGCCCCTTTATTCCTGCAAAAAAAACCTAAAGTAGTATCACAAATCACAAATTTGATCTCCCCTCAATATTTTTACCTATTATGCAATGGAACATTTTAATTGTGATGTTCCGATGAGGTAATATGGGATTAACATTTTAGTAACATTAATTGCAGTCCAATAAGGCAGATCTACTGCACGGAAAGTGAAGCCAAATATAGTATCACTTTTATGATGGGAGGATCTGTGATCATAGCCTCCAGAAAAAAAATTCTAAATAGAAGGACGGACAAAATAAACCTAATCGACAGACATCCTCTGGTTATCAATGAATAATTATATTTAAAATTCAAGGTACTGAAGAGAATGATGTCACTGAATTTTAACAATTTCAAATGCAGGTAATTTCATGAAAGATGTAGTCATAGTAAGTGCAAAACGTACCGCAATTGGTTCTTACCTTGGTGTGTTCAATAACGTATCACCTATTGATCTGGCTGTAACAGCGGTAAAAAGTGCCTTAGAGGCAGCCAATGTAAAACCACAACAAGTCGATAATCTCATTTTTGGTAATGTCTTTTCAGCAGGCCTTGGTCAGAATCCCGCTCGCCAAATAGCTAAATTTTCAGGTATTCCTGATCAGGCAACCGCCAATGTTGTCTCCATGGTATGCGGATCCGGATTAAAAGCGGTGATGGATGCGGTGTTACAAATCCAAACAGGTGAATCAGAAATCGTCGTTGCCGGTGGCACAGAATCTATGTCTAACGCAGTATATACCCTTGATTCACACCGCACAGGCACGAGAATGGGTCACTCTCAACTGACTGACATTATACTTAAGGACGGCTTAATTGATGCGTTTGGTGATTTTCATATGGGTATTACCGCTGAAAATTTAGCGGAAAAATACCAACTATCCCGCGAAGAGCAGGATGCATACGCCCTTCAATCTCAAAACCGAGCAGAAACAGCAATAACATCCGGCAGATTTAAAAACGAGATTGCTGCACATACTGTTTCAAACCGTCGTGGTGACACTATTGTTGATAGTGATGAATTCCCCCGTTTTGGCGCAACACTTAAGACTATCAGTAAAGCACGTGCTGCCTTTAAAAAAGATGGCACAGTGACGGCCGCAAATGCATCGGGTCTAAATGATGGTGCAGCTGCGGTTGTACTGATGAGTAAAGACAAAGCAGTGGCACTAGGGTTAACACCAATGGTCACCATTCGTGCGCAAGGTGCAGCAGGCGTTGATCCTGACATTATGGGATATGGACCTGTGCCGGCCACGAAAAAAGCGCTGAGCAAAGCCGGTCTGACGGTTCAAGACTTGAATCTGGTTGAAGCGAATGAAGCATTTGCGTCTCAATCCCTGTCCGTTATCAAAGGCCTTAATTTAGACCCCGCTATTACCAATGTAAACGGTGGCGCAATTGCGCTGGGTCATCCGGTTGGCGCTAGCGGTGCACGCATATTGGTCACCCTGGTTCACGAACTGACTAAGCGAAAAGAACGCTACGGGCTGGCAACATTGTGTATTGGCGGAGGCCAAGGAGTTGCGCTTATTGTTGAAAACGAAAACAGACAAAAATAGACACTATAGAATTTAAACCATAGTGTCGTTTTTCCTAACTAGGTGCGCTATAACTTAGGATATGAGTAAAAGTAGTACCACAAGGGGGGCATACAGAACAATGTATTGCTCCGTTTCAATCAGATGGAGATAAAAATATTTATTTCCATTATAAAATAACTAGAATAAGGAAGCCTATATGAGCTCAAATGAAGTCGACGATACTAAGTCGAGCAACTAAATAACCTGCAGCTGCTTACTCACAATGCTTTGCATTTGACACAGTGATAATCTTAAATTTCATAGCCTTCTGGGCTGCACCGCAGATAGACATCCCTAGCTCGTTCGGACTTCCCTTCAAAATATTTTTTAAACAATAAAGGCCTACATTATAGGTTTTAAAATCATAAGGTTAATATTTTAGTCACTTTGCTTGGCTAAGTGCACGATAATGGATGAGAAGATTTACTACCACAAGTCACCTCGTCAGGCGGTTATGGAAAACACCGTATTGTTCGATCGTAGCTACATACAGCTAACTTTGTTGTGTGGGAAGGATATTTTTTTCTATAGGTGAGATTAATTAATACCAATCCGCATAAATATCTGACTTATCTTAGTTGTTAAAATTAACGCTAGCTGCGTTGTTTTCAATCTCAATAGCCAGCTATTGCTTAATCAAACGTCTTGCTATCATTATTTTTTCCTGCGCAATTTTAGACCATTTACTGATGCGGATTTGTATGAGTTTTATATGCCTATTAACACCGATTAACACCGATTAACAATCAATATGCAAAAATCAGTAAGTCGACCAATGAACAGATTCAAGCTATGAAATTGATGATCGAAGGGGACCAAGAAAAAATTGACAATAACGAAGTTGCCTGGTGCCTGCGAAACTCATTCTTAAACCAGCCTTAATTTCAACAATGGTTAGGAGGCCGCATTCATTGATTGGCGTGTAATGAGCGAAGGAGATATTAACCTGAGGGGGGACAATTTGAATGGTAACTATAGATTACAATAACTCAGCGGGTAGTAGATCAATGTTGTTAACTTTATAAATGCATTTTTGAATGGTAATGGCAACATAATAGACGCAGGACTGAAATTTTCTGCGTCTATTATGTTTGATGGGTTCTAAACTGTGCCTGCGAGCGAACCTTCCAGTGATGCTAATGTCTGTCCTCCTGCCATTAAGTTCTGTAACTCTTCGGGGGTGATTTCTCCACGTTTGGCGGTACCTAAGGTTTTGCCGCGATTGAGTACCGTAAAGCGATCACCTACCGCCATTGCATGGCGCACGTTGTGAGTAATAAACACCACTGCTATACCCCGTTTGCGGACGTTGTCAATCGTTGCCAGTACATTGGCGGTTTGGCGTACACCGAGTGCCGAGGTTGGCTCATCCAAAATCAGCACTTTAGCGCCAAAATGGACTGCCCTGGCAATTGCAACCGTCTGCCGTTCGCCGCCCGACAGCGTACCAACGGCTTGATCAGCCGATCGCAGATGGATTCCCATCTTCTTCATTTCGGTCATAGTCACTTCGTTGGCGTGCTTGTGGTCGAAGAAACTAATACCGGCTATTTTCTTGGTTGGCTCGTTGCCCATAAAGAAGTTACGAGCGACTGACATTAGCGGAATCATCGCTAAATCCTGGTAAACCGTCGCTATTCCGGCAGTGATGGCATCCCGCGGGCAGTCGAAATTCATCGGCTTGCCATCAAAATAAATTTCGCCAAGCGAGGGTTTATGGACACCGGACATGGTTTTGATGAAAGTTGATTTACCCGCGCCATTGTCTCCTAAAAGACAGAGGCATTCGCCAGCCATTACCTTGAGGGAAACGCCGGAGAGTGCGATCACTGAACCAAAGTGCTTCTCGATTTTCTTCATTTCGATGATTGCTGTGCTCATGTTATTTCTCCCCTGTAATGATGCGGCGTATATAAGTGTTCAGTATCACAGAAAATAGCAGGATAGTGCCGAGGAATACTCTAAATAGCGAGCTTTCTACGCCGGCAAAAAAGAGACCTTGTTGTACCACACCGAAAATAATTGCCCCAAGTGCTGCACCTATTACAGAGCCGTAACCACCCGTCAGTAACGCGCCACCGATGACCACGGAGATAATCGCTTCGAATTCTTTTAATAAACCACGATCGGCACCGGCAGAACCAAATTCCATCACCTGTGAGGTGGCAAAAACGCAGGCGCAAAAGGCGGTAAACATAAACATTAGAATTTTGACTTTATTAACCGGCACACCGACATAAAGCGCTGCTTGTGCATTACCACCGGAGGCGAATATCCAGTTACCAAATTTTGTTTTAGTAAGCAGAAAATGAGCAAATAATACCAGCACAAAAGCCCATACCATCAGCATTGGAATGCCTTCAACAACGGGTTGACCTTTTTTTAAACCGCCGGAGAAAGTATCGATCCAGCCTTGATTTCCCATCCATTGAAATACGCCAGTGAATACTTTTCCACCGAATAAAGGAGCAAGCCAGTCACCTTCGGCAGCAACTCTGATTCCACCAACAATGGTTTTATTAGTCGTCGCGATAGCGGCGAAAATAGTAAGTCCACGGAGAATAAACAGGAATGCCAGAGAGACGATAAAACTGGGTAACCCAGTTTTGGTTACCACCCAGCCAATCAACGCACCTATTGCCATGCACAATATGAATGTTGTGATAATAGCAAGCCATACTGGCCAGCCAAAAGTAACCGCAAGCAGCGCTATTGACATGCCGCTAAAACCGATCATTGAACCGACCGACAAGTCAAATTCACCGGATATCATCAGCAGGCAGGCACCGACAGCGATAATAATAAATTGTGCCGAGACAACCGACCAGTTCATAACACCTGCGGCTGAAAACATGCCAGAGTCACTGGCAGTTAGGAAAAAAAAGACAAACACTAAAATAGTCCCGCAGATGCCACCTAATTCAGGTCCAATAAGCGCTTGTCGAAAGCTTGACCTCGTTTTGACACGTTCGTCGGGCTTTCCACTTACTTGAGGCTCATCCAGCTTTTGGGTTGCTTGAGGCTCATCTGGCGTTGAGTTTGATATGGATTGTGACGCTGTTTGTTCTATCATCTGTTGGCCTCTAAAATTTTCAAAAAAAGATTATAGTTTGAGGTAAAGGGCGGACACAGTTTTGATCCGCCCGTATGGGTTATATTTTAACGATATTCACCTGCATATTTTTCAACTAGGCCTAGTGCATCTTTGGTTACGAAACCAGGTCCTGAGTTAATGTTATTTCCTGGCAATACGCCGTAACGGTCATAGTTGGCCAGAATAACAATAGGTAGGTAAGCTTGTAGGAAGGGTTGTTGATCGATTCCCCATTTGATGATGTCAGACTTAATTGCTTTAACTATGTTGGCACCCAAATCGAATGTACCAAAGTAAATTTGACCGGCCATACCATTTTGCTTTAATGCCAGGATAGTCGGATCAGCTGAAGTCGGTCCAAGGGTTATGACTGCATCGGTATCAGGATTAGCAGATAAGTAAGCTAACACACGGTTCTTGATTTCAGCAGGATCTTGTCCACTGTCGATCATCGACTCACCAAGCTCTACGCCAAGACCATCTGCAAAGCCCCGACAACGCTCAGCGACTACTGGGTTAGAGATAACATGGTTAACACAAAGGAATGACTTAACACCATCACCTTTAGCACGCTCACCCGCTGCAAAACCGGCATCATACTCAGGTTGGCCAATAAACATCAATGCGCCAACATCACGTGCTTGCTTGGGTGTGCCGGAGTTCATAATGATGACGTTGATACCCTGGTCGACCGCATTTCGGATCGGGCCGCTAAGCAGGTTGTAATCTGCAAGTGTAGTGATGATACCATCGGGTTTTGAAGCCGCTGCCTGTTGTATAATGCGGGCCATATCGGCGAGGTCGCCCGTTGGAGGATTACGGTATTCAACCTCAACATCCATTTGTTTGCCCGCCAATGCAAGGCCATTCTTAACGGTGTTCCACCAGCTGTCAGAATCCGGTGCATGACTTACCAATACATAACGCTCTGCGCTCACAGACATAGATGTCAGTGCCAGTGGTACAGCGAGTGCCACCGTCAGTGCCGCAGTGGTTAGTAGTTTAAATTTTTTCATCAATATTCTCCTGGTGGTACTTTTAGTTTAAAAATGAACCTTACTCAAAAGTGTTACTTCAATAATATCCTAGGGTATGAGCATCGTTCCGAATTAATCGCTAGTGTTTTTATCATAATTGAAATACGAATTGAAAAATTATTTTCACTTGGCGATGGATTAATCATAAGTGTTCAGGTGGGCTTAGGCTATAGCTAACAATGCATTTGTTGCAAAAATGTTAACTAGTTCAAATTATGGAAAATACTTTTCAAACCAACTCATATATAACATATTGATTTTATTTGTATTTTTAACTTTGTGAAATCTTTTAAAATCTTCTGCGTGGGTGTTGTTGCTCATGGGTACTAGTGATATTCCTTTTAAAAAAAAGATCTGCGTCACTGAAAAATATTTTTCATTATCTATGAATTGAGTTATATTGATTTTGAATTAAGTAACAGTTGGTGAAGATTGAAGTGATTCTATTGAAATGTGGTGTAAAAGGCATATTCAGATTAAGTGGCAGTCAATCTACCGTCCTAAAACATATATGAAAAAGAGTGGAGAACAATCATGAGTAAAGTGCAATACGGAATCAGCCCTTTAACCTGGACTAACGATGATATGCCGGAGCTGGGTGGCGAAATTCCATTAGAAACATGTTTGAGTGAGATAGCAGAATCTGGTTTTACCGGTACTGAACTGGGTACTAAATTCCCCCGCGAGCCTGAAGTGCTTATTCCTTTATTAAAAAGCTACGGTTTGGTGCTGGCGTCTGGCTGGTACAGCGGTAACTTGATGACCTTAACAGCTAATCAAGAAATTGCGGCTATGCAGGAACATATCAAATTACTTAAAGCGGCGGGTTGTACTGCTATGGTTTACGGCGAAGTGAGTAACTCGGTTCATGGTGATATTAATATCCCCTTATCACAGCGGGTGATTCTCACTATGGATCAGTGGAAAGACTATGCAGAAAAAATAACCACGGTGGCAGATTACCTTTTCAATGAACACGCTATTAAGCTTTCTTTCCACCATCATGTGGGGACCATTTGTGAGACGGAAGGTGATATTAATCTCCTTATGGAGCTTACCGGTGATTCTGTTTATCTTACTTTAGATACTGGTCACCTTACCTACGCCGGGGCTGATCCCGTTACTATGATCAATCGCTGGGGTCACCGTATCGGTCATATGCACTTTAAAGATCTTCGCTTAAGTGTTATGAAAGCTGCACGTGATGCCGATAAATCATTTTTAAATGCGGTGCTTGATGGTGTCTTTACCGTGCCCGGTACCGGCGATGTCGATTATGATGACGTCTTTGCTGCACTTAAAGAGCGTCACTATGAGGGCTGGTTATTGGTCGAAGCCGAGCAGGATCCTGCCAAAGCAAACCCCTTGAAATTTGCCAAAACAGCTTATAAAAATATTAGCGGTTACGCCAATAAATATGGCCTGTAATCAGGCTCTTTAGGGGAGTGTAACTGCTCCCCTTTAAAAATTTTGGCTGCACTAATAGATCAAAGTGCAGTCTAGCCATATAAGTCATCATTGCGTGTATCGAAGATTAAGGAAGAATATGAATACTGTACGTCTGACTGTTGCTGAAGCGCTTGCTAAATACCTCGCAGCACAAAAAATTGAAATTGATGGAAAAGAAGAGCAGCTATTTGGCGCCGCTTTTGCGATCTTTGGTCACGGTAATGTGACCTGTTTTGGTCAACAATTGAAAAATATTGAAGACAAAATTCCAACTTGGCGCGGCCAGAATGAACAATCTATGGCAATCGCTGCCATTGCCTACGCCAAAGCTAATCAACGTCGTCGTATCGGTATCGCCTCAAGCTCTATCGGCCCGGGTGCGACCAATATGGTGACGGCTGCAGGTATTGCCCATACTAACCGTCTGCCTTTATTACTGATTGCAGGTGATGCTTATGTGAGCCGCCTGCCGGATCCTGTTTTACAACAACCAGAGAACTTTGAAGATCCGTCGGTAACATCAAATGATGCTTTTAAGCCACTGACCAGATACTGGGATCGTATTATTTCCCCTTCTCAGCTTATGAGTACCTTACCGCAAGCGCTAGATACTATGCTTGATCCTGCCACATGCGGCCCTGTTTTTCTCGGCTTACCGCAGGATATTCAAGGTGTGGCCTATGACTTCCCGGAAATTTTCTTTGCCGAAAAGCTGCACCGCATTCGCCGCCCGGAGCCTGAAATGGTAGTGCTTGAAGAAGCAAAAG
Organism: Psychromonas sp.; assembly: GCA_047629075.1. Lineage (GTDB taxonomy): Bacteria > Pseudomonadota > Gammaproteobacteria > Enterobacterales > Psychromonadaceae > Psychromonas. Next base: position 10,462 of record JBLHWW010000024.1, on the reverse strand, counting down.
AAATGCTATTAAAGGCTAAGAAACCGCTGATTATTTCAGGTGGCGGTGTGCATTACTCTCAGGCTACCGATGCGCTGGCAGATTTTGCGGGTAAACACAATATACCCGTGGTAGAGACCATTGCCGGACGTGCAACCATGCTGCAGGACAACCCATTAAACGCCGGACCCATTGGTGTTACAGGGTCTAACTCTGCCAACCACATGGCCAACGAAGCGGATCTGGTGCTGGCTATCGGTACACGTTTACAAGATTTCACTACCGGTTCCTGGACTGTCTTCAAAAACCCCGAGATGAAAATTATCAGCATTAACGTAGCGAAGTTCGATGCTATCAAACATCAGTCTTATCCCGTGTTGGCTGATGCAAAAACCGCTATGACCAAACTGTCCGTGTTAATGGGTGACTTTCGCGCGGCCGATACTTGGTCCGATAAAGCGAAAGCAGAAACCGACGAATGGAAAGCCCTAGTCCAACGCCGTACGCATCCTCAAAAAGGTGACCTGTTACCAGGCATGTCTTCCTATGCAGAAGTTATTGGTAAATTAAACCGCTCAATGGAAAAAGGCGACACCGTATTGACCGCTGCGGGCGGTTTGCCTGCTGAACTGTCCATGAACTGGCAGAACTACCAAGTAGGTAAGTTTGATATCGAATTCGGTTATTCCTGCATGGGCTATGAAATTGCTGGTGGCTGGGGAGCGAAAATGGCTAACCCGGATAGCGATGTGGTGGTATTAGTCGGAGATGGCTCTTACATGATGCAAAACTCTGATATTTACTCATCGGTATTAACCGGACACAAGATGATTGTAGTGGTTTGTGATAATGGTGGTTTCGGCGTTATCAACAAGCTGCAGACTAATACAGGCAACGATTCATTCAATAATTTGTTGGCAGATTGCCGTCGTCCAGTGGGTGAACTGGCCCGTGTGGATTTTGCTAAGCACGCTGAAGCCCAAGGTGCAATCAGCGAAAAACTGACCTCAATTGATGACTTTGATGCCGCCTTTGCCCGCGCTAAAGCGGCTGATCGTACCTATGTGATTGTTGTTGATACCGATCCCGTATCACCAGCAACATGGTCTACTTGCGATTGCTGGTGGGAAGTGGGTTTACCGGAAGTGACGCGGAATGCTGAAACTGCTCAAATAGTTACTGATTGGGAAGAAGGCCGAGCAGATCAGCGTCGTGGTGTCTGAGTTAAGCCTTTTATAAGAGAAAATTAATCAGGTGATCCAATATTACTCGAGGGAAATACGCACTAACACAGCGTGATTTGCAGGATATAGTCTTTCTTTAGAGCATCGTCTGCAACGATTTTGAACTGCTTTAGCAGTCTGGGCAGTAGTAAAACCATCCGCTTAGTGTTTATTTAAGCCAATAAGATTGTAGGCCTTAGTCGTTTTTTTGGTCATCACTATTAAGTGGTCATATATTTATATTTGGCACAGCAATGATGATTGATATTGCTGTGTATTAAAGAGGAAAAATTATGTTTAATGAAGAATTTCACTTTGAAAAACCCCTACGTTGGGCGATGATCGGGGGCGGTCGTGGTAGCCAAATTGGTTACTCACACCGCAACGCAGCCCAGCGTGACGGCTTGTTTAAGCTGATCGCAGGTGCCTTTGATTTGAACGCTGATCGTTGCCGTGACTTTGGTACCAGTTTGGGTGTTGATGCGGATCGCTGCTACAGCAATTACCAGGAGATGTTTACTGCTGAAGCACTGCGCAAAGACGGGATTCAGGCGGTCTCCATTGCAACCCCTAATTCGACTCACTATGAAATGTGTAAAGCTGCACTTGAAGCTGGTTTGCATGTGGTGTGTGAAAAACCGATCACCTTCACAACGGCCGAGGCCGAGGAGCTAAAAGCCCTCTCTGCTCAGAATAATCGTTTGATTGCTGTGATGTATGGTTACAGTGGTTTTCCAATGGTGCAACAAGCGCGTGAAATGGTTAAGCGCGGCGACCTTGGTGAAATTCGTGTGATTAACATGCGTTTTGCTCACGGTTTCCATAACGAAGAATATGAAAAAAACGATCCGTCATTGAAGTGGCGTGTCAACCCCGCTGTAGCGGGTCCAACCTATGTGCTGGGGGATCTTGGTACGCACGCATTCAACTTATGTGAAGTAATAACGGGTCTGGAGGTGGATCGCCTGTCGTGCATGCGTCAAAGCTTCATTGCTTCACGCACACCACTCGAGGACAACGCCCACGTGATGATGCAATTTAAAGGCGGCGCCGTGGGCACGTTATGGGCATCAGCAGTCAATGCCGGTGCAATGCATCAGCAAAAAATTCGGGTAGTCGGTTCGCTTGCCTCTATCGAGTGGTGGGATGAACAACCAAACCAACTGCGTTATGAAATTCAGGGCGAGGCGCCACGTATTTTAGAGCGTGGTATGGGTTACTTGTACCAAGATGCTTCAGGGGTAGGTGCAAATCGTGTTGGTGGCGGCCATGCTGAAGGGTATTTCGAGTCCTGGGCAAACTTGTACCACCGTTTTGCGTTGGTATTTGATGCTGCAAACCGTAATGATCAGGAAGCGCTTGCGAGCATTTGGTTCCCGGGAATCGATGCGGGTATTGAAGGCGTACGTATGTGTGAAAAGTGCGTTGAGTCAGCCGACCAAAATGCGGCATGGGTTGAATATAAATAGGGGCGAAGCATGACAAAGATTTTAGTTGAGCAAAACCGTCCGCTGGATACCATTGTATTAGGTCGTGCGGGCGTGGATCTCTACGCTCGTGAGTCAAACACGGATATGGCAGATATTTCGGGCTTTGATAAGTTTGTTGGCGGTTCTGCAGCCAATATTGCCGTCGCAGTCAGTAAACTTGGGGGGAAAACTGGATTTATTGGTTGCGTTGCTGACGATGCATTCGGGGGCTATGTTTGCCGTTATCTGACCGAGCAAGGCATCAATCTTGATGGAATGATGACCGACGGATCCGGCTCACGTACCTCGGTGGCTTTTGCGGAAATGAAAGCGACTGACTGTACCGTACTTATTTACCGTAATAATGCATCGGACCTGACTATTAAGCCTGAACAGATTGATCCTAAGTATATTGCCAGTGCAAAAGTGCTGGTGGTGACTGGTACCGCATTATCGGAAAGTCCAAGCCGCGAAGCGACGTTAATTGCCATGGACCATGCTCGGCGCAGTAATACCCTAGTAGTGTTAGACGTAGATTACCGTCCTTACTCGTGGCGCACCGATACCGATGCCTCTATTTATTACGGCATTGCCGCTGGCCTGTCGGACATAGTGATCGGTAATCGAGAAGAATTTGACATGATGGAAACGGTATTGGCACCCGGTAATAAAGATGACCAGCAAACCGGTGAACGTTTTTTGCGATCCAATACACAAGTCGTTGTTATCAAAGCGGGTGAACTTGGCTCGAAAGTCTACTGCCAAAATGGAGACAAGTTTCAGCAGGGTATTTTCCCGGTAGATGTTCAAAAGCCATTTGGTGCTGGCGACTCGTTTGCGGGCGCTTTGATTTGGACACTGGTTAACGGTGGTGAACTCGAAGAGGGGGTAAAGAATGGCTCTGCCGCTGCAGCGATTAACGTCAGCGGTAATAGTTGTACTGAAGCTATGCCAAGCAAAGAGCAGTTGTTTGAATTTATTTCAACGAGAGAATAGTACCTTTAAAATGAGATTTAAGCCCGCCGCCTGTTTACGGCGCGACGGTCGATCCAATATTTATATATTACTCAGATTCGCTATTTCATTCACCGCAAAACTATCTTGGTTAGGCCGCTATCGCGGCTAACCCGTAAGGAGAAAATTACCATGGGTAAACATATTCCACCGTATAACAATAAAAATCAGCCGATCGTCGATGTACAGGATGACGTCACGCCAATGTGTTATTTTAATCAGGTGCGACTCCAGCAAGGCGAGCAGCATCAGCATTATGTCGAAGGTTATGAGTCAGTGATAGTGTTGGCCGGTGGTACCTGCCGTATCACCGTCAGTAATGGCCAAGATGACGCCGTTATATTTGATAATATTGGTCAACGTGCGTCGGTATGGGAAGGCGACCCGGAATCCGTTTATGTACCGCTTGGTTATACTGCGGACATCGATTGTGTCAGTGAAAGCGCCGATCTGATGATTGGCGGTGGGCGCTTTGAGCAATCTCTCGAACCTTTCTGCCAACGTGCCGATAGTGTTGATATGATCCAATATGGCTCCGATGACACAAAAACCCACCGTAAAATTAAGCACGTACTAGGCCAATCCAATGCGGATAAACGTGGTCGTCTACTGGTCAGTGAATTATTTACTGTCGGTGCAGGTGGCTGGTCAGGATTTCCACCGCACAAACACGATCAGGATCGTGTCAAAGCAGACGGCAGTAAAGAGACACTCTACGAAGAAGTTTACCAGTTCCGTTTTAACCCTGATTTTGGCTTTGGTGCGCAGTTCTTGTATGAACACGAAGATGATTTTGGCCCTGTCTACCATGTCCGGACGGGCTCTGTAATTGCTATCGATAAAGGTTATCACCCAAGCGTCGCAGCTCCAGGTTACGAAATGTACTACTTTACTGTCATCGTTGGCAAAACGTCAAAATCCCTGATTCAGCACTTTGACCCGCACCACGAGTATCAAGTGGAAACTATTCCGGGTATCAAAGATATGATCGCCAAATTTAAATAAAAAGGATATTTTATGCTTGTAAATTTAAACCATATATTGCCTGCTGCCGCAGCCTCTAACTATGCAGTTCCTTGTTTTAACGTCTTCGGTTATGAAGATGCCCGTGCCGTGGTGGAAGCGGCAGAAAAAGTGAATAAGGCGGTTATTCTTGCTTGTAATAAAGATGTAGTGGATTTCTACGGGGTTGAAACGGCCGCGGCCATGTTTCTGAATTTGGCCACTAACAGCACTGTACCCGTGTGTTTGCACTTGGACCATACATACGAAGAAGAGATTATTTTTCGTGCATTAAAAGCCGGTTTTAGTTCGGTTATGTTTGATGGCTCACAATTGCCGCTGGAAGAAAATATAGCCCGTACTCGTATCGTTGCCGATGTAGCGCATGCGTTGGGTGCATCGGTCGAAGGTGAAATTGGCTCGGTGCCCTATCAGGAAGGCCGTGACCACATTAAAACCATTGATACAGAGCCCGCTGACGCAGGGCGTTTTGCACGCGAGAGTGGGGCTGATTGTGTGGCGATTTCCGTGGGTAATGTTCACCGTTTAACCGAACCAACCTCTATTATTGATTTTACTTTATTAGATAAAATAGCGGCTGAAGTGACTATTCCGCTGGTGATTCATGGTGCCAGTGGTATTCGTGATGAAGATATGCAAAAGTTAAAACAAACTCGCGTATCAAAATTTAATGTTGGTACCTGTTTACGTCAGGCGCTTGGACATAACCTGCGTGATTGTATGAATAAGGAACCAGAAAAGTTCGATCGTATTTATTTCATGAAAAAAGCCATGCCCTACGTGACCGAAGAAACGATTCGCAATTTCGAATTGTTATCATAAAATAAATCCCCCAGCGCATTGAGTTGGGGGATTTATTATTTTAAAATATGATATTAAAAATTAGAGAGAGGCCAGATATGGAAGTTGATAGTATTGTAGTACCCACCGATCTGGATACGCTTAAAGAATTTATTGCTAAACGGCATGACAAGCTCAGTCAGCGTTTGCAGCAGGTAGCTGATTTTATGGTGGCCGAGCCAATATTTGTGGCTGTCGAAACCATGACAAAAATTGCCAAGCAGGCGCAGGTACCATTATCTACTTTAAGCCGTTTTGCCAACACTATGGGCTTTAGTGGCTTTAGCCAAATGCAGTCTCTGTTTCGCGATCAGTATCTAAACCGGCCTCGTGATTACAAACAACGAGTGCTCCAGGCGCGCGAAAAAGACACCGTTGTGGCTGAATCTCCCTTGGCTATTTTTCAGGATTTTGGCACGGCTAATACTGAAGCGCTGGAACGACTGCAAATGTCTTTATCACCGCACAAATTAGAGCGTGCCGTTGCTTTAATGGACAAAGCCAATACGATTTATATTCATGGTGTACGTCGTGCCTACCCCATTGCCTTTTATCTGTGGTATGCCCTAGTGAACTCTGATAATAACGTTGTGCTATTGAGTGATATTGGTGGGATGCAGACAGGTATGGGACACCATATGGATAAAAACGACGTGTTAGTGGCGGTGACCTTCGCAAATTATGCGCCTGAAACGGGGGATATGATTGAAAGTGCCTTTAATAAAGGGGTGCCAATTGTTGCAATAACAGATAATCAAATGATCGCGCAAGCCAGTAAAATGAATGTCTGCTTTGAAGTGATAGAGGGCGAGATAATGGGCTTCCGTTCACTTAGCAGCTCTATGTATTTAGCACAGTCATTAGCGGTTAGTTTAATGTGCCGCGAAATTAAATAGGCCCTATAGAATAGGCTTTGTCATTATTTCCCCAGAAAAACAGACCGACATTATGTCGGTTTTTTTGTGTCCATTATATTAAGTTTTTGTCGGTATTATGTTGCCGGTAGGGGGTGAGCTTCGAGCTTTGGGCTTTCCAGCATTCTATGCAGCGCAAGCAGGTGATCGGTGCGCGGAGCCCACCCTACCGGTTTTCGAGCTTTGGGATTCTAGCTTTCTAGCTTTGGGCTTTCCAGCATTCTATGTACCGCAAGCGGGTAATTGGTGCGCGGAGCGCACCCTACGGGCTTTCGAATTTCGAGCTGACGGCTGACAGCAGACAGCTTTTGAGCATTCTAGCCTTCGAGCTATTTCTGCTGCGCCCTAATCGGCATTTCTACAAAGTTATAACAGACGTTTCATACCCGCAAGCATCTTATTAGCAACTTCATAATGATCCGCTTCCCACAACTGATCATTGAGGAATTCACCGGAATAGAAACCATCGTAACCGGTACTTTTGATTGCATCTGCCCATTCTTGCAGCGGGATATCACCTTCACCTAACAGATAGCCACGTAACAATTTTTCATCTACCCAAGGGCTGCCGAGATCTGGACGCTTACCATCTGATAAATGCACATTGTAGATCAGTTCCTTGTCAATTTTAGCCATCTGCTCAGGTGTTGCCCCGCGACCAGCCCAGAAATGCCAGGTGTCTAAGACAAAACCGAAATTATCACGGTTCACCGCATCATAAAGCTGGAAATAATGATCCAGTGTCGCAATGGGAGTCCATGCTGCCCCTTCGTATTGAAAACGAATGCCGTGTTCTTTGCCGATATCCGCGATGTGGCGTATGTTTTGTGCGGTAATGCGAATATTGTCTTCGATGGACAAACCCGTGAGCGCTTCGAACGCATTCAATTGAATAGTTGGTGCGCCAATGTCTTTGGCGAATTGACACAGTATTTCTGTCTCTTTAAACAATTGGCGTTGCGCTTCTGTTCCAGTGCTTTCGACACTGCCAATGATATCGATTGCTGATGGCGTGATCTTAGCCTCGTCTAGGCAAAGTTTGAAGGCTTGGCTTGTGAGTCCTGCATTAATATAACGCCATAATTTATCCGTATGAATTTCAAGCCCGTCGTAGCCAGTTTCTTTGGCTAAGCGAATGTCGCTGATAATATTGTTATGTAATGAACACATTCCGTGCAGTGCGTAGCGCATTAAATATCCCTCATTTATGTGCCATTTAGCGGGTGCTTTATTGGCGTAAATTGTAGATGGTAATTCTGTACTTAGTGAAAAATATTTTCCGTGATCTGCTTCTTACTTTATTGTTTTGAGTGATTATTCTGTGGGTTTAGGTGTGGTAATATCTTTTTCGTCAGTTTATGATGGGTCTACGGGTCTTTGTGGGTGATGATTATGTTGATAATTATTTTTCATTTTGTGGCTGTTGTTTGATAGTTGAATGCCAAGTCGTGCCTGTTAATGCTGTGAATGATTAATGGTGGCGCTGTTAATCTACTCGCAAAACAAATTTTCCAAATAGTCATTAATTTGGAATTTATTTTTAATTATTTATTATCCCATTTTCTGTGATCAGGAACACGATCCAATTTATTGTCGTGAAAGGGAAGAGGTGCATCATGTCAATACGCTCTCCATTGTCTCCATTGTTGTCGGCATACCAATCGCCAAATGCGCAAGGTAAGACGCAATCTATCACGCCGGCTTCAGCGGGTTGGCAGTATGTCGGGTTTGAAGTGTATGAGCTGCAAGCGGGTCAACGTATCAACATGCCCGCGACGAACAATGAAGTATGTCTGGTATTAGTCGCAGGTAAAGCCAGTATCACCACTTCGACCATGGCATTTGAGCATATTGGTGATCGCATGGATCCCTTTGAAAAAAAGAAACCATATGCTGTGTATATTGCGCCAAATGAAGCGTATTCCGTGGTCGCTGATACCATGCTCGAATTGGCGGTCTGCCAGGCTCCCGGCAAAGGGAACCATGCCACCCGCCTGATTGCGCCCGATGATATTGCGGCTGAGAAACGCGGTGTCGGCAGAAACCAGCGTTATGTCCACAATATTCTGCCCGATGATAAACCGGCAGACAGTTTACTGGTGGTCGAAGTGTTTACCGATGAAGGCTGCAGCAGCTCATACCCCAGCCACAAGCATGATAATGATGCACAGCCACATGAAACCTATTTAGAAGAAACTTATTACCACCGTATTCAACCTGCACAGGGTTTTTGCATGCAGCGAGTCTATACCGATGATCGCAGTCTCGACGAATGTATGGCGGTATACAACAAAGATGTGGTACAAGTGCCAAAAGGCTATCACCCGGTGGCGACCTTGGCTGGGTACAATAATTATTACTTGAACGTGATGGCTGGCCCAACCCGTAAGTGGTTGTTCACCTGGGAGCTGGATCACCAATGGATAAATACACCGGCTTACGCAAAGCTGCATTCAAAATAGAAAACCAACACTCACTGAATGCTGTTGCAGCATTCAAACGTGCGCTGTTTAGATCTAAGAACAGTGCATTCTACTTGCTAAGGAGTTGACATGTTCAACATCGCTTTATTTGGTGCGGGCCGTATTGGTCAAGTACATGCTGTAAATATTAACAATAACCTTGAAACAAATTTGTATTCAGTTATTGACCCTTATTTAGAAGGAGCACAAAAGTTAACCGCTCGTTATCAGGCCAAAATTCAGTCCATTGAAGAAGCAATGGCCGATCCAAACGTACAGGGTGTCTGTATTTGTTCAGCAACCGATACCCATGCCGATTTAATCAAACTGGCTGCCATCAATGGTAAAGCTATCTTCTGTGAAAAGCCGATTGATTTGAGTCTTAGCCGGGTAAGGGATTGCTTATCCGTTGTTGAAAAACATAATGTGCCTATGTTAGTTGGTTTTAATCGCCGTTACGACCCGCAATTTCGCCAGTTAAAAGAACAGCTTGGCGCAGGGATTGTGGGTAAAGCCGAGTCCCTTTTAATTACGTCTCGTGATCCGTCACCACCGCCTGCTGAATACAGCGACGTCTCGGGTGGTATGTTCCGTGATATGACTATTCATGATCTGGATATGGCGCGCTTCATTCTTGGGGAAGATCCGTTGTCGATCACAGCGCACGGCAGTTGTCTTGTTGATCCTGCCATTGGTGAAGCGGGTGATATCGATACCGCAGTGATTGTGATGCATTTCCCTTCAGGGGCACTGGCCACTATTTCCAATAGCCGCCGATCAGGTTATGGTTATGATCAACGACTAGAACTGCATGGTGAAAAAGGTTTATTACAAGCAGGTAATATGAAAGAGAATTTAGTCGAGCATTGGGGGCCAACGGGTTGTGTCAGTGCTAAACCTCAACTTTTCTTCTTAGAGCGTTATGAAGATGCTTATATTGCCGAATGGCAGCATTTCGCAGATGTATTAGCAGGGCGCTGTCAGCCTGCATGTAGCGGTGTTGATGGTGAGTTTGCTTTAGTGCTGGCTGAAGCTGCGCTGCAGTCAATGAAATCGGGTAAAACAGTTACTCTGTAGAAAAACGTTATTCTCCCATGGCTGTTTTAATGACAGCCAAATCGGCACCTGAACTGTTGTTTAGTCGGTTATAAGAGACCCAATAATAGCTTATGCCATTATTGGGTCTTTTTATTTTACATCCATCATGTTTGAAATACCCTGTTTTATGCCTTGTTTAAAAGCCAATACAACGGCGAATGCATGAGCACCTAAACATAAACAGGCTGTGATGCTAAATTTCCTGTTTTATGCCTTGTTTAAAAGCCAATGCAACGGCGAATGCATGAGCACCTAAACATAAACAGGCTGTGATGCTAAATTTCCTGTTTTATGCCTTGTTTAAAAGCCAATGCAACGGCGAATGCATGAGCACCTAAACATAAACAGGCTGTGATGCTAAATTTCCTGTTTTATGCCTTGTTTAAAAGCCAATGCAACGGCGAATGCATGAGCACCTAAACATAAACAGGCTGTGATGC
>JBLHWW010000023.1:0-29265 GCA_047629075.1 Psychromonas sp. | reverse complement strand
AGATCAGCACAGCAGACAGTTATTATTACCCTTTATCAAAAAGCTCAGTAAAAAAATTCCGATTCTCTATATTACCCACTCAATGCAGGAAGTTTTTTACCTGAGCCAGACCATGATCCTTATGAATCAGGGGGAGATTGAAAGTATTGGTGATCCCCAATCATTGTTTTTAAATCTAAATTTAAGCTTAGCAAAACATAACCATTCAGGTTTAATGGTCAATGTACAAGCTGTCCATTGGGATGATGAGTTTTCTGTCCTGCACGGTTTAATTGATAGGCAGGTGGTGCTTGTCGCGATGGAAAAACCGCTTAGCCTGCAGGATATTCAAATCAAAATTGAAAGTAAAGATGTGATTCTTGCGACCAAAAAACTGGAATGCAGTTCACTGCAAAACTGTTTGCGCGTTCGAATCGAACAAATAGAAGCGCTGCCGACCAGCAGTGTATTATTAACTTTAAGCACGGGTAGCCAAAAAATACTGGCTAAAATAACCATCAAATCGTTAAATGAATTAACGTTAGAGGTTGGTCAAAATGTTTTTGCCTATATTAAAGCCATGAGTATTTCAGCGCTTGATAGCTGATTATCCCGACCAGGCAGGCCAATCCAGCCATTGTGATCCCCCCACCTTATTTTTTATGCTACTTATTTTTGCTTTTTCCTTTTTATTGTTTTTTGTTGGCTTATTTTTCGATCTGAAAACACTCTAAAATTGATGTAGAACAATTATACTGTGATAAATTTTTTAAAGAGTGTGATTGATCCATTAAAGATGATTTTACACTTTTACTGCGATGTTATTTGGGCGTAAATTTACCTCATTAAATGGAATTAATTAAGAGGTAAAACAATGAATAAAAAAATAATCATTTTAATCTTGTTGATTGGTGCAGTGATAGGAATGATAACTTTAGGGGGGAGCGCTTACGTCCTTAATAAAACCTCAACAACAGAATTCTGTGTTTCCTGTCATACCATGGATCGCGCCTATGAAGAATACAAAGTTTCAAAACACTTCACTAATAACAAAGGGATCCGTGCGGAGTGTGCCGATTGTCATATCCCCCAAGAACCATTGGACTACCTGATTACTAAAATTCGTGCCTCTAAAGATGTTTACCATGAATTCATTACCGGCAGAATAGACAGCCCTGAAAAATACGAAAACCACCGTCTGGAAATGGCTGAATCCGTTTGGGCCACATTGCGGGCAAACGATTCTTCTACCTGCCGTTCATGCCACAACCGCGACGCAATGGATCCCTATGAACAAACAAAAAATGCAATGAAAATGCATGCCTATGGAGATGAAAATAATCAGACTTGTATTGACTGTCATAAGGGGGTCGCACATTTTGCGCCGGAAATAAAACTTGATAGTAAGGCATTTGATGCGCTGTCGGCACTCACCGCAGAAACATCTCAGGATGCCGCTACCGTTTATCCCTTCAAATCTATCGGCATGGGCAGCCTGGGTACTATTCTGCCGGCGACTGAACTGCAGGTGATTAGCAGTGATAGCGACAAGCGCACTGTGCAAATTAATGGTTACCAAATGAAAGGGGCTGAAAAAGTAATGTATATCGCAGAGGGACAGCGCGCGATCATCGCGTTACTGAGCGAAGAAGGTATTGGCAAACTTGTTCTGGGTGACTTCAAAGAAGATATCTATGGTAACCAGTGGGCAAGCGCTTCATTAACAGCTGAGATAAACGAGCCTGTATTAGACAAGCTTAAACCGCTTTGGCGTTATGCCGATCAGCTTGATAATGTTTATTGTTCAACCTGCCACTCTAAAATTCCGCCAGATCACTTTACGGTTAATGCCTGGGCTCCCGTTGTAAAAAGTATGGGTGAAAGAACTAATATCAGTGTGTTGAATCTGCAGATACTGACTAAGTTTTTACAAAGTAATGCGAAAGATTCAACCGATAATACACATGAATTATAAAAATATGTAAGGAATAATATTATGACTGATATATCACGGCGCGGATTTATGAAATGTGCAGGCACATTAGCTGGTGCCTTTGCCTTCGGTTCTTTACTGCCATACTCAGCTTGGGCTTCAAGTCTAGGCCGCAGTATTCAAACCGCAAACCATTGGGGCGCAATGGCTGTCGAAGTCAAAGACGGAAAAATAATTTCTTCAACGGGGGTGTTGCAAAAATCAATCGCGAATGATTTACAAACAACAGCGCCGGATATGGCGCACACCAAAGCCCGGGTAAAATACCCTATGGTACGTAAAGGGTTTTTAGCCAATCCCGGGGTACCCGACGGGAAACGTGGGGATGATCAATTTGTCCGCGTCAGCTGGGAGAAAGCGTTAAAGCTGATCCACGATCAGGAACAGAGAATACGTAAAGAGAATGGCCCGGAAGCCGTTTATGCTGGCTCCTATGGCTGGCGTTCAAGTGGTGTGCTGCATAAAGCGCAAACATTACTGCAGCGTTATATGGGTATGGCGGGAGGTTACTCCGGTCACATCGGTGATTACTCAACGGGCGCATCGCAGGTGATTATGTCCCATGTAATGGGGACTATTGAAGTCTATGAGCAACAGACCACTTATCCGGTTATTCTGGAAACCTCTGATGTTGTTGTGTTATGGGGAATGAACCCGATTAACACATTGAAAATCGCCTGGACAAGTACTGATGAAGCAGGTATTGAATTTTTTAATGATCTTAAAAAATCGGGTAAAAAGATTATTGCCATCGATCCGATGCGTTCTGAAACCATTCAGTTCTTTGGCGATAACGTCGATTGGGTTGCGCCTCATGGCGGAACAGATGTCGCTCTGATGCTCGGTGTTGCCTATTCTCTGGTTAAAAAAAGTAAGCATGACAAAGTCTTTTTAGACAAGTACGCGACAGGTTATGATATTTTTGAAGAGTATCTGCTGGGGACAAAAGACAATACCCCTAAATCGCCTGAATGGGCAGAAGATATATGTGGTGTACCCGCCACTACAATAGAAGCGTTAGCGGACGTATTCAGTGCAAACCGCACTATGCTGATGTCCGGCTGGGGAATACAGCGTCAACAATACGGTGAGCAGAAGCATTGGATGCTGGTTACACTCGCTTCTATGCTCGGTCAAATTGGTCTGCCGGGCGGTGGTTTTGGATTATCTTACCATTATTCAAATGGTGGCAGCCCAACCCGGGACGGCGGCGTACTTCCCGCAATATCCTCTTCTATCGCGGGCGCTTCTTCTGCCGGTAATGACTGGGCAATATCGGGTGCGGTTAATAGTTTTCCCGTGGCGAATATTGTTTTTGCACTGGAGAATCCAGGACAAAAATTCCAGCATAATGGCCATGAATTAACCTATCCGGATATTAAAATGATTTGGTGGGCAGGGGGGGGCAACTTTACCCATCATCAGGATACTAATCGTCTTATCAAAGCATGGCAACGCCCTGAACTGATTGTTATCTCAGAGCCCTACTGGACGGCAGCGGCAAAACATGCGGATATTGTATTGCCTATCACAACCGTATTTGAACGTAATGATATGACCATGACCGGTGATTACAGTAATATGCACTTGCTACCGATGAAGCAGGCAATCGAGCCGCAATTCGAAGCGCGTAACGACTTTGATGTGTTTGCCGATATGGCGGAACTGCTCAAACCGGGCGGGCGGGAAGTCTATACAGACAATAAAACTGAAATCTACTGGTTAAAAGACTTTTATGACCAAGCGCAGCAAGCCGCGCGCAGGCAAAGAATACTGATGCCGACATTCGCTCAATTTTGGGATAAAAACGAGCATATAGAAATGAAATCTAATCCTAAAAATGAGCAATTTGTTCGCTACGGCGATTTCAGAAAAGATCCGGTGATTAATGCACTGGGTACACCCAGCGGTAAAATTGAGATCTATTCAAAAACTATTGAAGGTTTTAATTATGCGGATTGCCCTGCTCACCCTACCTGGATTGCACCGGATCAGTTTGCCGGCACGGCAAAAGATGGCCAGTTGCAATTAATGTCTTCACATTCAGCGGGGCGACTGCACAGTCAGCTTAATTATGCCAAGTTGAGAGAGACCTATGCTATCCAGAATCGTGAACCGATTTGGATTAATAAAGTAGATGCTGACTCGCGAAAAATTAAAGACGGTGATCTGCTGCGTGCATTCAATGACCAAGGGGAAGTGCTGGTTGGGGCGGTGGTATCGGACAATATCCGTCCGGGAGCTGTTTGTATACATGAAGGTGCATGGCCTGATTTTCATCAAGCTGGTGGTATTGATAAAAACGGTTCAGTGAACGTTTTGACTCACGACATTCCAACATCGCAATTAGCAAACGGCTGCGTTGGTAGTTCAACATTGGTCAAAATCGAGAAATACACGGGAGAGGTATACCCCTTAACCGCTTTTGATCCCCCTAAAAACGGCTAAGTTTTCCGGCGTTAAGCAGAACCAGATCAATTAGTTTCGACCTGGTTTTGTACATAAGACCCAATTCATCTATGCCGGCTAAAATGGATGCCTGCCAGACATAAAAATCACCCGATTAGCCATAAGGATCGGCTACCTTATTGCTTAATATTGACCGTGACTTAATCAGTACAGTGTGATTAGTGGCGTCATCTTATTCCCGTCAATCAAGTTTAATTTCAATAGGGTGGTAGTGTCCTGGCATTATTCAATAACGATGCGAATTACTAGCAATGTGCTTGCTGCCATTATCAAATCTCCTTCACTTTTGGGACTATTTTCGGTAGCACATATTGAGTCAAGTCGTCGGCCTGCATCGATAATTTTCTGATTGCGCTTAGTATCCGACAAAAATATATTTTTCATGGCATATTGGGAGATTATTAGGATCGCTTTAACAGCTCTGATTAACGGGCATAACTTTCTCATTAATCTGAATTTTTCGGGTGAAAACAACGCTCAATTAGGGGGCTTTTGACCAGATTATTTGATCACTCGGCCGATCGAAACAGGGCTTATTATGATAACCGTTATATTCACTCTGCTATATCAGGTATAATATTTTTGAAATAAAAAATAAGCATCATTAAAGCGCAATTAGAAGTAAACAATATTGGGTTCCTGCATCTCTTGATACATGTCATGTTGGGTATCTTCTGTTATAAATAAAATCCTGAAGCAGTTTATGCGTATAAACGTGCTTTTAGCAAAAATGTCAGGCTTTAGTGGCGTCAAAAAGAGGTAGGTGTGTCCATTATAACTCACAATAAAAAATCCAAATTGGCATTATGGTGGAAGTTGCTCATAGTTGCATCGGTGATTGCACTGATGGCCATCATATATATTGACTCCACCATTCGAGCTACCTTTACTGGTAAAAAATGGTCTGTGCCAGCAACGGTTTATGCGCGGCCTTTAGAGTTATATGTAGGAGCACCGCTCACTGTCCAAGACTTCAAAACAGAGTTAGGCATGTTGGGTTATCGTTTTGTATATCGTATTGAAAATCCCGGGCAAGCCCGCATTATTGATAATACCGTTAATATCTATACGCCTGGATTTCAGTTTAGTGATGACTTTGAGCCTGCCCGTCAGGTTGCTGTCCACATACTAGACGGCAGGGTTTCTCAACTCGTTAGTAATGATGGTGCGCAGTTATTGCGTTTAGAGCCCCTTGCCATCGGTGGTATTTACCCTTCACATCATGAAGATCGTTTGTTGGTTAAGCTTTCTGAAGTACCTGAATCGTTACAAAATATGCTCGTCGCTGTCGAGGATGACCGCTTTTACAGTCACTTTGGTATTTCCCCGCGCGGTATTGTGCGCGCATTAATAGCCAATATTAAAGAGGGTGGCATCTCTCAGGGAGCTTCGACGTTGACTCAGCAACTGATTAAGAATTATTACCTCAGTTCAGAGCAAACGTTAACCCGTAAAGCGCGAGAAGCTGTGATGGCTTTACTGCTCGAACTGCATTTCAGTAAATCGGAAATTTTAGAGGGGTATATTAATGAGGTCTATCTTGGTCAGGATGGCCCAAGGTCGATCCATGGTTTTGGCCTCGCAAGCCAGTATTATTTCAATCGTCCATTGTCTGATCTATCGATAGAGCGGCAGGCGTTGCTGGTGGCTTTAGTCAGGGGAGCAAGTTATTACAACCCTTGGCGTAATCCTGCGCGGGCTTTGGAACGTCGAAATCTGGTCTTAGATATTGCCGTTCGCGAAGAACGTCTGGATATTGATTTGGCGGAGAAAGCTAAAAAACGTCCGTTGGGTATTGGTGGAACTAGTGCTGCAAGTAATAGACGCTATCCGGCTTACTTAGATCTGGTGCGCCGACAGTTGCAGCGCGACTATAAAGAAGAAGATCTTAATTCCAGCGGACTGGCAATCTTCACCCATTTTGATCCGCTGGTACAGATGAGTGCCGAGTCAAGCCTGGCCGCTAATATTGCCAAACACGCGTCCAGTGAAAAGAGTAATGAATTGCAGGGGGCTGTGGTTATTACAAGGCCGAACACCGGTGCCGTGATCGCCGTTCTGGGCGGAAAAGATGGGCGTTATGCGGGTTTTAATCGTGCCCTAGATGCTCGCCGTCCAATCGGTTCATTACTTAAACCTGCTGTTTATTTGACGGCCCTTGAACAGCCGGAACGTTATACTCTCGCGACACCGATAAGTGATGATGAATATAGATTACAGCTGCCTAATGGCGATCAGTGGGCTCCGAAAAATTATGATCTTGAGGACCATGGTGATGTGTTGTTATATAAAGCGCTGGCCCACTCTTATAATCAGGCCACTGCGCGTTTAGGTAATACTATCGGAGTGGATAAGGTGGTTGATACTGTGCATCGTTTGGGGGTGAAGGAGCGTTTTCCCGCATTACCTTCGGTCACCCTGGGAGCGGTGGATCTGCTGCCGATTGAGGTCGCGCAGATATACCAGACGATTTCTGCTGATGGTTTTTATACGCCCTTAATGGCTATCAATGCAGTTGTAGGGCCTGGAGGTCAACTATTGACCAGTTACCCGCTGGAAGTTGATAAACGTTTTGATGCTGCATCTATTTATATGTTGAGTCATGCAATGCAGGCTGTTACCCATGAAGGTACTGCTAAGTCTTTAGAGTGGTTATTACCTGATTTCGCCGTTGCAGGCAAGACAGGGACAACCAATGATCTGCGTGATAGTTGGTTTGCCGGTTTTTCTGGCGATATGATGGCGGTTGTGTGGTTAGGGAACGATGATAATACCAGTACTGGCTTGACCGGTTCCAGTGGTGCGTTGCGTGTCTGGGCTGATATTATCAGGCAGCGTTCACGCTTGCCTATTCAAAATTTACCCCCTGAAAATATCAAAATGGTGTGGGTTGATAGGGAGACGGGCCAGGGCAGCCAGCGATCTTGTACGAACACCGTCCAGCTACCTTTTTTGGTAGGCACTGAGCCGGATCAAGAGATTCGTTGTCAGCAGGGAGCTGCAAAGGTGATCGATTGGTTTAAAAAATTAGTAGATAAAATGTGAGGAAATGATGAATTCTTTTAATAAATTCGCAGTAATGTGTTTGCCATGGGTGTTGGTTGCTTGTGGCACAATACCCACCCAACCGATGGATGAAAATAAACGGCCAGTTGTCATCGATACTCCGTCTGAACCTGTGCAGCAGTCCCCTCAGGAAGTGCCCGTTGATAGCGCAGCCAAAGCGCCCTCTGCAGTTATTTATTTGCTTACGCGCGCTGAGCAACAAGTGCAAAATGGCGAGCCTGAGGCTGCCGCTTCATCTCTTGAAAGAGCGCTTAGAATAGCGCCTCGTTTCCCAGAAAGTTATTATCGTTTAGGGGAACTGCGTTATCAGGCAGGTGCTTATAATCAAGCCATATCACTTGCACAAAAAGCACTTAGGCTGGGTGCTGAAGGAATCTTACGGCGTCAAGCCCAGGATTTGGTAAGCAAAGCCAGCGCTCACTAAAAATCTGAGGCAAGGTGATCTATCAAAAAAATCTGTGCTGATATAGTTGCTGCATTTCAGTGTATATTCAGCAGTTGTACATTTAATTGCAGAAAGGAGAGGTACTATTTATACACTGTATTGGGATCGCGGTGGGGCCAACATGGCCACTCACGCCATACTGGAAGAGTTGGGCGCAGCCTATCAGTTGATTGAGATCGATTTGGCGAAAGGCATGCAGCGTACACCGGAGTATCTGGCAATTAACCCCAACGGTAAAGTGCCGGCATTAGCGCACTGCGGCGAGGTCATTTATGAATCGGCGGCGATCCTGATGTACTTGCTTGACCAGCACCCAGATGCCGGTTTGGCACCTGCACTGCATTCACCGCAACGAGGCCGTTATTACCAGTACCTGACTTGGATGTCGAACACCTTGCAGGAAGCTGCCAACCGCTGGGCCCACCCAGAGTACTGCGTCGGTAGCGATAGCGACTTGACCTCGGTGGTGGAAAAAGCAACCCAGGAGCTAAGCCGCTGCTGGTCGATTATTAATGATGATCTAGGCAACAAAGGCCCATGGCTTCTTGGTGATCGAGTAAGCGGCGCAGATTTTCATCTGTTTATGGTCGCTTACTGGAGCAGCCGCTATGACAGTCGTGCGCAGGACTTTCCAAATCTACGCCGCCACCTACAAGCCATGCTGCAACGTGACTCTATTAAGCAGATGATGTCTCAGGAAGGACTCACCTTAAAGCTATAAGGCTTTAAGGTGATAGGGCTGTAAAGCTGTAAGGCTGTAAGCTCGAAGTTCGCAAGCTCGAAGCTCGAAAACTCGAAGCTGGAAAGCTGGAAAGCTCGCAAGCTCGAAGCTCGCAAGCTCAAAGCTCGCAAGCTCAAAGCTCGCAAGCTCAAAGCTCGCAAGCTCAAAGCTCGAAAGCTCAAAAGCTCGCAAGCTATCGAGTTATAGGCTTATAACGTAATTTAAGCTCTGCTAATTTTTTAATATGTGCCGGTGAAACCCCACAACATCCACCGACAATAGATGCACCAGCATTAATCCAGGATAATGCAAATTCATTGTACTTTTCCGGAGGAACATCATCTCTTATGCCGGAGACGCCATTATCCTGATTCGCCTGGTGGAGTTCACCGATCGGAGGGAAATTATTCGCATATACGCCTAACTGAACCTGATCTGCAATTCCTTGATCTGATAGCGCCTGTTTAGTGGTGATAAGCGCAGCCTCCATTACTTCGACGCAGCTGCAATTAAATAAGATCGCCGCAATATTTTGTCCTGCTATTTGGCTAACCGCATCATAAACAGATTCACCTGAACGCAGGGCTGGCTCAGTGGTTATTTCATCTTTAATGGTAAACGAAATCCAGGTAGGTTTACCGGTGACAAGGGTGCGGGCCTTGATCATGGAGGCTTCTGCGATAGAAGAGATGGTTTCAGCTAACCAAATATCCACATCAGCTTCCTGATTTTTTATCAATAACTCAAGCAATGGCTTTGCTTGTTCCTCTGAAAATAGATCCGGCCGATAAGAGCCTAAAACCGGCGGAATACAACCTGCGACTAACACATCATGATGACTCTTGACGCATTCCCGTGCTAATCTGGCGGCAAGCTTAATAAGGTCAGCCCCCTGCTTGTTAAAACGTTTTTCGCCAATATGAAAGGGCAATAATGCGTAGGTATTAGTGGTAATAATCTCAGCCCCAGCCTCTATAAAGCTTTGATGTATTTGAGAGATAAAATGAGGGGATTCAATTAACGCTTGAGCTGACCACTCTGGCTGTTGAAAAGGCGCACCAATGCGCTTAAGCTCTCGGCCCATTCCACCATCAAGAATTATCGGTAATCTAAACTGCTTTTTCATCGTAATACTTTAATCTGTTATCTATAAAATAGGATCAGAATAACCGTGCGCTTAGTGTAAAGCAAGTACCATATTTAGAACTTATTGGGCCGTTTTTCGCCAGTAAGAACTAAGGAATTGGAAAAATCTTGCGTTGAATAGGCTCTATAGGGTCTGCCTTTACACCTTACTCGTCATAGAACGATTTTTATTTCGGTATTTACAGCTCGTTTCGGGGGCTACTTTTTTGAACGGATGGTTAAAATCAACAATGCACTTTTGGAATGTTAGGTGCGCCCTCAGGATTTAAATAAGATGCATATTTTCCGCAAAGTATTGGTTGTTGCTATGATTGCTGGTGGTATTATGTATTAACTAATTTGATGCTCTATTTGGTAGATAAAATAACCACTTGATACCTTGGCTATTAACCTATGATGATTTTTTAGACAATAGTTGCAACCATCAAAATGGAGTTAAATAGATGTTAAATATGAATTTTGACAATAAAGTTGCTATTCAAACCCACCTTCAACCTTGGGTTGCCAGTCCTCATACAGGTGTTTGGCGTAAGCCTTTAGCCAGAGAAGACGCTGAAAGAGGCCATGCAACCAGCTTGGTTAAATTTGATCCTGGCAGTAGTTTTAAAGAGCATGATCACCCTTTGGGTGAAGAAATACTGGTATTGTCAGGTACCTTTTCTGATCACACGGGCGATTATGATGCGGGCAGTTACTTTCGAAATCCTGAAGGATTTAAACACGCGCCTTTTAGTAAAGAAGGCTGTGTGCTGTTGGTGAAACTGCACCAATTTCAAGCAGGTGATGATCAGCATATTGTGATAAATACGCAAAAAACAGCTTGGTCAGCGGGAATCGGTGGCTTGTCAGTTATGCCCCTTCACCACTATAAAGGAGAATCGACTGCGCTGGTTAAATGGCCTAAGGGCGAGCATTTTCAAAGGCACCGTCATTTTGGTGGTGAAGAAATATTTGTTATCAGTGGCGAGTTTATTGATGAATATGGTCGTTATCCCCAAGGAACTTGGCTTCGCAGCCCACACTTAAGTGAGCACACCCCTTATGTTGAACAAGAAACAGTTATATTGGTTAAAGTAGGTGTGATACCAAGCTCTAGCATTGGGTTGGATCGCTGCACCGGAAATTAGCGAACCGGAATTTTTTGATAATGGAAAAACTGTGCTCGAAGATCATGCCTCCCCGTAGGCCCGAGTATCTTTGCTGCTCAGAATAGTTTGCAGAAAAATTTATTGTTTCTCTGCAATTTCACTGATTACCGGCGAAGGTTTGTCAGACTGTCTTTTTAGCTGCCTAGAACATTTTTACATGAAAAGTTCTATATAAGGCGATAATTCAGCAACATATGGTCGCCTTGAGTATGGTTTTTCACAACCATTTTTTGCTTGCGTTTAGTTGTAAGCGCAGAAGCGTTTTAGGCGAATTTTAACTATTACCACAGGATGTTAATAGGATACCTATAAGTATAAGTCTGCTACAGTCTGTTGACCTTGGGAGTACAAATTTTGTTCAATCTAAAAGTGTTCTGAGCAAGGCATGCCTCGTTCACATAGTTCTTCTATGTAAACGACGTATAACGCAGCGCAGGACGCTTCTAGATGAATCCTAAGGACCAGATTTATGCGCACTTTCTATTGCGTTATCGTCTGCTTATGTAGAATAACGACACTGCGCAGGCCCTGCCTTGTGTAAAGCACGCACAAATTGCTGTAAAAATGCACACGAAAGGCCAACAGACCCTAGAAACAGTTCATCAGCAATGGGATGCTGTGAACTTATATATTAACGGAGAAAAAATTTTATGGGGAAGCTAATCTCCCCTTTATACAACGTGCTTTGGCTTGTGACTAACTCGCTTTCCTTTATTCATAACATAATCCTATCAATGAGTTAGCGTAATAATAGGTAAGCGTCGTTATTCAACAAAATAATTGCTAGCAGTGAACTGTAGTGGGTTAGCAAATAGAAAGACCTAGCCAGAATGGCACTGCATGAAGCCTTTCCTCCCTTGTTTTTGATGTTTTTTTTCTGCTTCGGTAGATGTGCATTTTTTAAAATATCAATTGAATTTGGTAGTGTAAATGTTGTTCTATCTATCAAATAAATACTGCCCTTAATACGCTCTTTCTTAACTATTTTTTCGTTGATAGCACTCTTGGTATAACGAACTAATTATTCAATAACTTTGATCGGTAACTTTTGCCGACTACGGCAAAAAGAGCCCGTTGACTTGCTAATGTTTATAATTAACCCAATCTCAGGTTAATTATACAATATTGATTGGATGGTTTAATTTAGCGAACTTAGTATTTTCAAGCACAATTTTTTAAACATACTATCGAGATTTTTGGCTTGTGATTATCAAGTCCACAATGACCGACAATGCTTCTGTTTGAGAATTGTGTCTCTTTGCATTCAGGATACTGCCGTTAATGATCGACTTGAAGTCTCTGCCACACACGCCTATGCGTTATTCAGATGAGAGTGATTTCCATGAATTTTTATTGCCTGGTTGTAATTTTAAATGGCTGCGTGCAGAAAAAACAGGAACTTCATCTAAAGATTAAATCTATTTATTATAATTTTTTCCACACACATTAGCTGAAGATACTTAAAATTCAGTATGTCTTCTACGAATACCTCGACCTGCACTATTAATCATCTTAACACTTGTTTTTTTTATAGTTATATTTAGGAATATAACTATTGAAAAGGTGAATACGGTAAAAAAGTACTAGTAAAAGTGCACTTGCACATGCCTTTGGGTATTATATATGCATTATAAAATAATGATCAGCCTATGAGTTCTGCTGTTAATTTGTACGTTTTTCTGTTTAAATATGCTCGAATTTAATCAATCCTGTTATTTCCATTCAGTTGTTTAAATATTGCAGCTGGAAAAAAGCAAATTAAGGGAAACCTTAATACGCAAAACCACCGGCCTGTTGACTGACTATTTAGTCGATGGCAGCGGAGTTACCAAGGCGATAACACTTCTTATCATCTTTTTTAATTTGCAAATTATAAATAACTGCTTGATCACTTTTGTGGAGACAAAATGAGTCAGCTAGTCAATTTAATTTATAACCGCCTAATTGTAATTTTCTTATTAGTTATCAGCCCTACTGTACTATCTGCAAGTTTACATATTACTTGGAATGATAACTCATCAAATGAAGATGGTTTTTTAGTCGAAAAGCGCCTTTTAGGCGATGATAAGATGCAAAATATTACGATATTACCCGTTAATAGCCAAGAATATAATGATTTAGATCTTGTTAGCAATGAGGCATATTGCTATCGCATTACAGCATTTAATGAAGCTGGAAGGGCAGCTTCAAACGAATTATGTTATCAAGTACCGACTGATTTTATTCCAGATGAAGATACTGCTACTGATCCGGTGACAGATCCTGATCAGGAAACTGGTACTGATCAGGGTACTGATATTGAACAGGGTACTAGTTCAGCTGATTTTACCGGCAAAGTTGTTCTATCACATGAGATTATTGCACAATCAGATGATCTGGAGATTGGTGAAAAGACACTTTATTCCTTTAAAAGTGATATTACATATAATCAAGAATATACCAGAGACACGCTTGATAACATTAGTCTTACTGCTAATGTTGGTAAAATAAGGTATTCAGATAAAGATTACTTTAGCTTCCAAAATAAAGGGGTTGAAATTGACAATGGCTATGTAAGCATGGCATTTAACAGCAATAATAGCCTCTCATTTGTTTTACAGGGTACGGGCAATGAACAAACTGCGCGTTTGTATATGCAAGCAGGTGTATGGTCTGACGAACAATCTAATATTATTGTAACAGCGGGTGATCAGGTTGAGGTTATTACGCTTCCCTATGGTTATGCTTGGCATTCCTTTACAGTTGATATTGTTTTTGATGGCACTGTGCCTGTCCATATAGCGACAGAGTCCGATCGTTCTGGTTACAGCACTGTTATGTTTGCTGGCATTGTTTTTGATGAAGAAAATTTAGAAACAAATACTCCCGTTGCCTCTTCTGTTTTTAACTATGCCGCTCTTGTTGATATAGATACAAATTTTGGTGCAGTCATTGATACTACAGACGTCACTTTTTATACTGCAAACTCGATTAAGGGTAATGAAGAACTCTCTAATGCTTCTCTGCAAAACTTCTCCTTTTATGGTGAACAAAAATACCGTGATGGTAGGTATTCTTTTATTAATGATAAAACTGAAATAAATTCAGGTTATCAAAGCATGTCTTGGAAGGAGGCTAACGGTGCTAAAATTAAACTTGAAAGTGCTAGTCAACAAATAAATACTGCTTCTGTGTATTTTATTGCAGCAGTTTGGAGCCATGATGCAGCATTTGTTGAGCTTGTTATTAACAGTGAAAGTGAATTTATTGAGCTGCCTTCAGGTTATGGATGGCATTTTATAAAAGTTGATATTGAATTTGAAGGCATAGTCGATATAGATATCCATCCAGTAGGTGAATTCGGAGGCTATAGTGGCTTTGGTGTTGCAGGGGTAACAGTACAATAAAGCGCTGTGGTTATAATAGGGAATAAGCACAGACTTATTCCCTATTTTTAATATAATTGAAGTGGTTATATTAAAATTTTCAATGACCTAAAATTCAAAGCCAAAGAACAATAAAAAGATATCCAGTGCACCAAGATAAATCTGTATATAGGTGAAATTTTTCAGTTGGGAAAGGTTAGCGAACCGCCAAATCTAGATTGATGGGCTTTGTATTGTAAGATGCGGATTCAAGCGTTGACCGGGAAAGCTATAGGCTCAGTCTTATCCCATCTGACCATCTGACCATCTGACCATCTGATAATTCAGGGCGTTACGGCGATAACCTTGTTAGTTTTTAATCAAAATGCCTGTCACCTGACTGGCATTTTTTGTCGTTTAATTGCAATAAGCATAGCTGCTGAATAAAAAATCATTTTCTCCATCCGCGTGATCATTATGTGGCATTGAAAAGTGAACAAAACCAGGCGCAACTTGTTGATATTGAACAAAACTACACATAATAGGAACAAAAGTATTTTCAATGTAATAAGTTGTTAACTCGCTATTAGTGCTAAAGAAAGACAGCTTTCGAAGGCGAAAATAGGCACAAAGTGACTTTTTTTCTTTTCTTTTTTATTGTTGAATAATATTTTAAAGATGTTTAATATATTATGTTTGGTTGTCATTGTGTGCTTTCTGCAATAAAACTATGACTCATCCGTGACGGTAGTTTATTTGCAGTCTCAATTGTTATTGTATTTTTTTTCCACCAATAGAATGAAATAAGCAGTCCGGGCTTGTTTTGATTAGCCCCCTGTAAATAACCTTCTATCACCCTAATATAAATCCTATCAATCTCCTCAACGAGTTGAATTCACAATGTTTGATCAAATAAAAGAATTTATAAATCCCATTAAAAACCCTGACCTTGCTCAGGCTGATGAACTTCAGCGCAAACATTTACCTACTTTGTGGTTATTAGGTAAAACGGGCGCCGGGAAGTCGTTATTCATTCAAGCGGTTACTGGTCTGTCTTCCGTAGAAGTAGGAAATGGCTTTGAACCATGCACTATGACCACCTCTGCGTATGATTTTCCACAAGATAAGGCTGTCATGCGCTTCTTGGATACCAGAGGATTAGGTGAAGCCGATTATGATCCGGCTCAAGACCTAACCGAGATCGGTCAATCAGTTAATGCGCTTGTGGTGCTGATGAAAGCTGATGAGCCACAGCAGAGTGCTGTTTTGGTCGCACTAAAAGAAGTTAAAAAAAATAAAAAGATTAAACACCTACTGCTTATTCATAGTGCTGTTTTACTGTCTGAAGAAGTTGAGCGAGTGCGCCAGGTTGCCTTTAACGAGGGGCAAGTACGTGAAATTTGGGGGGCGAATTTTGACTCAGTATCCGTAGACTTTGAGTGTGAAGATGGTTTTGTGCACAACTATCAATTGCTGATCTCGGCATTAACAAAGTTTCTACCTGTTATTGGTTTGATAGTTGAAGATAAAGAGCACTCAACGGTTGAAGGCGAAAATTTTGATAAAGTCAAAAATGAAGTGCTTTGGTACGCGGGCAGTGCTTCTGCAAGTGATCTTATTCCCGCTGTCGGATTGGTTTCTGTTGCTGCTATTCAGGCAAAAATGCTTCATGGTTTAGCTAAGCAATATGGTGTGCAATGGAACACCAGAACGTTTAGTGAATTTATTGGCACATTAGGCAGTGGCTTTGCTTTGCAATATTCAGCAAAGTTTGGGGCAAGGCAATTTGTTAAATTGATTCCAGTGTATGGGCAAACAGCAGGGGCTGTTGCCGCTGCCGTAATGAGTTTTGCTACTACCTATGGATTAGGTCGAGCTGCTTGTTATTACTTTTACCATAGAAGTAAAGGTGAAGTTGCCACCGATGAAGAAATGCAAAATTTGTATAAAAAGTCATTTAAAAAAGGTAAGGCTGCCGCGGGTTATGAATAAAATTAAAGCTCTATTTTTACTATTATCTGAGTTATCAGGCGGGCGCTGGGGCATTGCTGTCATTTCTGCCGTATTGCCGATGTTGGCTATGATGGGGTTTGGATTATTTCTAGCGATTAAATATGACTATATTCTGGCGCTTTCTTTAACTATTGCGCTCAGCACTCTCATTATTAGCCTGCCATTGTTTCTGCTGAGTCGAGTTTCAAATAGCCAACACCAAGAGAATACGGTTACATCCGAAGAGAAGGTTGAAGATGGATTAGTCAAAGCTTCTGCTGACTGGTCTCAAAATGAAATGCTGATTTGGGCGCGAGTGCAGCTATATTCTAGAGAGTTACTGGAGAAAAATAATGAGTGGTCAAATCTTGATGCTGCAGGCATCAAAATTCTTGAATTTATAGCCCTTGAGTTCGACAAAGAAGCATTGAATTTTAGTCTTACTGAAGGATTAAAGGTCTTGGAAGAAGTCAGTAAACGCTATCGTAAATTACTCTATAAATATGGTCTCGCGATTGAAGCGTTAAAAATTTCACACTTAAAAGCGGGTTATGATGCTTATGATAAATATGGTGAAATGGGCGGCAAAGCAATAAACATAGCAGTTTGGGCTAATCATGCTAAAAATGCTTATATAAATCCATCAAAGTTTGTGATTGATTTACTCAATCAGCAATCAACATCCTGCATGACTAAGGGCTTTTTTGAAGATATGCAGCTTAAGGCAAAGCAGGCTTTACTCGATGAAGTGTCTTGTGTTGCGATTGATTTATATAGTGGACGTTGCAGTTTCGATGAAGAGAATTTATCCACTTCAACCGTTGCCGATAAAGACCAACGGAGAATAGCTTCTGAATTAGAGCCGCTCCGTATTGTGATGGTCGGGCAAACTAATGCTGGAAAATCCTCGATTATAAATGTATTAAAAAATGAGCTGGTTGCTGAAGTGGATGTCTTACCTTCGACTGAGGGCACGACTGTCTATGCGGCTACGCTGAATGACGCAGAAGTGCGCCTTGTTGATCTCCACGGTTTGGATGGAAATGACAAAAAAGAAAAAATGATGCTTTTGGAAATGACCCACGCAGACCTGATAGTTTGGGTACTAAAAGCAAATCAGCCGGCACGGGATCTTGATAAAAAACTGAAAGAAAAATTTGATAATTTTTACTTAAATGCCAAGCATATTTCACGTAAGAAACCCGCTGTCATTTGCGTTGTTAACCAAGTTGATAAGCTTAAACCCGTTGCTGAGTGGCAGCCACCTTATAATCTGGATCAGGCGACCACAGCAAAGGCCAAAATAATTAGTCAGGCTGTCGCTTATAACAACAAGCTTTTAATGCCTGATAGCATCTTGGCACTGTCTGTTGCCTTGAATAAAAAGCACTTCAATGTTGAAGTGCTGAAGCAAACAATTACTCAGAAAATTACTAATGCAAGTAACGTTCAAAGAAATCGACAGCGTGTAGAGGCAATCTATAAAGGGGTAGGTATTAAAAAGCAGTTTGGTCGTGTGGTTAATTCTGCTCATAAAATTACGTCAAGTATATTAACAAAGTGAGTGGAGAAGAGGAGAAAGTGGTGAATTAGGGACTGCTCATCTTTAGTGTGTTTTTCAGCAATGATTGCACTTCGAATCCATTTAAAAGCGTCCTGCGCCTCGTTTACATAGAATAACTATATAAACGAGGCATGCCTTGCTCAGAACACTTTTAGATTGAACGCAGTTTGTACCCAAAAAGCCAACGGATCCTGCCAGGCCTTTGAGATAACAAATTAATAACTAATATACTTAGAGACTACAGTTCGTCTATTTCATCGGTAACACACCCCAGAGATGCAGATTTCACCGTGGCAATATACTTTCTTAAAACACCATTTGTCGCTCTGTAAGCAGGCTTTATCCAAGCAGCTTTACGCTTAGCGATCTCAGCCGGATCGACTTTCAATTCCAATTTATTAGTAACAGAGTCAATTCGAATCATGTCACCATTTTGCACCAAGGCAATCAATCCACCTTCCGATGCCTCTGGTGTCACGTGTCCAACAACAAAACCGTGAGAACCTCCAGAGAATCGACCATCTGTAATTAATGCCACGTCTTTTCCAAGACCTGCCCCCATTACCGCTGAAGTTGGTTTTAGCATTTCAGGCATGCCAGGTGCACCTTTTGGTCCTGAATAACGGATAACAATAACTTCACCTTTTTGTACTTCTTCTCCGATACCTTTTATGGCTGAAAATTCATCTTCATAAACTCTTGCCGGTCCTTCGAATACTTCGCCTTCTTTACCGGTTATTTTTGCAACTGAACCTTCAGGTGCCAAGTTTCCATAAAGAATCTGTAAGTGACCAGTTTCTTTCAAGGGGTTAGACAAAGGTCTAATAATGTCCTGCTCTTCTGGAAGGCCGGGTAAATCAGCTAGGTTTTCGGCAATAGTATTACCCGTAACGGTCAAACAATCCCCATGTAATAAACCTTCAGCTAACAAGTATTTCATGACTGCAGGGATCCCTCCGATTTCATGCAAGTCTTGCATTAGGAATTCTCCAGAAGGTTTTAAGTTTGCTAATAATGGCGTTTTATTTGCCATCTTTTGGAAATCCTCTAAACTCAAGTCAACACCAGATGATCGGGCCATGGCAATCATATGCAAAGTTGCATTGGTAGAGCCCCCTAAAATCATAATAATTCTTAAGGCATTTTCGAACGCTTTTTTGGTCATAATATCTTTTGGTTTGATATCTTTTTCCAGCAGGTTTTTAACTGCATCACCCACTGTTGTTAATTCTCTTTTTTTGTCATCGCTAACCGCCGGGTTAGATGAAGAGTAAGGCAAACTCATGCCTAAGGCTTCAATGGCAGAAGACATAGTATTTGCCGTATACATGCCACCGCAAGCACCCGGGCCCGGAATAGCATTTTGAATTACCCCTTTATAATCTTCATTGGATATAACACCCTGTAATTTTTTTCCATAAGCTTCGAAAGCAGAAACGATATTCAAGTTTTCACCTTTCCATTTTCCCGCTTTAACAGAGCCACCATAAACCAATATTCCTGGACGATTTAAACGCGACAATGCCATCATTGCGCCGGGCATGTTTTTATCACATCCTACGATGGCAACAATCGCATCATAGAATTGTGCACTGACAACAGTTTCAATAGAATCAGCAATGATCTCTCGAGACACTAAAGAGTACTTCATTCCCGTAGTCCCGTTTGAAATACCATCACTCACTCCGATTGTGTGAAAGATTAATCCCACCAAATCAGCTGCGGTCACACTTTTTTTTACATCTTTAGCAAATTCGTTTAAGTGCATATTGCATGGATTTCCTTCCCATCCTGTCGAAACAATACCAACTTGCGCTTTTTTCATATCTTCTTCTGTCAAACCAATAGCATAAAGCATGGCCTGTGAAGCCGGTTGTGATTCATCTAAAGTTACTGTTTTTGAATACTTATTTATTTCTGACATCGTTATTTTCTCCGAAATATTAATTGCGTAAATCCTCTTTGGACAGGCTGTAAAAGAGGTGTTTTAAACTAACCAAGGAAACTTTTCCCTAGTTAAATTTTACCATTGTAATTTTTCTACCAAGGGCCGTTTGATAAGTAATTTTTAATTAGATCCGTACTTGTTAACGCCGATTCGATAAATAAATCAGACCATGCTTGAGCGTTTATATGATTTTATCCTGTTTAATTGCTTCTATGAGATTATTTTCTTTCAACTCAATATTTGTTGACTTTATTTTTGCTGATTTATTCATAATCTAATCTTTATTTTCGAGCATTTTACTTCTGCTTTTAGACTACATTTAAAGGCGTTGCTAATATGCTTATAAGCAATTTACAACGAGCTTCAGCGGCTGTGCTGGGAAATAAATACCAGCAGCTAAATATACACAACTAAGTAGGTGAGCATATAAAATAAAACACCTTTAATGTTTATATATATCAATGTGAAAGATAGAAGCAATGTGGATTTATATGTGAAAACGTATGTGTCATCACTTGATTAGCTTATCATAATCTATAGAGCCTAAAAGGTCGATCGTACTATGCCCGCTTCCTCGGAATTACGAGAGCAGTAGCAGCTAAGTAAGTTTGGGCACTGATTTTTAGTTTTTGCAAGAAAGTCAGCGCTGGACTCCCATCTAATTAAATATTAATCCACTTCTCTATTTTATTCAGCATTGCTTTGAATGATTATGACATAATCTCGTGCAGCACAGGGTTTTTTGGGCCTGATATGCTTTACTTTATGAATAATCTTCATGTTATTTACTTCTTCGAAGCAGCCTCGCAGTGATCAAGAATAGGACGTGCTGAATAAGACCCATCACGCAG
The DNA here is from genome assembly GCA_047629075.1 of Psychromonas sp. GTDB lineage: Bacteria > Pseudomonadota > Gammaproteobacteria > Enterobacterales > Psychromonadaceae > Psychromonas. The sequence continues at coordinate 8,599 of JBLHWW010000023.1, read as the reverse complement.
ATAAGGTTGATTTTAACCAGTAAGGCAGATCACTTATTTAATGCGTTTGTTATTAGGCAAACCACAACTAATTTAAAGAGACAAATACATTTCTTTCACTGATGTCTGCATTGATGCTCAATTCAAGAACAGTGACGGCCGTAAGTGCTACCTCATGACTTTAAATTTCACGGCGAAGTAGTCTAATACTAGCGGACATTACAGTTAATATGTCTAGCAAAATGAGATTATTAAGAACAAAACAACGCATCCAGTTTTCACCGTCGAGTTTCAACAAAGTGCAGTAAAGTTAATTACTGAGTAAGGATATACACGCCAAGAAGCAGCTAATAATCTTGGTGTATCATGGAGTGCTATTACCGCAGGGTCAGAACTGAAACACAAATAGATTCTAGACCAGGCTCAAAAAAATCAACATTAAATATATCAGAGAGAGCTGAACTAGAAATATTTCGCAGTCTTCTTTGCGAACCAAAAAGAATAATATTTCAATTTATTAAACAACACAAAAAAAACTGGCCAATTAAAGTAATGTGGCGCGTCATGCAGGCAAGTTCAAGTGCGTTTTATGCTTGGGGAAATATGCCTATTGAACCTTTTGACGGGTTAGGTTTTAATCTAGACTGCACCGTGAAGAATACTTTTAAAACGCACAGAATAACCTTAGGTAGTAGGCGCGTAGTGACTGAACTGGCAATAGGTCGTTATAAGGCACGCTCAACCATGGGTAAATTAGGGCTTGTGGCACGATACCCGCAGAAATATCAAACGACCACTGACAGTAACCACAATAATCGAATTGAACCGCATAAATTAAATAGACAATTCACTGTTGAAGAAGCTAATCGCTATCACGGCTAGCGCATTTTAATCCCTGATTCTAGAGGGGTTGAACGGTAATCATCATCCAGTCCTGCCATCTTTTTTTACGTGCAATACTCGCTGACCTTGTACCATCTTGTTTAAACAGAGCCATTGCTATTTTTCGCATGGGATTAAAAGCGAGTGGCTGTTGTTTTTCCGAATACAAAATTGATCTGCTCTAAATGCCATATTAACTAACCAGTGCATGCTTTCTACTTGCCAGTGACTGCGAATGGCATGAAGTGTTTGCGCTGCATTTAAATCCAATGAGGAGATATAGCAACGTGTTTCTGTTGTATCTTTACCCGTCGATTTTTCATGTTTTCTGATCTTACGTTGATGATACTTTTTAAACCAGAGCAGCAATACTCTTTGCCTAACCAGCCTTTATCGACCAATATCTGCTGGCATATTCCTGTCTCACTTCGGCCATGTCCACTATCTATTTCTATATGCTCTGAATAATTTTTTGCGAATAAACCTTTGTGCTGAGTCTTATGCCACCAAGCCTCCAGCACTGCTTGCATCCTTAATGTATTTAGTGATTGTCATTACATTTTTATCATTTATGAGTAGGGCTGCACTTAAAATAAAGCAATAGTATTAGGGATACCAGTACGCGCAATAGTGTTGTTCGATACAGCAGTTCTAGCCACTTCAATAATTGAAAGTATTATGCTGAAAACGAGACAGGATTTCTGCGGTGACTCCAATTTCATGCCCAGTTAGAAAGCATAACCAGCAGCACCGCAGGCCTGGGCTCTATCGTGGCGCTTCTTTTACTTTTCAAGTAAGTCTTCTTTTACTAATTAATCAATTTCCTCTGGTGACATTATTTTTTGATCAATTGAGTGATGCACTCCAATCTATCAACCCCAAGGTACGGCTGACCCGATGTTAAAATTCTGGCCTCAGTATTTCTTATCGGCCTGATTATCACCAAAACGCTGAACTGGCTCACGTTTGGTTGACGAAGTCTCCATAAAGCTAAACCCAGCCATTTACGTTGGATATGTTCTTGTTCAAAAATCCTTTGGCAGAGACTTTTGTAAGCCATTATTAAAGATATCATTAAACATTGCAGTATCACTCACGGCAACATTGCCTTTGACTATAGTGATAAAAAGCTTTGCATCAAAGGTGCTCATAAAGTCAAGGATAAAGCAACGGATGGTTATTTTAACGGTCACGAACTGCTATTTATGGTGTTGATCACCGAGCGAGTTACCTTTCTGATAGGCTTTCGATTTTATGTACCTTGCGCAATGAGTTTAGTTTAACTTAGCCACCCATCATTTTTGGCGAATATTTTTCCACTGGTCTAGTTTTTAGTTATCTTTATTTACTTGCAGGTCATGAATGATGGCCAAACCAAGAAAAACCATTGTCAGCTTAGATGACTCGCCTTACTATCACTGCTGTTACGTGTTGTGCGTATAGTTTTCTTGTTTTGCATTGATAGCACCACAGCTGACAACTATGAGCATCACCGAGAGTGGGTTGATTCTCGCATTACTGAGCTTGTGGCCATCTTTGCAATTAATATCTGTGCCTATGCAATCATAAGTCATCACTTACATGTTGCCCTTAAACTGAACGCTGATAAAGCTGGTCAAATAAAGCCGTGCTTGTTCAATTGCATAAAGGTTTTAAAGGAACGTTACTGATACAAAAATTTGTTAATAATGAATAGCTCAATGCGTTTGAGCTTGAAACCGTTCATGACTGCATTACCGAATATCGTCGACGTTTAACTGATATTAGCGGGTTTGTGCGTTCACTCAGTGAGCTGATTGTCAGACAGGCCACAACGTACAGGGAAATTTTATTCGCTGCCATCTATGGCGCTCATCCTTTACCTGTAACTTATCCCCGCCTGATTGAAATCAAGCCTGCTCTGCTGATTCTAAACGGCCATCTTCCTCATATTTCAACATTTAAAGCTGCATTTATTGAAAACGAGCAATAAGTCGCTATGAATAGTCATAACATTTTATCTAAATGAATGCTGAAAGAGGCTCTGTTATTGGTTATTAAAATGGGTGGCATCGTTCTTTGTCGTTCCTATTGTTTACCTGATGATTTTGTCAGGTGCAAAGGGGGGCATTACGACTTAAAAATTTTTTACTATGTATTCGTTGAGATCATCTCATTTACGAAGGCTTTCTTCAGATATCAATGGTTGTAGAAAATTTGATGATTTTAGCGCTTGATTGCGAGTGTGTCTTTGTTCATAATTTAGGAAAATAAGCCTAATTAGCTTAACCCGGAAACATCTATTGCTAGTTTTGACCTTGATAGTTATGCTGTAAATAGCAGTGTACTTATTTATTAAGCATCGAGTAATGATCTTATAGCGAGAAAAACACAGCTAAAAGTTGTGTACAAAGGACGTTCGAATTTATGAGGTCATCTTCCCTGGAAAAACATATTCAAGCGCTAAATCTCTATCTTAATTTCCATAAAGTTTGCTGGTGGATTATTGATGTTGAAAACTCGCCCGGTCTATTTTATTGCAATCAGTATATGGAGGATGTTTTTAACCTTGATAAATTTTTACCCTATCACTCTGTTTCTGACACTTGCCCAATCGCTGGCGATTATCTTAAAAATGTTGAGCTAAAATCATCTCAGCAGGCGAAATTAATATTCGCTGAATATCAGGCCTTACTCAGTCAAGAAACCGAAGAGTACAAAAATCAATTTCCCTATTCTGAACCAAGAAAAAACATCACTTATTACTTTACAAGCCGAGCTAAGGTACTTGAACTTAACGATCAAGGTGAGGTCGCCATCATTTATGGCGTTATTGAAGATACCACAGCAATCGAACGCCAGCAGCAAAGGATACAAGCACAACATAAGATGTTCAAAAGATTAAGTGAAACCGATCCATTAACAGGGTTAGGCAATAAACGTTTTTTTATGAAATCACTCGATTTCAGCTTTGATAAAGCACAACGAGATCAGATTAACCTGGCAGTGTTAATGATAGATGTTGACTATTTTAAGTTATATAACGACTCTTATGGTCACCTAAAGGGCGACCAATGTTTAAAGCAGGTGGCCGATGCCATTAAAAACGCCTTATCCAGAAAAACGGATATTGTTGCAAGATTTGGTGGAGAAGAATTTATTGTCTTTTTTACCGGGGCGAGTGCGCAGAAGACATTACAGTTATCCAAGTTGATTAAAAATAATGTTGAGTTATGTCAAATTAGGCATCCAAAATCAGCTGTCTCTGACTATGTTACGGTGAGTATTGGCGCTTATATAAAAATTCCATCGATCGAAGATTCTACGGTAGAAACATTCATTAAAAATGCTGATAGGAATCTATATAGGGCGAAATCATTCGGACGTAACAGAACCGTTATTAATGAATAAAGTCTTTAATATCAAACTTACAAATCAAAAAATACAATGTCATTTCGCGATCTGCCAATGTAATTTTATTCCTCAAATTATCAAGGTACCATAATTCATTGAAGCTTTTCTTTATTTAAGAACACTGTGTAATAACCTGTATATAGCGTGGTAACGGTGTGCCAAATTTCGGTTCCTTTTTTGTACTAAATAAAGTGTTTCTTCCACTTTTTTTGCCGTTTTAACAATATAAAGACTCTCTTTTTGCGGGAAGTTTTCTACTGCACTTTCGGGCAGTACCGTAAACCCAAGTCCTTTAGCAACGGGAAGTAATATTTGGTTAAGTTGATTGATATAGCCTGAGGTTGGTAACGCATTCAAATTTATATTCGCCAATTCTTTTTCCCCACATAAATCAAAGTAAAGTGATAAGTAATGCATTGCATCAGGATGATCAATTAATCCACAGTTAAACAGCAACTCGGTGGTGATTTTTTTATTCTCAGATGCCTTTGGCAGCAGCAAACATAAGGTTTCTCGACCAATGATTTTACTTTGATAAAAGCTACCATTTGGAATGTGGGTGACTATGCCCAAGTCAATATTACCAGATTGCACTTCACTTAATATTTTTTGATTGGGCGCCGCTTCAAGATGAATACTCAAATCCGGATATTGTTGTTGTAATAATAAAAGTTTCGGATAGATAAGTAATGCCAAAGAGCCTGAACAAGACAAAGTACATTGTCCTGAATAGGGATTATCAAAACTTAAATTTTCGATCAGCTTTGCTTCATCTTCAGCGGATTTTAGCGCATATTGATAAACCATTTTTCCTTGTTCAGTAAGTTCAAATCCCTTCTTTTCACGCCTAATAAGAGAATGACTACATGAATTTTCCAGCTTTTTTATATGCTGACTTACACCCGGTTGAGTCATATTCAGCTTTTTAGCCGTTTGAGTAAAGTGGCCAACTTCTATCAAGGTTTTAAATGTATTAAGCCAAAGAGGATTGAGCATGATCGGGTCAACCTATGTTGATAACAAATAATTATTGTAATAAGAATTAATGATAATTTCAAACATATGTTCGATCTGCGTATATTTATCATTATAGAAGAAAAAAATTCGGCGGCAACGTTATACGTGAGTCGGGACAAGTTAAAAGCGGCACAACACATATTGCTTTTATTAGCCAACTTGAGGGATACCAAATTGAGCTAATTCAAGCAAACTAATTATCCAAGGAAACAGATAATGACAAACTTACTTTTTCAACCCTTAAAATTAGGCAGCATTCAACTCAAAAATCGTATTGTTATGGCACCAATGACGCGCGCTCGAGCCGGTCAGCCGGCTAATGTTCCCCATAATATGATGGCTGAATACTATGCACAGCGTGCTACTGCTGGCCTTATTGTCACCGAAGGGACGCAGATATCTGCACTCGGCCAGGGTTACGCCTGGACACCCGGTATTTATACACCTGAGCAAATTGATGGCTGGCAGAGCGTCACCGATGCTGTTCACCATAAAGGTGGCGTCATATTCGCTCAACTTTGGCATGTTGGACGTGTTTCTCACCCGGATAATACGGGGGGAGAACAGCCAATATCTTCTTCTGCAATAAAAGCTGAAAATGTAAAAGTGTTTATCGATAACGGCACGGATCAGAATGGATTCGTTGACGTCGTAGAGCCGCGAGCAATGACAATAGCTGATATTAAACAGGTAGTTGAGGAGTATCGTCAGGCTGCACTCAATGCGGTTGAGGCTGGATTTGACGGCATTGAACTGCATTCTGCAAATGGTTATTTGATTAATCAGTTTATTGATTCAGAAGCCAACAATCGTAGCGATCAATACGGTGGCTGTATCGAAAACAGATTGCGCTTTTTGGGAGACGTTGTTAGTGCTATGGTTGATGCGATAGGCGCTGACCGTATTGGTGTACGTTTAGCGCCCTTTACATCTCTAAATGGTACGGTTGACGCCACGCCAATTGAGACATACACGGCAGCGGCGGTTTTACTTAATACACATAAGATTGCTTATCTTCATATTGCAGAAGTTGACTGGGATGATGCACCCGACACGCCTCAAGCATTTAAACAAGCCGTACGTGAAGCCTATCAAGGCGTTCTAATTTATGCCGGCCGCTATCACGCCGAGAAAGCAGAGCAGGCTCTTACTAAAGGTGTCGCTGATATGATTGCTTTTGGGCGATCCTTTGTTGCTAACCCGGATCTTCCAAAGCGTATTAAGGAAGGTTATCCATTAGCGGCGCACGATCCGGAGACTCTGTTTGGTGGTGCACAAAAGGGGCTTACTGATTACCCCGAATATAACCAGTAGGTTATAACCGCCTAGCATCACCTAAAATCTATTCTCTAAGAGCAAGCCTGCAAACATGCGCGATTGCTCTTAAACTTCTATGACCTAGTTTAAATTTATTTATCAAAGACATACAGTGCTACAAAAGTTATAATAACAGCAAGCTGTTGTGATTTCTTTTTTAAATGTTTCGTGACTGCCTGACAATCCTTAACAAGAGAAAACACTATGCGCGGAGAATTTCATCTATTACTGGCAACACTGCTTGCGGCTATTGGATGGATTGCATCAAAATCAGTTGTTGTAGAGATGCCAGGTGATATTTTTATTGCGGCTAGATTTCTGATTGCCAGTCTTATTTTATTTCCTTTTTGCTACCGAAATGTGCTTAGTTTGAACGCTAAGCAAGTGATCTCAGCTTGCGCTGTTGGCCTTGTTTTAGCGCTCTCAATGCAGGTCTGGGTATATGCTGTCTCTATCACTAAAAGCCTTTCAGGGGGCGCATTTATTATGAGTTTAGCCATGATAATTGCACCATTTACCTCATGGTTATTTTTTCAAACAAGACCTAATAAAGCCTTTTGGTTGGCATTACCGGTTGCGATCATAGGAATGATGCTGCTGACGTTGTCTAATGGTTGGCATGTTGAGAAAAGTCAGTGGTATTTTTTACTCGCTTCAGTATTAATTTCCGTCTATTTTGTGTTTAATAAAAAAGTGACAAAAGATGTTAAGCCGTTGGTTTCTATTTTTTTACAACTATTAACCGTCGGGATCAGCAGTGCAATTTTTGTCTACTTGACTAAACACGCCGCTTACGAATTAAGTAACAGTGTTATAGGCTGGTTTATTGTGTCTACCATTGTTGCAACCTCACTGCGTTATTTACTTCAGGCAGTAGGTCAGTATTCAGTGAATATTGAAACCGCTTCATTGATTATGATTTTAGAGCCTATTTGGATATTAATACTCAGTATAACAATGCTGGGTGAGACAGTTGAGCCGCAAAAAATAATAGGTGCCAGTGTTATTTTCTTGTCGTTATTTGTTTATACAAAGCTTTCAAGGGGATAGCCTGTTTTTATGAGGGGCGCTGATAAGTTAGAAATGAATATTAATTTGAAAAGGCAAAGCCCATTTGCTTTTAGTCTAATCTTTTGATTTATCAAACTTTCCGCAAGTATGTTCTTTGCAAACTGGGTGTCTAAAGCATCAATATTTTCATTAAAGCCATTTTGAAAATATTCCGGTGAAGTTACTGTTGACATTACAGGTTTGAATAGTTTCATAGTGCTCACTTTGATTGATGACAGGTTCCTGTTAAGAGCTTCCCAGTGAGCGTAGCGAACGACAGCGTTAGGGGTCTTTAACTTTGATCCATGGCGCTATTTTTCTCTCTAAGTTACCAAAAATATTAAAGTGACGGCGATGAAATTTAAGATCGGTTTTTGCTTTTTGTAACCGCTCAGTAAGTAGGGCTGCACATGTGTTCTTTATTTCTATTTCTAAGCTGTCTGATTCAATACTTTCACCTAGTAGGTGACAAACGGCCATAAACGGAGCCATGCTATCTTTTCGGAAGTATGCATGCTTACGTAGTAAATTGAGCTGTTCCATATTTGATGGCAGTTGGCATATAGTGTTTGTGAAATCCTGATCTCGATGTTGAGCTAACAGCTCTGCTTGTACTTTCGAGATAAAAAATCTAAGCTTTAATGCTTCAAACATGAATGCTCCTAATGGGTACCTGACTAGGCTGTATATATTTTCATTTTCAGCTTTTTGGCTTAAAAATTACAATAATTCATATTTATTTGATATTCAATGAATTGTTTTATTTTCAATAATAGACTGATTAAATTTAGTTATAGATCTATTTATTAAGCTTTGCCAGCGGATCACCGACTATTCGTGTAGTGGAGTTCATTTTTTGTAAAGCGTATGCTCAACTAGCGTTAGCTTTCAAGTCGCAAAAGAGCACATTGCACCTTAGATATTCTGACTGTCATATGCTTTAGATTAATCAATTCCCTTG
>JBLHWW010000022.1:0-29474 GCA_047629075.1 Psychromonas sp. | reverse complement strand
CTGCTTTTCTTGTCGCCATTTCATTTAACTTTGCACTACCGCGAATGATGCCAGGTGATCCTATCGATGCCTTATTCGCCGCTGCACAGGGGAAAATGGATCTTGCTCAGATGGATGCGGTGAGAGAGATGTATGGTTTTGTAGATGGGAATGTATTTGAACAATATCTTTCTTATATGAAAAGTGTTTTCACTCTTGACTTAGGACCTTCTGTCTTAATGTTTCCCGTTGATGTGATTGATGTTATTGGCATGGCACTGCCATGGACAATGTTTTTAGCATTAGGCTCATTAGTCGTTGCATTAATTATCGGGGTTAGTATCGGAACTTATGCTTCATATCGTCGTGAAGGTTTATTCGGTCAATTGGCACCGCCCATACTGGCTTTTATTAGTAATTTCCCTTACATAGTAACGGCTCTTTTACTGTTTTTCTTTATCGGACTTCAGCTTGAGCTTTTACCGCTGTCCTATACTTATGACCCTTCTATAGAAAAGGCGTTTACCCTGGAATTTATTGGTAGCGTTGCCAAGCATGCCATTTTACCGATGGGATCAATGATTTTAGTGGGAATTGCAACTTGGGTCTTCAATATGCGTAATGCAATGATCAATGTTCTTGGCGAAGATTATGTGACTATGGCTGAAGCCAAAGGATTAAGCAGTTTCCGAGTGATGTATCGTTACGCAGGTCGAAATGCCATATTACCCGTTGCGACTGCAATTGCCATGGCAATTGGTTTCTCTTTTGCAGGGTCGTTAATGACAGAGGTGGTGTTTAACTACCAAGGTCTGGGAAATATTTTGCTTAAAGGTATTATTGCGCGTGATTATCCGCTCATTCAAGCTATTCTGCTGATTCTTGTGTCTGCGGTATTAACTGCCAATTTTGTAGCAGATCTCCTTTATGTATGGCTTGACCCTCGGATTTCAAAATAAGGTGTTAATTATGAATGGTTCAATTACTGCAGATGATAAAGCATCTGCAAAAAAGCAGCACAGTGAGTTTAGAAAAAAATGTCAATCAGTAATAAAAAAAACCAAAGCTTTTTTTGATGGTAATCCTCCCGCTATTATAGGTGGATTTTTAATCACGGTTATCTTACTTGGCGCTTTATTTGCGCCAGTATTTGCCTCGCATAATCCGGAAAAACGTGTTGCACGACCGCATGTTGCACCAAATGCTGAACATATAATGGGCACCACGCGAAGTGGACGGGATGTTTATAGTCAGGTTCTTTACGGCGCAAGAAAAACCTTAAGTGTTGCATTTTTCGCTGGCATTATTGCCATGTCAATCGCTGTTGCCGTCGGGGTTACCTCGGGTTATCTGGGAGGGAAAGTTGATGAATGGATGAATTTTGTTACTAACGTTTTTCTGGTTTTTCCGCAGCTCCCCTTGCTGATTGTACTGGCTGCCTTTTTAGGGCAGGTCGGCTCTTTTGTGATAACTATACTACTTGGGGTCACCGCATGGCCTTGGGGGGCAAGGGTTATTCGCTCGCAAACCCTGGCGCTTAGAAACAATGAATTCATTATTGCCGCAGAGGTGATGGGGGAGTCTAAAATTCGCATTATTTTAGTCGAAATTCTGCCTAATTTAGTGTCGATTGTATTTGGTGGTTTTCTGGGTACCGTTATTTACGCAATGGGTGCAGAAGCTGCTCTAGGTTTTCTTGGGTTAGGTGATGCAACTGAAGTTAGCTGGGGATCAATGCTCTATTGGGCACAGGTATCTTCTTCTTTGTATACAGGTGCATGGTGGGAAATGCTGGTTCCAGCTATCGCTTTAGCGTTAACAGGTGGTGCATTAGCACTGATCAATATGGCAATCGATCAGGTCAGTAATCCAAAACTTAAAACCGGGCCGCATCTGAAATTGTGGAAAAAAATGAATAAAGAAACACAGAAACGTAGAGGTCTGGTATGAAAAAAGCACTTTTAGAAATCAATAACCTGTGTGTTGATTATGTTTCCCCCAATGGGATTGCACGCGCTGTTAATAATGTGAGTTTAACGATTGCTCCTGGTGAAACGCTTGGTATCGCTGGAGAATCAGGTTGCGGGAAAAGTACCTTGGCGTTCGCGATTGCCCGTTTGCATAAAGCACCAGCGTTAATATCTGAAGGGGAGATTCTTTATGAAGGACGTGATGTACTAAAAATGTCCGATAAAGCGTTACGTAATTTTCGTTGGAATGAGGTTTCAATCGTCTTTCAAAGTGCGATGAACTCATTAAACCCAGTGATTACCATTGGCGAGCAACTTACCGATGTAATTATCGCCCATAAACGAATCAGTCTTAAAGAAGCGAATAAAAAAGCAGTTGAATTGCTGGGCATTGTTGGTTTGCATGGTGATCGTCTAAAAAGCTTTCCGCATCAGCTTAGTGGTGGTATGAGGCAGCGTGTGGTTATTGCTATTGCCCTGGCACTTGAACCTAAACTTATTATTATGGATGAGCCGACTACTGCATTAGATGTGGTGGTAGAGCGTGAAATTTTAAATGAATTATATGACTTAAAAGAAAAATTTGGATTCTCAATTCTATTTATCAGCCATGATTTAAGTTTAATGGGTGAAATAGCCGATCGTATTGGTGTGATGTATGCCGGTAAGATGATTGAAATTGGCGATGCCAAAACAGTATTTTCTAATCCTTCTCACCCTTATACCAAAGGTTTGATTTCGTCATTTCCGACAATACATGGTCCAAAAACCCGTCTTTATGGTATTCCAGGTGATCCTGTTGATCTGTTACGCTTGCCTGGAGGTTGTAATTTTCATCCTCGTTGTAATGACTGTACTGATGTATGCGTCAAAGATGAGCCAAAATTACTCAAGCGAAATGTTGATTACGAAGTAGCGTGTCATAATATTTAAGGAATTAATCATGGATACCAATAATAATCCTGAAGTAGTGCTTTCAGTTAGAAATATGGTAAAAGACTTTCCAATAGGTCAGTCCCATAATAAAAAGAATTTTATGCGTGCGGTTAACGAAGTTTCATTTGATTTATGTAAAGGCGAAGCACTCGCGATTGTTGGTGAATCAGGATCGGGTAAGAGTACTGGCGCACGCATTTTATCACGCATTTACGATAAGACAGCAGGCGATATCATTTTCAAAGGTCAACCGCTAGAAGAGTATGTTAAAGAGCATGGTAGTCTGAGTTATGCGCGCCAGGTGCAGATGATTTTCCAGGACCCTTTTGGATCGCTGAATCCGGTGCATTCTATTTTCCATCATATTGCACGACCGTTGCTTATTCATAAGCGTGCAAATAAGGAAAATATTGAGAAAGTGGTATATGGGCTTCTTGAATTAGTCGGTTTACAACCTGCGTTCGAGACGGCAGAAAAATACCCCTATGAATTAAGCGGCGGCCAAAGACAACGTGTTGCGATTGCCCGTGCGTTAGCGGTTGATCCTGAGGTTATTTTAGCAGATGAACCTATTTCAATGCTGGATGTCTCGGTACGCTTGGGGATTTTAAATTTAATGGCCGATCTTAAAGATAAACACGGCATTTCATTTATGTACATTACCCATGATATCGCCACGGCAAGATATTTTGCAGAAAAAACCGCGGTTATGTACGTTGGTCATATGGTCGAGTGGGGCGCTAGCGATAAAGTCACACAAACTCCTCAGCATCCATACACACAACTGCTGCTATCAGCTGTTCCTGAAGCGGGAAGACATGGCCGTCGTGAGTTAGATGCCAAAAAAGGTGAAATACCCTTGTGGAAACCGGATTCTAAAGGTTGTCCATTTGCCACGCGCTGTCCACGTGTTTTAGATAAATGTAGCGACAGTTTTCCGGCGATCACGCAAATAGCAGATGACCATTTCATTCGATGTTTTAATATCTAAAGCAATACTGAAACTTTAATTTAAGTTTCAGTATTGCACTTAAAAGAAAGCGCTTACATGGGGTTTGGTTCATGACTGTAAAAAATATAAATACTTTAGTAGATAACGTAGCAGAACAATTTCTTTCGCCAGAGGGCGATAAATATTATCAATCCAAAAAAGTAGATCAGATGGAAAATTTATCAAATAATGTTTCTGGAAAATTTATTGTCATTGATGGCGATAAATACTACCAAATAAAAAATGCCGATCAGATGGCACCCTTTTTTATCAGTGTTGTCTCAGCCAGTGATCACTGGTTGTTTATTTCATCCACCGGCTGTTTATCTGCGGGTAGAATTCGCCCAGAAAATGCTTTATTTCCATATAAATCGGTTGATTACATCCATGAGAGTGCCGAAAATACCGGCAGTAAAACCATTGTTAAAGTGCAAACAAAAAGCGGTTGTAGACAATGGGAACCCTTTAATGTGCAACACAATAGCCTTTATGAGGTACAGCGTAATCTTTATAAAAACGTTGCGGGTGACAAGATTATTTTTGAAGAGATAAACTTTGATTTAGGGCTTACCTTTAAATATCAATGGGCGACGAGTGACCAGTTTGGTTTTGTCAGAACCTCAACAGTAAAAAACAATTCTCAGAAAGTCATCGTATTTGAATTGCTTGATGGTATTCAAAATATTTTACCACCGAACGCGCCGCTTTCTCTTATGCAAACTAGTAGTGCATTAATTGATGCCTATAAGTGGAATGAATTACTGCCGAAATCCAGACTCGCCACTTATAGTTTGTATGCAAAACTAAGCGATCGAGCTGAGCCGGCTGAGTCACTGCTTGCCACCACTGTGTTTAGTATCATTGATGATTGTCAGTCTATTTTACTGTCAAGTCGGCAATTAGGCGCTTTCCGTCGTGGCCAACAAATTAACCATGAGGAATTGTGTCGTGGTTTGAGAGGGGCATATTTTATTCATAAAAAATGTCAACTAATTGCCGGTCAACAAGATAGCTGGCAGATTGTGGCTAATATCGATCAATCTCATACTGATATTGCTGCGTTGAAACAAAATATTCAGGTCAATGATGTTATTAAAACCGATGTAAAAGGGTCTGTTGAAGCTAACCATCAGGATCTTATCATGTTGATGGCGGGCAGCGATGCCTATCAGAAAACAGCCGAAGAGGAGACGACTGTTCACCACTATGCCAATGTGCTTTTCAATAACATGCGCGGTGGTGTTGTCGTTGATCAATACTGGGTAGAAAAGTCAGATTTTGTTAAAACGCTGACCAGTGCCAACAACGTTGTCGCAGATAAGAATATTGATTTTTTTGCAACGCTTCCTGAACGTATCGGTTATCAAGACTTGCTTACATCGGCCGCAGAACAAAATGACCCTCAGCTTCTGCGTCTTTGTCTTGAATATCTGCCCTTAACTTTTGGGCGTCGTCATGGTGATCCTAGCCGTCCATGGAACCATTTTGAAATTAAGTTAAAAGATACGAATGGTGACAGATTATTGTCTTATCAAGGTAACTGGCGTGATATTTTCCAAAACTGGGAGGCATTGGGTCTCAGTTATCCTAACTTTATTAAGTCATTTATCTCCAAATTTGTTAACGCATCGACAATTGATGGCTACAACCCTTACCGTATTACTAAAGCGGGGGTTGATTGGGAACAGCTGGAAGAAGATGATGACTGGGGTAATATCGGTTATTGGGGTGATCACCAGATTATTTACCTGCTTAAGTTTTTGGAATTATCAAAGAAATTCCAACCGCAAGAGCTTAAAGAGCTATTGAATGCTGAAATTTTCAGTTATGCCAATGTTCCCTATGAAATTGAAGGCGTTGATAAATTATTCGCCGATCCTAAAAATACCGTTATCTTCAATAATACAAAACAAGCTGTTATCGAAGCGAAAGTCAAGCAACTGGGCAGTGACGGACGCCTGTTACTGAATGCTGATGATAGTGTCTACTTGGTTAATTTAGCGGAAAAACTGCTGGTACCTTTGCTGGCTAAACTCGGTAACCTGGTTGTTAATGGGGGTATCTGGTTAAATACACAGCGCCCTGAATGGAATGATGCCAATAATGCTATCGTAGGAACGGGTCTTTCGATGGTGACCTTGTACTACATGCGTCGTTATATTGCCTTTTTACAAGCATTACTTGTCGATCATAGCGGTACTGTTGAACTTTCTGCCGAGCTTGCCAAATGGGTTAGCAGTACAGGCGAAATTCTGCAGCAAGCGGCGGTCTTGATTCAGGATAATAAAATTAACAGTGAAGCACGTAACGATCTGCTGAGAAGACTTACCGGTGCCGCAGGTGACTATCGCGCCGCTGTTTATAAAAATGGTTTCTCCGCTAAAACTGCGCTTGACTACTCAGTTATCAATAAGATGTTAAACGTCAGCCTGCAGGTGATTGATGAAAGTATTCAGACTAATCTACGTCAGGATGGTTTGTACAATGCCTATAACATTATTAATTATACGCCTGAGAGTGTTAATGTTGATCTGCTTTATCCGATGCTTGAAGGTCAGGTAGCGGTCTTATCCTCGGGGGTATTGACACCGGAGCAAGCTGTTACTTTAATAGATAATTTGTATGCGAGTAGTATGTTCCGTGCGGATCAGCAAACTTTTATGCTTTATCCGGATCGTGATTTATCGCGCTTTGCCGCTAAAAACTGTATTGATGATACGCGTGTCAATAACAACCCACTGCTTAAGTTAATGGCTGAAAATGGGGATCGCCGTTTAATTGAAGCAGATGCTGAAGGTGTTTATCATTTTAATGCCAAATTTGAAAACGCGACTTTCCTGAAAAATGCACTGCAGGAAGTTAAAGCTGATTACTCAAGTATTGCTAGTGCCACTCGAGCAGACATCTTACTCTGCTATGAAGAGGTCTTCAATCATCAGGCATTTACAGGGCGCTCAGGAACGATGTTTGGCTATGAAGGTTTGGGCAGTATCTACTGGCACATGGTATCTAAGTTATTGCTTGCTGTTCAGGAAAATTATTTTTCAGCATGGGAAAAAAATCCGGATTCTGAGGCGACCTGTAAGCTTGCCCAGTATTATTATAAAGTACGCGCGGGTATCGGTTTTAATAAAACCCCCGATGTTTATGGTGCTTTTCCGACCGACCCGTATTCTCATACACCTAAACAATCCGGTGCGCAGCAACCTGGTATGACCGGGCAGGTAAAAGAAGAGATTCTGACGCGTTTTGGAGAATTAGGTTTAATTGTTGAACAGGGTGCTATTGACATTAAACCTTCTTTATTAAAAAGATCTGAGTTTTTGCCTGCAGGCGGTGAGTTCGATTTTATTAATGTAGAAAGTAAGCCTCAGACCATCAGTTTAGCGGATAATAGCCTGGCATTTACCTATTGTCAGATCCCGTTTGTCTACGAGCTTGTTGAGCGGGGAGAAGGGGAGATTGCCGTAACATTGACTAACAATCAAACTATTGAGCTAAGTTCACTGCACATTAGCAGGGAGCTCAGCCGCCAGATATTTGACCGAAGTGATGCGATCAGACAAGTTAAGGTTTCTATTCCCGGCAAAATGTTATTGCAGACAATTTAGGAGTTCTTGTGAAAAATCACCTGTTAGAGGTGTCTGAATATAATGCGGCGGGCTATTCGCCCGTCGTTGATTTTCAGACATGGCGAGTCGCAATGCTCAATTACATTGATGAGCTGGATCCCGATCAAATTGATAATTTTCAATGCCATAACGAAACTGATGAAGTTTTTGTATTATTGTCAGGAAAGTGCATTTTATTTTGTGCAGAAGTGGATGAGAAAAATAATATTATTGACATTATTAGCTGGAATATGGAAATCAATAAAACCTACAATATTAAGCGAGGTGTATACCATACGCATACCCTGAGTGAAGATGCTAAAGTTTTAATTGTGGAAAATAGTGATACTGCTGATAACAATTCGCCGAAAATTTTGATTGATGACAGTGTTCGTCACCGATTGGTAAAGATAACGTCGGAATTATGGTCATAGATTATTCAAGGCAGTTTTTCTGCCTTTTTTAATTAATTTTCTACATATTGAATTTTTAGCTAAAGAACATTCTTTTAACGAGTTGGTCATTTACAGATGTAAACAGAAAGAATCAGCATCGCCTAGAAAAACCTTGTCCTATCAGCCGTCAAGCTGCTGGCGAAGGTATCGTACGATTGAAAAATAAAAACGTGATGTTACCGGTAGGGTGCATTCCATGCACCGCAAGCGACAATTGCTGTGCGGAGCGCACCCTACTGGTAATTATGGTTCGCTTAATAAATGCCCTTTAGTGTTTAATGCTGGATAAAATACTTTCGATGGTGGCAACCAACTCGGCTGACTTTCGTAAATTCAATCGATCCGGGTGTGGAGAACAAAACCTGCCGGCGTCATTATCGAAATACTGACCGGAAGAATCGGCGAATTCCTCGTCCAGTGCCAGCCGTGTTAATATTTTTGCGCCTATTTTTAAGTCTCCCCTGCCACAGCAAAGCCCTCTTGTACCATTTTACTGCCGAGCATTGAGGCCGGGTTTACTGCAATAATAACGGGTCCCTCATCTTTAAGTATTTGAGCCATTATTCGACTCCACATGGTAATTGCAAGTTTGCTTTGTGCATAAGCTTCCATATCGGACAGTGCCACTTTACCCAGCAACGCTTTTATATTCACAGCAAAGCGCAGATTAAGTCCGTCGCGGGTTATGGATTTCTCTACTTTAAAAACACCGGCGTTGTTAATAAGCACATCAAGGTCATCGTATGGTGCTTTTATCTTATTCGCTAAGACCTTTAGATCGGACCTGTTTGACAGGTAACTTGTAACTGCTCCGGCATTAGGCAGCTCAGGAGCACTTGTTCCACTTTGTTTAACTTTTCAGGGTTACGTCCATGTATCAATAGATTATGACCATTTGCAGCTAACATCTTGGCTGTTGTCAAGCCTATACCGTCGGTTGCACCGGTAATTAAAATTGTTTTTTTCAGGGATAAATTCCTGATGATATTCAAATTTTTCTTCCGGCACATTCAATGGACGATTTTTTATTAACACTATGCTGTTATGATCTTCATGACAAGCGGACATCTTATGGTCTGTATATGGGTCTCGTGATCACTCTTCGGGAAAGAATTATTTATCGCAGAGTCGTTTAAACGCTTTTAAATTTCAACAACTACTTTGCCCATTCCTGCACCGATCGATAAGCGTGCATTTACCTGACCCACTTCTGGCAATGAAAACGTTGTTCATCTAATACCGGGCGTAAACCGTCTGCTTCAACGATTGTAGCTAACGGACGTAGAATATGAGCGTGCTGCTCACGTTTTTGGTTGCGCAGCATTTTTTAACAGAAACACAGCATGCAGTGAGAAGCCTTTAAAGTGGGTGACCGAAAGATCTAATTCGACCATTGCAACCATTGATACAACCTGGCCATTGAGTGCAGCAGCAGCAAAAGAATTACTCATATAAGGCCGCCAAGGGAATCAAATACAATGTCAAAGACATTACCGGCAGTATGTTTGTCCGCATAGTTCGCAGCGGTTTCTGTTTTATAGTTGATTGCTGGTTATTATCTTTTAATCAATTTCAGTCATTAAGCGGTCAATAAATATCACGAATTTTCTGTTAGTACTGTTAGAATAACTTTTGTATTCGTATCTGTATTTAGGTTTTCTATCATAATGAAATCAATATCTTCAACTGTTTTTGGCCATTTATTCGGTCACTCCGCAACAATCTCTATTGGCCCAAACGGGCTCGTATTCTCGGTTAAAAATATCCCCACAAAAATCAGCTGGCAAGCCTTAATTTCACCACCAACATTCACCTTTGGATGGTTGGGCAAAACCGTCAGCTTTCGCATTGCCGAGCAAACCTATGTACTAAGTCATCTTGCCTATAACTGTGAGAAAAAGCATAAAACGGACTGTGAACGTTGGTGGGCCGAGGCTAATAAAAATCGATTGCTAGGCTTATTAACTAAAATAAAAAAAGTCACAAGTAACCGTTATCTACGCCACTCGACACTTAAAAAGATGCAACAGGCGATTGCGAAAGAATATAACCGATGGTTTCCCTGGGCTAGTTCAAGCCAGGGGGTAGAAAGTCTTGCAAAAATAATTAAGGCGTTAGGGCAATATCAGCATTGGCAGGAACAAGATATAACGCTTTGTCGGGAAGCCTACATCACTAAGCAGTTAAAAAACTACCAAGGCTTTTTTGACCAGATTGAAGCAAAGCCTTTAACACTAAAGCAGCGTAGAGCCTGTATTATTGATAACGATAATAATTTGTTATTAGCGGGCGCGGGCACCGGTAAAACCAGTGTGATGGTTGGTCGGGCAGGTTATCTGCTTAACAGTCAACAGGCTAAGGACACGGCTATTTTGTTATTAGCTTATGGTCGAAAAGCCGCTAATGAAATGGATCAAAGAATAAAAGAAAAGCTGCACAGCGATAATATCAGCGCGACAACCTTCCATCGCCTTGGGCTTGATATCATTGCGCAGGTTGAAGGGGGAAAGCCTAATTTATCAGTGTTTGCAGAAGATCAGAAGGTGAAGGCGAAATGGGTACAGATTTGTTTTGAGACGTTGATCCAAAAACAAGATAAATACGCTGATCTGGTAATGTCATATTTCAGTGAATACTATTACGTCGAAAAAAACTATTTTGAATTTACCAGCCTGGGTGAATATTACCAATATCTAACCGATAACGATATTCGCAGTTTAAAGGGCGATAAGGTAAAAAGTTTTGGTGAACTGCATATTGCAAATTGGTTATACAACCATGGCATTGAATATCAATATGAGGCCTGTTATGCATTTGATGTAAAAACGCTCGCGGCCAGACAATATCAGCCTGATTTTTTTCTGCCGGCATTAAATATTTATATTGAATATTATGGAATAGATGAAAATGGCGATACAGCGCCTTATATTAATAAACAGGAATATCATGCATCGATTGCATGGAAGCGTAAAACGCATCGGAAACATAACAGTAAATGCATTGAGTTAACCTATGCGCAGCATAAACAAGGGCGGTTGTTGAGTTCCCTTGAGAAAAGCCTGAAAAATGAAAATATTGTCTATAAATGGTTCCCCGATGCGGTGCTCTTAGCCAATTTAAAAGAGACTGGCCGGATGACCTTACTGGCGGAGATTTTTGCTAAATTAATCGGGCTTTATAAAGCTGCTTGTCTGGATAAACGGTCTGAAAAACGGGTAATTAATAACGCCAGCGATCCAATAAAAACAGCAAAAGCATTTGAATTACTTACACCCATTTTAACGGCTTATCAGGCAAGGTTATTAAAGCGCAATGAAATCGACTTTGAAGACATGATTATCAAAGCACTTGCCTATGTCGAGACTGGAAAATTTATTTCTCCCTGGCGTTATATTATGGTCGATGAATTTCAGGATATTTCAGAGCCGCGAGCCCGTTTAGTGAAGGCGTTGCGCAGCAGTAAGAAAGGCTGCTCTATTTTTGCTGTTGCTGATGATTGGCAAGCCATTTACCGGTTTAGTGGTGCTGATCTAACACTGACAACCGGCTTCGAAGATTATTTTGGCCCAACAACACAGTCGGCATTAGATCAGACCTTTCGATTTAATAACCGGATTGGGCAGGTGGCTACTGATTTTGTCGGTAAAAACCCTGCTCAAATAAATAAAACCATTAAATCGAATAAGAAGGTCGATAAACCGGCTGTTTCAATCTTACGAAAGAGCGCGGGTGGTTTATCGGTGGAAGGTGAACAAATAATTGATGAAATAGCGAATGGCGCAGTTGATGACGTGTTAACGGCTATTGCTGGTCAGGTTGAGAAACCCGCAACCGTCTATTTAGTCGCGCGTTTCTGGTTTCAATTACCCAAAAAAGAAACTCTTTGCCGTTTAAACAATCAATACCCGCAGCTTAATATACAAACTCACTCATTTCATGCGGCTAAAGGTAAAGAAGCTGATTTCGTAGTGATCATGGGGTTAAAATCAGGCAAGCATGGTTTCCCTTCTAGTAAGGTAACACCGCCCATTTTAGATGCGTTGCTGGCAAAAAAAGAAAAATTTGAATATGCAGAAGAGCGGCGATTATTTTATGTCGCTTTAACACGGGCAAAACGAAGGGTCTATATCATTGCAGATATGAGTGACGCAAACTGTTTTGTTAAAGAACTTATTAACGATCATGACGTTGAGCTTAATGAATTTGGAATAACCGTTAATCAAGCTTTTGTTGATCAGATTCACTGTTTAGTGTGTGAAACAGGTATTCTAAAGAGTCGCTCAAATCGTTTTGGCACCTTTTCTTGTTGTTCATACTTTCCGCGCTGTGATCATAAAGAAAGAGCCTGCGAAAGTTGTCAGGGTGTGATGTCTACAACCCGTCATAAAGGTTTTAAAATCTGTTTAAACCAACGCTGTAATAATATTTACCCGCTCTGTGAAAAATGTGGAGCCGAAATGGTACTGCGAAAAAGTGCGCGGGGAGAATTTTGGGGATGTCGAAATTACAGCGGTAATGAACAAACAAGCTGCCGAAACGTGATTGCTAAAGGAAAAATTCCATGGCCCGAAATGCACCGTTAATATCCCGTTGTTATTAAAGGTCATATTTGTTTAACATTAATGTAATAAGCTCTATGAACAGCTTTGTTAAGGGGGACCAAAAATATGCCATTATACGAACAGTTGCAAGAGATCATTGTGAGTGGGCAGTTAACTTCCTATTCCAGGCAATCTCTGCTATAAATAGCAGAGAAGTTTATGTTTAATCAGAGGGCCTTTGGACAGTCCGTTACATCATTTGAAAGCGTTATTTGATACTACAATTGAATATAATTTACTGTCAGAATTGGATCTTGTTTGCCACAAAAAATCCATTAGCCGTTTTGTAGGTTCTAGTATCGGCTTGAGTACACCCTCTTTGTAAAGTGATGGTGTTACTCACGCTGATGCAGGCAAAAATGGGAGTGGTTTATGTTGGAGGCGTTAGCGATTAAGTGCAGCGTCAAAATTACTTAGCGTGACGACGTCACCGGCAATCATACTCTCGATATGAATGTTGCCAATCCGAACTCTTACCAATCTTAATGTGGCAAAGCCCACCGCAGCGGTCATTTTTCTTATCTGGCGATTTTTTCCTTCACAGAGAGTGATCGAGATCCAGCTAGTCGGGCCATGTCTCGAATCGCGGATTTTACGGCCTCGAGTGGGGAGTTGAGGCTCACCGTCTAGATTGAACGCTTTACAAGGTAGGGTTAGATATTTAGTGCCATTAATACCAATCTCAACCCCATTTTGTAGCAGTGACATTGCGGTCACTGTGATATCTCCATCAACTTGCACGTAGTACTCTTTTTCTATGCCTTTGCTTCTGACTTTGTGGCTCATTAAACCATCGGTAGTGAGTAACAATAACCCTTCTGAGTCGTGATCTAATCGCCCAATTGCCATGGTTTTCTCGGGGAAGTTAAATAGTTCGCCTAGCAGATGTTTTTTCTTTCGTGTTTCAGGTACAAACTGGCTTAAAAAACCATATGGCTTAAAAATTTTGAAGTGCTGGTGAGTTTGGCTTGGCCCAGCAAATTCTGTTAAACAGGTTTGGCTAGTGATTGGCATTAAACATGGCCTTAATCGTAAAATCTGAGTGGTAGTATATTATACGGTTAGTCTCTGCTGAATGCACTGAGTCTGTCAACTGGCTAAGTGCAGTGACACAGAATTTGGCTACTTGATTTTCGGTTGTACGCCAGTTTATCTACTATTTTTCGTGGTTCAGTAAAACTAGCCACGTAGTTATATGTTTATAATTGACTTAAGGGCAGATTGCCCTTAGCTTTTTGTTCTTTAATATCAATTTAAGCAACTGATATTAGCCTATATGGCAGTTTTTTGGTCAGGAAGTACGCTGTAATATTAATTAGAATCTTATATTTTCTTTAACTTAATGATTTAAAAAAATATAAGATATGGATGTCCAGCTTTTTTATGGATAGTAGGCTTCCTGGTCTGGCTACCGCTGCAACCGATTTGACGCATGCATTTCATTCCGTTCTTCAAGATTTTCAGAAAAATATGAATTTATTTCCCAATATTGATGTGCGTATTTTTGATGCGTACGCTCTGCTTAATAAAATCATCACCAATCTGGATGATTACGGGATCGAAGTCACTGATGTTCTCTGCATAAAGCTACTGAAGTTCTTTCCACGCCCTGACATAAAGATGAATACCATAAAAAATAAAAGATTGATCGCTAGTAGGATGTCAACCTTTTATTGTATTGGCTATGTCGTACAATTTCGCTCTATATTTTAGTTTTTGGAAGGGGAGATCCCGCCAGTATTTTGGTGTCTTAAATATTACGACTGATTTAATTTACGCTGCAATAATAATATTTTTTTTATCAATTGTGATTTTTCTAGTCCAGCTAATTCTTTTACCAGTAAGTCACTATTTGTATGTGCTTGTATTTCATCTTCGACAGGAAGCGATGCTAAGGGGATTTGTGCTAACTGCGAGATTAGTTGTTCATTTTGAACGCTGAGCTGTGCAATTTTATGCTTATATTTATCAGCCTGATCTTCCGATGTTAATTTTCCTGCAAAAATAAGTTTCTCTAATGTTTTATTGATAGGGTTATCTTTGGCTATTTTTTTAAGATAGTTACCCGCTTTGATCGATAGATTAAAAGTATAAATCTTTTTGCCATTATCACTGTCACGTGATTTTTTACTACGCCAGGCCTTAAACATTTTATTGCGTAACTCTCTGCCGTCAGCTGTTGTTTCTAATAGTTGGCAGACTTGCTGAAATTGAAACTCATTCATATTATTTATATCTACGCCTATGCCACTGGTCAGTTTTTGCAGCAGTGCTGTTTTTCGAGTTAGGTAGTGTTTAACCCAATTGCTGTTTACATCATTCCATTTAAACCCAGTTGGCGTATCAACAGTGATCATGTGAATCTCCTTTAATAATCAAGCAATATAATTTAGTTAAGATAGTGAATAAATAAGCAAAATACAAAATGAATCATATCTCACTATTTCAGATAAAAATATCACAGGAGCAAACTAACCATAGCGGTAAATAGTAGCATCACTTTTGTTATCATTAAGTGATACCGCTATGTCGTAAGTAAAGTATGATGCAGTGGTGCGTTAATTGGTGTCACTCGTAGTATGCAGTATTTTAGACTTTTATTTTTATAACTTGCTGATTTTAATTTGAATTTTTTTTTGGGAATTATATTTTGCAGACTTTTAATTATATTCGCACTGCTAATTTCATTGGCGGTTATCCATCTGTGAGTTTACTTGGTGGTAAATTGTAACTGTCCTAGCGTAAAAAGACGGTGCTTTGGATAATTTAAGCATCTTTTATTTTTAGCTGCTGATGATTTTTTGAATACTATCAGGCTTGATACGGGCAAAAGTGGGGATGGGTTTAATAAGTCACTTAGGGGCACAAAATGAGTTAGCTTTATATTATTAATGGTACTGCCAATTTATCTGATTTAGATGAGTATAAATTAAAATTTTAATCTTATCCTAAATATTGTGCATCACTAATCTGCTCCCATTCATAAAAATAGTGTTAACGGAGATCCCTATAATGCTCTGCCTTAAGTTAAGTGGTGCTCGAAAGCTAAGCGTAAAACCAAAGCGCATCACGAATTATTTTTACAGCGTAACGACAACCGGCATAAATATTTAAATTTTTCATCCGCAGATTATCGCATAATTCGAAACAGGCCCGTTAAGTTTACTGTACCAGTAGAATATGCAGTGAGTATTGATGATATCAGCCGAATCACGCGCTATGATTATTTATAGTAGTAGGGTAAAATTAGCTGAGAAAGTGATGGCCTATTAAAAAGGTCACATACAGGTGGTGCTTATGTCTGTTTAGCAACATTTATGGTAGTACAGACAATCTGTGAGGAAAGATTAAATTTGAGTATGTAACTGGCTTTTTTATTTAACCTCACTTTAGTATCTCAGACGGATTTCTACACCGCGCGTTACACCCAAGCCTTCTTTTAGGGCAACTATTTAAACAATATAAGGAACCAACAATACATGTCAGATTTAAACAACCAAGACGTTAACCCGAACAGCGAACAAAACCAACTTAAAGCCTTACTAGATCAGCCTATTGATGATTTACCACTAATATCTCTGTACCGAATCAGATACCTAGCTACTGAGCTTTCTATGACCGATGTAGTAACACACATTCAACAGTTTATTAATAAACGTCAACAAGCAAAGTAATGCAATAGCAACAAACTTCCCACGAATAGGGAGGGAATTGTTAACTTATAGAACTGAATCGATTAAATTCAGTCAAATACCTTTTAATCTAAATTTTAGACGCTACTAACCTAATTCCATTCAGAAAAGGAGCCTTCACTGAAAGCTCTATAATGTTTTGCTTTAAAGAAATGGTGACCAAAAATAAATAGATTATTCACTACTCTATGACAACCTAAAAACCGTTGAGCTTGTCCCTGTGATTTGAACTTACGCATCTGCTTTTCTTGCAGTGTAGTAATCAAATAAATTTGCAGGTTTCTAAGGCGCACATTGCGCCTTAGCTTTTTTTCTTTAATATCAATTTGAACTGTTAATAGCTCGACAGCCATCTCATTAATTAAATATTAATCTGCTTCTGTATTTTGTTCAGGCACTGTTTTGAATAATGAAGATCTTATTATGACGTTATTTCGTGCAACACAGGTTTCCCTGTTTACCTTATGAATAACATCCCCGTTACTCACTTCTTCGAAGCCAGCTGAAGCTGTTCAAATTTATTCCCTAAAAATTTGTCATTGTATTTCCCATTGTGTATGTCGTACTTTTTTATGCGATAAGGATAAGTTCAACGGGTAACGTTTTGAACATCGCAGACAATGTATGGTTGAACACCTTCTATTTTTAACCTTCATTTTTAATATCGATATCTGCGCTTAAGCTTAATTACTACTATCTAGTTTTGCATATTAATAAATTATAAAACAGTGAGTTATCCAATGAAGAGGTTTGCCTGCGTTGGAACCGCTAGCATTGTAAGCTAATGGCAAGCAGGATCAGGGGTATCTGAAGAGCAGTCATTAATGGTGATTAATACATGGCAAGAAAGGTTAATAGATATCTTCTAGTTGATTCATTGCTATTCTTGGCATTCACCCTCTATGCCAGCTAAAGCAGTACTAATTTATTCCCGATAAATTCGTATGCACAATCTTAATGAATTTATCGTCCGTGAAGCAAATAAAGAAGATAATTGCGCCGGTCGATTTTATTCATTGCTATCCTTGGCATTCACCCTCTAGGCCAACTAAAGCTGTTCCAAAATTTAGCCGCTATTTACCCTTATCCATTATCGCGAAAAGCAGCAGGAATACTGGTATACAATGGGTTATACAATCCCAGGTTGAAAGGTGGCAGTTTAAATTTGTTGTCTATGAACGCCTAGTGTAATGCTATTGATCTTAATGCAGGAAAGAATGGCAACAAAACGGCATGGCTTGCCACAGCGACAAAGCCGATTAAAGTTATTGAGTGTTTTGCAAAAGAAGGATGGTTTGCTGCAGGCGTATTCTGGAACCGTGGTGCGATGCATTTTCAGGCTACTGCTCCACTTTGAATAGTACTTTAAAATACCGTTGGTAATGAAGTACTGGCAATTTGGGGTAAAAACAACGAAACAACGTTAAATAGCGGAGGAACTTTCCAGCTCACTATCAACTGTTCAGTGCATTATTAAAGCAGAACAGGGAAGGAGTAAACCTCTTATTTAATTGATGGGTAAAACTAATATTGCAAGAATTCAGCAATTTACTTGGACACTGTGTGCGTGCTTAGGCAAAAATTGAGTGTAGTGATAGCTTAAATTTTCACTATTCATATACGTTTAGAGGCGCATTACAACTCAGAATTTTGCTCTGTTTAAGTCTCTTTCTCTTTGATTTCAACCTAAAATTGGCAAAAGAAAAGATGCGATCCTATTGCTTTACTATTATTTTTAAAAAGAGCGTTTACTTACGTTTATGACAGCGCAGATAAAAAGTAATTTCAGAGGCCTTCATCGCTTTACTGTGCAACTGCTGATCGGCTGGCTCAAATTGATTAGATATTGCGGGCTCACCGTCCATGTTATTCGCGAGCGAGTCAGAAACGACCGTCACACCTAATGAGCGGGATAGAGCAAGCAACCCATCCTGTTGCGCACGGTTAACAAAGTCCACATGCCTCTCCTCGATAAAATGTGGTGATATTTTAAATTTATCGATTGTTAACTGGTCAAATAGCTTAAACAGCGGACGATCTGCCCCAAATTTATCAACGGTTAGTGCGATGCCCATCTTACTGAGATTGATCAAATTTTCATACAGGGTCGGGTTATCACTTTTAAAAATCACTTCATCGATTGCAAACTCCAGCCATTCTATTGAACACTTAGTTTCCAGCAGAATAGTCTGCAGATCCCCAATAAAACTGAATTGTGATAATTGTACATCGGTTAAATTAATGGCAATACGTCCGAAATTAATCGCCGCTTTCTGCCAGGTTACCGCCTGCAGTGCTGCTTTACGGATCATAATAAGACCAATCGGCACCGCTAAACCGTAATGTTCAGCCAGGCTGATGAAACTGTCCGAATGTAGCGCGCCACGCTGCGGGTGATTCCAGCATAACAGGGCTTCCAGCGCGACTATTTGTCGTTTACTCAGATCGTACTGAGGCTGGTAGTACAGCTCAAACTGATCCTGCGTCAATGCTTTTTTTAATGCTTCTGTAAACTTAACCTGCTGCCGTGAATATTGGGTCAACTTTTTAGTATAAAAATAATAGGTCGTGGTGTTAGCTGAGCGCTTGCCTCGTTTTAATGATGGTGATGGTGCTGGAGCGGTATGAGAATCACCCTTCCGCGTGACATGAAGATTGGATTTTCCTCGTTGCATCGCTTTTTCCGCGTTGCCTAATAGCGTGTCTATATCATTGCCATCATCAGGACAGAGGGCAATACCTACCATCGCAGAGAGAGGTAAAGACAAATGACCAATTTCAAAGTTACGCTCAAATTGCACGGCAATACTTTGTGCGATATCAGCCACATCCTGTTCATTAACCAACTCATCAACAATAATAGCAAACTCATCACCACCAAAACGCGCCACAGTATCTTTGTCAGAAATACAGCTTTTAAGACGTTCTGCAATCTGTTGCAGAGCTATGTCTCCCGTATTCGGCCCATACTTTTCATTAATCAGCTTAAAGCCATTAATATCTACCAACAGTACCGCCATCATCCGTTGATTAAAAGTTGCCCGAGCTATTACTTCCTCCAATCGGTTAAACAGAGCAATACGGTTAAATACCCCGGTCAACGGATCATATTTTGATAAAAACTGTATTTTAGGTTCAACTCTTTTACTTTGATTTAAATCGATAAAGGAGCTGATACGGCGGTGTGCCCCTTTTTCTTCAAGCTCAAGAACATACACGTCTGTCCAGGAATAATGAATTTCGCCACTTTTTGTGCGATATGCCATATCTCCCTGCCAGCTTTTATTTTTTTGTAATGCAGCCTCTATATTCTCATCTTTACTGCTTTCAAATATGCTGATATGTGATATCAGCAGCTCCTCTTTAGGATAACCGGTCGTATCGCAGCAGGCCTTATTAGCCTCAATAATATAGCCATTTTCATCGCTGATAAAGATGCATTCCAGCGTATGAGTGAATATATTGGCGGCAAGTTTGATTTTTTCATCCACGAGTTTACGGTCGGTAATGTCAATCACCGCGGCAAGACAGTCTGTTTCGGTAATGCCGATATTAGCTTCGATACCCAGCCAACGCTTATGCTCGCCAACCTGTGCTAAGACCTCAAAGGATTGTATGCCATCACCCGCAAATGCTTTTGTCAAAAAATGTTTGAAGTTATCACGCTGTTGCGCTGTTAGGTAGTTTGAAAACTGTTTTCCTACTAGGTTAGCGCGCTCAATACCCAATAGGCTCGCTCCTCGTAAATTAACCTGATTGATTACACCCTGCAGATCGAAGGAAAAGTAGGGAATCGGTGCAAATTCAAATAACTCAGTGTAGCGATAATGTAATTTTTCTGTTATCCGTGCCTGCTTTAGCTCCTCATTCTGCATTTCCAACTCAATTTGATGAACCTGCAATTCGTGTAGCATCTTTTTGGTCGCATGGTCGCTAGGAATAGTTTTCTTGATCCCCGTTTGTGTTTGCAGTTGTGCTTCTGCACGCTGGCGTAAGGTTTTACTGGATAGCTTGATTGACTTTGCAGGCGTCTTCATATAATAGACCTTGTCTTGCGTAATTCTGACTCAAGCAGTTTGGCTTCACTAATATTGGTGAAGGTGATCACCACACCGTCAATCACATTCTCTTGGGTACGATAAGGCATGATGCGGACTTTGAACCAGCGTTTATTGTTAGCCATTATCTCTTTTTCTACGAAGGCCAATGTCTTCAATACCTCCTTCGCATCTTTTTGCAGATTATTATAATCCAGATCCGTGACAATGTCGGACAGTGGTCGGCCCACATCACTTGGAATCAACTTGAACAGTTGAGTGGCGTGGTCGGTAAAGCGCCGCACATGTAGTCCATTATCCATAAAAATCGTAGCAATTTCCGTACTATTAAGCAGGTTCTCCATGTCATTGTTGACCCATGACAAATCATCCACGTTGGATTGCAGTTCGGTGTTGACGGTCTGCAATTCTTCATTCATTGACTGCATCTCCTCTTTAGAGGTAGTCAATTCTTCATTGGTAGATTGCAACTCCTCATTCGTTGATTGCAATTCTTCATTGGCGGACTTTAGTTGCTCCTGAGAGGATTGCATTTGTTCGCGAAGGGATTGTATTTCTTCATGCGCCAGTTGTAGTTCAGCTTGACTTTCTTTTTCAGCTGCCCCCGGTTTTCGGCGTCGCGGCTTGGTCGGCGTCACGACTTCAGTAAACACCACCATTATTAAGCCAAGCAACTCTTTTGGCTTAATAATCGCTTGTACCGTCAAATTGATAGTGTGCGCATCTAATGTGATATTTTCAATAATAACTGGCTCTACCTGCATCTGTACTTTCTTTATAGCGAGCTCAAGCGGACGTTGCAGTTCATCACGTGCCATCACGTTAATATTCCAATTGGCTTTTCCCGCAGCAGGCTCTAAATATTTTCCGGTACGACCATTGATGTAGATAATGTCGCCGGTGGCATTGACTAAGACCGCTGCTGGCGAATAATTTTGCAACAGAATTTGATCTGCCTGAGTTTGTAGATTGGTAATATTTTTTGTCATATTACTGGTTCTCTCATGTTCATTTTCTGCCAGGGGAACGATTGGAAATATCCGAATGGGAAAGTCGACTTCCGTCTGCTGTTTAGGGCTGTCAATGCGCTTGTAAATCCGTGAGTTTTCCTTGAGTTCTGAGAACAATGAGGCGGAATTACCAACAGTTTCGGAATTACCCAGAATCAAAAAACCATGAGAAGTTAATGTGTAGTGGAACAGTTGGATCAACTTTTTTTGTAATGCCGGTGCAAGATAAATCAGGAGATTACGACAGGTGAGAATATCTAATCGGGTAAAAGGTGGATCCATAATGATGTTCTGTGGTGCAAAGATCACCATATCACGAATTTTCTTGTTTATACGGTAACCACTGCCATCTTTAATGAAATAACGATCCAACTGCTGTGAGGATACGTCAGCCTCAATGCTTCCCGGATAATAGCCTTTCCTAGCTATACTGATTGCATCCTGATCAAGATCGGTAGCAAAAATTTGTAATTTGAAACGCCCTTTGGGCTTAATTTCATCCAATACATCCATTACCGTCATTGCAAGAGAGTAAGCCTCCTCTCCTGAAGAGCAAGCGGTCACCCATGCCCGCAGTTCTTTACCTTCAGGATAATTGGCCAATAACGCAGGCAGTGAGGTTGACTTGAGCTGCGCCCACACGTCCTTATCACGGAAGAAATTGGTTACTCCAATTAACAGCTCTTTGAATAACAGGTCTTGTTCTTGCGGATTCTCACGCAGATAGTGAACATAGAGTGCGATGGTTTTAAGCTGATGTAGACCCATCCGCCGATCAATACGACGATATATGGTATTTTTCTTGTACAGTGAGAAGTCGTTTCCACTACGTTCACGCAGTATAATAATGAGTTGCTCTATTGCACTGGCTGACTTGGGTTTGAATATCGGTTCAAGCTTGTTTGGAACACCTCGTGGGCTATGTTTGAGAAACGCTATAATCCGTTCAGGTAGTGCTTCAGCAGGGGCTATGATGTCAGCTAGCCCGGCATTAATAGCACTTTGAGGCATTGAATCAAATTTGGCTGATTCAGGTGACTGTACCAGCGACAGTCCTGCATTTTCTTTGATGTCGCGTAAACCAAGTGTGCCATCGGATCCCATGCCTGACAAAATAACACCCACAGCGCGTTCATGCTGATCAGCGGCCAAAGATCGAAAGAATGAATCAATGGGTAACCGGATCCCGCGATTAACCACCGGTTCTAACAGAAATAATGCCCCGTTAAGGATCGATAAATCTTTGTTAGGTGGGATCACATACACGCAGTTGGCTTTTACCTTCATATTGTTGCGAGCTTGTTTTACTGTCATCGCTGTATCGCGTTGCAGCAGCTCAGGCATGATCCCTTTGTGCGTGGGATCAAGGTGTTGGATGATAACAAATGCGATGTTACAAGGCGTTAACACATGAGAAAAAAATTCTTTCAATGCTTCAAAGCCGCCAGCAGAAGCCCCTATGCCAACAATGACGGGGGTATTCACCACAGCCAATCTAGATAAATCCAAAGAGATTTAGATGTTTTTTTGCTTTTTTTTTCATAGAATCTATTGCTTATTAATTTATCAATTAATTGTAGGCCCGATTGTATATGTTGAACGGATTCTGGACAACTCTTTCTAAAATTCCTCGTTCTTCTGCTGTGCTGTTAATATAACTTTAGCCTATATTATAAAGCGTTATGTACTTTAGGAATGCTATTGAAACCACAAAATAGTCATGCGATGACGCTGTTGATTACTTTTTTGATCTTTTAGAGAAAAAGCGATCTATTATGCTCGCTTTTTCCCTAAGCGAGTGTGTTAGTGCCCAAGTGAATTTGGTCACTTTGTTTTGTAAGTCGCAAAGGGGACTAAAGTCGCTTAGGAATCTATGGCGCTTTGAGGGCGTTTTCGAGTTGGTTTGCTAAGGCTGAAGAGGCACAAAACAGTTTTTTTTGTTTTCTGCACTCGATTTACTCAACCGCTATTGTCTATTTAACTTTGGATTTTTTGCACTGTGTAATATTAGTGATTTTTTAATTCGAGTATGATTTTTCCTTTAATATAATGATTTAAAAAGTATATCTGCCCTGTCTTTCTTGCGAAATCAAGAACCCGAGCAGTATCTTCTAGTACTGATTAAGGAGCACTGGACGGTAAACTTTGCTGCAAAGCGACGGGATAACAATTTTTAATGGTTACTTTTCCCTGTAACAAGTTGCCCTTGGAATACTCATTGAAATGGCAGGTATTGCTTTTTGGATCATAATTTTCAATCCACAAATTATTGTCTTTCCAGGTCGCGGCAATATGTTGCTGACCATCCGGTACAGTAATTGACATTACCCCACCATAATGTTTTACAAAAACTTGCTGAAAATGAAAATAGTAAGCCAGAGAACCAGTAAAAAACACAATGGAACACGCAATTATGGCAGCTTTCCATTTCTTTTTCCTACCTAATAGAAGTCCCAATCCAGCAATTATCCCGATAACAACAGCCCAATAAAAATAAGTAATCATTCTCAACTCCTCGTGGTAGGTTTAAATTTTTATGTTTGTTTAAGACAGGTTAACACGTTTTAAAATCACTGGGATTTTAAAACGTGTTTTTTCTTTATGTGGAGCGAAAAATATACCACGAGATTTTGTTATTTGTGGATTTGGGAGTCGTTATTATTTAGGATAAGCAGGTGTACAGCATGGTTTTTATTTTGTAAAAGGGTTGAGTAATCGGCGTTAATGTCAGTATTTCGCTCCCTGATAGAGAACAATAAAAGGTAAATTTGAGCTAAGCATATTTTAGAGATTATGAAACAAAAATGTTTATGCTACCTATATTCTACTCACCGCTTTATAGCAGGAAAAACAGCATAGTTAAGAGAGTGCATGATTATTCATTTAGTAGTAGGAACGTCCTGTCGACGCTGCACCCTTCAAAATTAGTTGCGATGAGTTTGGTTCCACAATTGCTCTCTTGCTTGCGGACGTATTCCGGCTGTACTGGCATTTTACCGAAACCACCAATACCATCAACAATAAAGGTTGAAATGGTAGGCCCTGATACCCAGCCTCGAATGCCATGGTAGATCTCCAGCATACGATCATAACTGACCTGAAACTTGCTGTTACCAGGAGCGGGATCCATAGGGTACACATAATAAGAACGAATATCATTAGAGATAGGCTCCATGACCAAATCCCCCATCACCTCAACATTGTCGTTAACTCCCTTGATCAACACGCTTTGATTGCCCAGCATTATGCCGCTATTACGTAGCAATGCCATATGTTCAACAAATAGTGGCGTAATCTCTTTGGGATGATTGATCTGGGTATTAAGCAGAGTTACATGGTTTTTTACCAATACCTGACAAAGCTCTGCTGTAATACGAGTAGTTAACTGAGCGGGCAAGCGGCTTCCGATACGTAGTATTTTAAGATCTGGCCTAGCCTCACGGAACATAGACAGGATCTGATCAAGCTTGTCATCAGTCAGCAACAATGGGTCACCACCAGACAGCAGTACATACTGCACTTCCGAGTGTTGACGTAAGTATTCAACTGAGTTATAGATCCTATTGATAGAGATAATATTCAATGGATCTGACACCATGCGCAACAAATATTGTGTACCAGAAAGAGCACACGATTGGGGTAGCGTTGAACGATAGAGATCCCCTCTGGCATCATGTTATCTTCACCGAGCTGAGCCCTATCTCTTGAGGTGCCACATCCATTTAATTTTGCTCAGGTACGTATTGAATACCGATTGGACAAAGCTGATCGTCCTTATCCATCAACTGAGTAATATAAGGCGTAATACCAGTGGCAATGACCTTATAGACCTCATCATCGGCTCGGTCAATATTGTTAAAAATCTTGGTGAGCTCCTTATCCGTTTTAAAAGAGTGGGCTAATATTTCGCGCCAAGGGCGATGGGCGACATCAAAGTCCATCAATGGCTGACTAGTCAGCAAACTTATTATCTTCTTCATTCTTGGCCAGTTTAAGGGAGATATCAGAGGTGTACTGCTTAACTTTTATAGGTATAGGTGTCATGAAAATTTTACCTATAGCTGAATCAAAGTTAATGATCATTGCGTTTATAATAAAATATTTCAATAGCGTCATTGCAAAGCATTATCATTTGATATTCTAGCAGCTAACCAGTAGGTCGTTATTTTCAATTAATCGACCCTCTGCTCCACCAATGACAATGTTGGGTTCACTTAGCGCATAGTCGATCTGAGCGTTCAGTCTGCGAGATTCAACTTAATCTGAAAAATACAGGCTCGCTAAACCCCAATAGCGAGCAGAAAACTATCAGATCGCCTGCTATTTTTAGGCATTTTCGGCTCCACGCCAGCCTTCTATCTTAGACTCCAAATCACCAAATATTTGCAAGTGATGCATATGGAAATGTATATCTGAACTTACTTTTTTCAATCTATCAGATAGTAATTGTACGCATATTACCTTAGTCTTAGCAGTAAGTTATTCAGCCTCTAACCCTTAAGCAATACTTAGTAAACAGTCAATAAGGGCGCAATGTCAGCTTTCCGATAGTAAGGGTTATTTCTAATCTATCTAACTGCTTTATAAGTCTGTTGTGATATAGTTTTTATCAAATAATTAAATTTTAAATATGCATTAGTAATAATGCAGACTAAGACACTACTATAAGCAAAAAGAGAGTGCGCACTAAATGAAGTATTTTCTACGTCAAATGCTAACCGGAAAGATTGCAATTATACCTATTGATGCAGAAAGCTATGATGAACTAAAAAATGTCATCAAGCTCTATTGGCAGCAAAAGCTATTGAAGAAAAATATGATTTGATGATTGCTAACTACTTGTAGCCAGAAAAAGAAGTCTTAGTTCAAGTCGCTAATCATATGATATTGAGCAAAAAGTCATATAATGAGTTCTATGATTTAAAGATGATTTTAAATCGAAGATTAGTAAATCTGGTTGCATCAACAAAGCTGTACTATGACCAGATGAAAAGACAAGTAAGAACTCGTGATGTCACAGAAAATACTCTCAATGAATATAAAGAGATCAACGATCAGGAAGTTATCGGTTTGTATGCTTATGGCGAAAGTGACGAAACTTCTTTGACAAAGATAGAATTTGAGTTTGCTGTTCTTCGAGAATAGGATGATGTAAGAATTAACCTTCTGGCTAAGAATAAAAAACTCATTAATCTTAGTAAGCCCTATGTAACTCGACAAAGCTTATAACAAGAGCTTGCAATGTGACTCCGCAACCTGTCATATTTTGTGCAAGACCCGCAAAAAAAGCGCCAGATTGCTACGCAGTTGATGCTGGCGTTGGTGGGTTTTACGCCATGAATATCTTCTATGTATGCTATTTTAGTAAAGGTTTTTTGTGTATCTAACCCACGGTATAGGCTAGCCTCTTAGAGGAAAGTCATTATGTTTATACAAATATTGGAGTATGTAATTAGTGAATAAAAATATCGATAAAGCTGTTTCTTTGATTCACACAGTAAAAAAATGGATGTCGTTTATTGTTCTTATTTTGATGACAATAATTGTCGCTATCTCGATAGTAGAGCTTGGTATAATTCTTTATGTGGATTTATTTGATCCGACAGATAATGTGCTTTTTCTTGAAATAGATGAATTGTTTAGAATCTTTGGCTTCTTTTTTATTATTCTCATTGGATTTGAGCTTGTAGAAACAGTAGAGATGTATTTTAAAGAGAATATTATACATGCTGAGGTTGTTTTATTGGTAGCCGTTATAGCTGTTTCTCGGAAGGTTATTTTATTAGATCTAGAAAAATATGATCCCTTAGCAGTAGTAGGCTTAGGTGTTATTATTGTTGCTTTAGGAGCTTGTTATTGGTTTATTAAGTTGAGTTGCAAAGGTAAAGACTAAAGTCGGACTGCCTATGGGCAGTCGTTTTGCTCGGCGTTGGTAAGCCTAATGAATAGCTTCACATGCGCAAAAAAGGTTATCAAAGATATTAGAGCAGCCTTAAGCCAGACTAAATAAGAAGGTCACGACAGTGTATCAATCAATGCTATGGAAAACTATTTAGCTCTTTTTGATAAGGATATGGACAATGACATTTACTACCAGTCATTAAATCACGAGAAATTACTTACAGAACTCAAAGGAACTAATTATCGCAATATAGCGCATGCCAATAATGTAAGTTCTATTAGCCTCTAAATGTTTAAGTTGATAATTTCTACAGGCAAATCTGTTTTAAAAGCTAGTATGTTAATTAATGGAGGAGGGGCTGTAGCGCTGTTGGCTTTTACTGGTAAAATTTGGACTACAGCTACATCGTAATCAATCGCTAACAATTTAACGTTTTCCATTTTTTTTGTATCGGGGTCTTATTTTCTGCAATGGCCGTCGGTACAACATACTTGTCCCAATTTTTATATCATGCAGACAAAAAGTAAAATTATAAATGCTATAAACATACTCTCAACAACATCAATTTGGGCGCTTACATAGCATTTTCATATATTGAGGCTACTTCATTGGCTTTGCATTTTGGCTTATAACTAAGCAAAGCACGCATTATGGTCGCCACAGTCTTGTTAAAAAAACAGCAAAAAAAGCAAACCTACGCGTCGTTTATTGCGGGGGTTGTTCAAATAAAGTATGAATAACTATAAATTATATCAATGATATTAAGTTTTTTTAGTGTTTTTCTTACGATCACTTTAGCTATTTTGGTGTCAGGAACCGTTTTAAATATTGGTTGGCTTACGAAGCTGAGTTAATAATGGAATAAGCTTCATTAGAAATGAAAAAAACGTGATCAAGGCTGGAAAGGGAATCTGAGCAACGAAAGATATTTTCTGCGACAGAAACGGAAAAAAAAAGACAGCAGACAATTGCAAGTCAAAAAAAACAAGAAAGATAATTTTCAGCAAATAAAACCAATAGAGAAGTGTGTGTGTTTTGGCAAAAACAATATTCTAAAAAACAACAAATGATAAACTAATGCGTGACACGTCTTGTAATAGAACCAGAAATCACCAATCACAACTCCTGAAACGCAAACGGTTGTCATTTTTTTGAAAAGACATACCAACCTACGCGCCAATTAATGAGGCGATTTGAGCCGTTTCCAGCATCTCATACTCCTTCATTTTAAGAACTTCAAATCCTGCAAAATCATTCAGTGCTAGGAAGATTTCTCCGAACGGTTTGATCTCATTTTTATGAAACTTTTTATCCACTTTATTAGGATCATCTACCGGGCTAAAGCCTTCACGCACTATGCTCATTAAATCCCAGGCATTGCTTGATGAAGCAGCAATATTGGCTTGTATGGCGTATGTTGATTTAAAGCTGATTCGCGCCAAGATGGCGACAACCCCTGAAACCTCGCACTACACCAGCATCCAGCGAAGAATTCCTGCCGTTTGTAGGTGATGAACGCCTGAATATGCCTGACGGGCAGATGCTCAGTGTGGAGGACTATATTATGCTTGTTGAAGATATCTGTCGAATTATACGAGAAGATAAGGGCGGTGCCATCAGTTCAAGCAGTCAAGGCATTCTAAAGCGACTTAATATTCGAGCAGCGAACTGGCTTAAAATCACTACCGAATTTGGTCATTTATTTAGAGGGGCAGTAGGTGCCTTACTGGCATTAACAGAATACTGTGAATATTTAGACCGAAAGCGACGCCACCGTGCAGCAAACTGCCAACGCTGGTTGTGTGCTTAAATCTTAATTTTTAAACTACCTGTAAGTCATCTTGCGCTTGATTAAGATCAAGCTTCTACTGTTGGTTGAAAACAATTATATTCCTCATATTTCAGCATTTATGCGTTTGAATAACTATCAAAGACTACCGCAATGAATGTTGAAAGAGGATATTTTATTTTTTATAAAATGGGTGGCATGGTTGTTGGCATAGTTGTTGATAGTTGTTGGCAGGGCATCAACTGCACTACGCTCAATCGCCATATTCAGGGTATACAACTGGCACCAAGATTTCATTGCGACGAAGGAACCAAGGCATGAACGGAGGGTTGTACCGTGCCCAAATCGGTTCACCTACCGGAGTCAAGCTACTATTCTCTATCCAGTTCTGTAATTTTATCAAATTGCGAAGGTAACTCTTTTCGCTCCAAAAACCCGAATAACGTACCACAGCAATGAGGCGTGCGGGAACCTCGCGAA
>JBLHWW010000021.1:0-30360 GCA_047629075.1 Psychromonas sp. | reverse complement strand
GTGGTTTAACCGTAATGCCGTCGGATGTGGTAATAGGCTCAGGGCTTAGCAAACCAATATCGCGCATCATATTAAAGTAACTAAGGTAGGTATCGGAGAAGCCCATCCAGAATTCGATACGTTTAGCAGGAATATATTCAGCTAAAGAGCGTACTTCATCATGTGCCATGGAGTACACTTTTTGCGAACCCACCACGGGAAAATCAAATTCCATCATACGACTGTGGCAGGGAACGCTTTTCCACTGCTGATTTTCATAGTAAAAAGAATCACCTTGAATTTCCAGCAAGTTGGTTTCCGGATCAAAGTTGGTGGCAAATTTTTGACCATGGTCACCGGCATTAACGTCCATCACATCAATACTGTCAATTTCATCAAATAGGTGTTTATGGGCATAGCTTGCAAAAATACTGACTACACCAGGATCACAACCCGCACTTAAAATACCCGTAATACCAGCTTCTTTAAAACGTTCGGCAAAGGCCCATTGCGGATCATAAGCTTCAGGGACTTGTTGTCCGGGGCTGCATAAGTCCGTCGCAACCGAGGTATCCAAGTAAGCTGTTTTAGTTAACACACAGGCTTCCATAATATTAACGTTCACCCAGGGAGGGCCGGCATTAATCAGTAAATCTGGTTTGACTTCATTAATAAGTTTGACCAGAGCATCAAGATCATCGGCATTAACCGCCACGGCTGCCATCTTTTTAGTGTTGTCTTTCAGGTTGTTACGTCCTTTAATAGACGTAATGATTTTTTCACATTTAGAAATAGTGCGGGAAGCTAAGGTGATATCACCAAATACATCGTTATTCTGGGCACATTTATGGGCAATAACCCAACCAACGCCACCGGCGCCTATCTGTAATACTGACATTTTAAAGTCCTTGTTAAGAGGATAAAGCCAATCCAGCAATGATATGTTCTCTTCAGTGGGATTGGCATAATCCATTGTTTTGTAAGTTGGTTATTTATTCATTAATTGTTGTGCATGCATTTCAATTTTTTCAAACAAATTATCAAAATCGCTTAATGTTAAACAGGGGTTTAAGAGCGTAAATTTAAGATAAAGTTTTCCGTCGACTTTGGTTTCGCCAATCACTGCATCGCCACTGGTTAACAATTGCAAACGTAATTTTTGCTGTAACTGATTAAACTCATTAAGCGTTAATGCACCTTGATATCGGGGGTTTAAACGAAATAAAACCGTTGATAATAAAGGCTCACAACAGAGCTCAAAGTGGCTATTCTGCTGCACCGATTTTGCCACCGCCTGGGTGAGTTCAATTAACTTGTCGTACATTTCACCCAAGGTCTTAGCGCCAACCCCTTTTAAGGTCATAAACATTTTCAATGCATCAAAACGTTTGGTGGTGGCGATACTTTTATCAACCAGATTAGGCAGATCATCGCCTTCCCGGTTAAGGTAATCGGCATGGTGGAGAAGACTTTTAAAGTGTGTTTTATCTTTAATTAATAAAGCGCCACAACTAATAGTTTGATAGAAGAGTTTATGAAAGTCGACACTCACGGAATCGGCTGATTCCATCCCCAGTAGACGTGACTTATGTTTTTGACTGAGCATTAATGCGCCACCATAGGCACCGTCAATATGGCACCACAGACCGAAATGGCGGCTGATCTTCACAATTTCCTGTAAATCATCAATGGCGCCATGATCCGTTGTGCCTGCGGTGGCAACGACCGCCATCGGCAATAATCCCTGCGCCAGTAAATCCTCAAGGGTAGTCTGCAAATGGTCAGTATCCATCTGTCCTTGAACATTGGTTTTAATACACACTACCGAACGTTCCCCAAGACCCATTAATGATGCGGATTTTTGAATGGTAAAATGGCTTTTATTCGAACAGATAATGCGTAATTTATTACCGTAATTAGGTAAACCATCCTGCTGAATATTATGACCGGAATGTTTATCTGCAAACCAATCTCGGGCTAATAACAAGCCCATTAAATTACTTTGCGTGCCGCCGCTGGTGAAAACTCCATCGGCAGCCTCGCCCAGTGCGTAGGTTTTAAGCAGCCAATCGATAATAAACTGCTCTAGATAAGTCGCGGCAGATGCCTGATCCCAAGAGTCCATCGATTGATTCAATGCCGCAATATAAAATTCAGCGACCACCGAGGAGATTAACGGCGGGGTATGAAGATGCGCAATACAATGTGGGTGTTGTACCATGATTGAATTTTTAGCTATTAGATCATTGGTTTGCTCAATAACCTCCTGCAGGGGTTCAACCTTATCTAAATTGCTATTATAGATTGCTGCTTTTAGCAAATCCGGTGCCAAACCGGAATAAGGTTTAGTACACTGCGTAAACAGGCTGTTTATATTATCCAGTGTTTGCTGAGTGGCTAATGTAAAAGCCTCGTTGTTGGTGCCGGCAATCTGAATAAAGTGCTTTGACCAGGTTGAATTAGGCTGCATCAATGACGTCATCCTGGGTGGCTATAATGGCAGCTTTAACGGTTTCAGCAACAAAGTTGATTTGTGTTTCACTGATAATAAGAGGCGGTAAAAAGCGTAATACAGCGCCTTGTCGGCCGCCTTTTTCAATGATTAAACCACGCTCTAAGGCGGCCCGTTGAATCAGTGCTGCACGTGCGGGATCGTGTACCGGATGGCCCAGAGTGTTAAATTCGCCAGCTTTAACTATTTCAATGCCACACATTAAACCGCGCCCGCGCACTTCGGCAATACAATCGGTTTCAGTTTGAATGGTGCATAATAGAGCGCGTAACTGTTCACCGCGTTGTTTGGCATTGTCGGTGAGGTTATCACGTTGGATAATTTCCAGTGTTTTAGCGCCACTTGCCATGGCTAACTGATTGCCACGGAAAGTACCCGTATGTTCACCTGCGTTCCAGCAATCAAATTTTTTGTTGTACAAAATAACTGACATGGGCATGCCGCCACCAATCGCTTTGGATAAAACCAGAATATCAGGCTCAATACCGGACTCTTCAAAAGCAAAATGGTCTCCAGAACGACCGATACCGCACTGAATTTCATCAAAGATCAATAAAATGCCTTGTTCAGTGGTAATACGGCGCAGTTCCTGTAACCAGAAAGCCGGCGCAGGGTTTACTCCGCCTTCACCTTGAATAGGTTCAACAATAATAGCCGCGGGTTTAGTAATGCCGCTTTCATCATCGCTTAAGACCGACTCTATATAACGAATGCTCTGTTTAGCACCTTCAATTCCGCCGAGGCCAAAGGTACAACGTAAGCTGTATGGAAAAGGGAAAAAGTGTACATCGGACATTAATCCGCTACGACGTTTTTTAGCACCTAGATTACCGGTTAATGATAATGCACCATTGGTCATTCCGTGGTAAGCACCATGGAAAGAAATCATGGTATTACGCTTAGTATAAAGTTTTGCAAGTTTAATAGAGGCTTCTATGGCATCCGCGCCAGAAGGGCCACAAAATTGAATACGCGCATTTTCAGCAAAATTAGGGGGTAAAAACTGCATGACAGATTTAATGAATTTGTCTTTCGCCGGGGTAGTAATATCCAAGGTTTGATAAGGAACACCCTGATTGAGTTGTTCTATCATCACTTGGTTGATCTCAAAGTGATTGTGTCCAAGCGCCAAAGTCCCGGCTCCCGCAAGGCAATCTAAATAAACTTGCCCTTTGGTATCTTCAATAATAGCGCCTCGACTTTTGTTAATCGCCAGCGGCAAACGACGCGAATATGAACGCACTTCTGATTCATAATGTTCTTGGCTTAAAAGCACATTGTCAGGTGTTAAATTATATAATTCGCTTACTAAGGGGATTTCTTGATCGTTTGATAAATGTGTTTCAGGCGTCAAATTCAGGACGTTTTGCATAACGAGATCCTTAAATATTTTAAAGTACTCCATAAAATGGAGTTAAAGTGATTCTACTTACTTTTAGAAAAATGAGGGTGATACAGAGGATTAAGCGATTAACTCAGGGTTCAGTGAGAGAGTTTAAATAAGTATGGTATGAAGCGTGAAAAGCAGCATAACCGATAAAAAATAGGGCTACAGCGT
The DNA here is from genome assembly GCA_047629075.1 of Psychromonas sp. Taxonomy (GTDB): domain Bacteria; phylum Pseudomonadota; class Gammaproteobacteria; order Enterobacterales; family Psychromonadaceae; genus Psychromonas. Next base: position 26,311 of record JBLHWW010000021.1, on the reverse strand, counting down.
GGTTAAGTGATGTTGATCGATACATTTAATGACGCTCCTATTCTTATTTTAAGCTGCTGTGAATGTTGAGTTAAAACCCGCAGAAATAGATTGTTCTACGTGTTAGGGCGCGCATTTTATCATCGTTTTTTTTGCTGGCAAGTGTAAAAAACAGGGTATCACTGTTTTTTTTTGTTAGAGATTGATTTTAATCTTTAAATTAAGGGTAAAATTAAATTTTTGAAGAATAAAGTGAATCGTTGCAGGCATGTTTTTTGAGATATTCTTCTCACATTTAAAAATGTTATGCCGAGTGCCTTACTTATTTTGTCATTAATTACTGGCGCGGCTATTAACTGAAAAAGGATTCCGTTAACATCCTGCGGGTAATGAGTTTGTGGATTTCTGTTTTTAAAGGTAATAGATGTGACCAATAATAAGCAAGTTTTAGTGATAGATGATGACCAGGACATACGTGAATTGTTAGCGGAATATTTATCAAAGAATAATTTTGATGTGATCACCGCGGAAGACGGTCTGGAAATGGGTAAAAAACTATTAGTCTATCAGCCCGATTTAATCATACTGGATATCATGTTGCCCGGAGACGACGGTTTTATCCTTTGCCAACGAATCCGGCAGACGTCGCATGTACCTATTATTATGTTAACCGCTAACTCCGATGAAATGGATCGTGTGTTAGGTCTGGAAATTGGTGCTGATGATTATATTGCTAAACCCTTTAGCCCTCGAGAATTATTGGCACGTATTAAAGCTTTATTGCGGCGGACACAGTTTGCAAGCGAAGTAAGTCAGCTCACTGCCAAGGCGCGCTATTTATTGTTTTCAAACTGGAAGCTTGATACTAAACAGCATCTTTTAATAAATGAAAATAAAGATGAGATATCATTAACCGGAGCAGATTTTCAATTGCTTACCCTGTTTTTAGACAATGCCAATAGCGCCATTTCACGAGATCAAATTTGCCAGGCACTGCATGGTCGTGATGCTTTTGCCAATGAGCGGGGTATTGATGTTCATGTGAGCCGCCTGCGTCAGTGTTTAAAGGATGATGCTAAATCACCTAAAATCATAAAAACGATACGCGGCGCTGGATACATTTTTATCGCCGATGTTAATGAAAGAAATTAATATTTTTAGCAATACAGGATTATGATGGTTTACTTGCGCTTATTATTCAGATCATTAGTTTCCCGAATGTTATTGCTGACCGTGTTATCGGTTATCGTAGCACAAGCGATGAGCAGTTTTTTTTGGGTAAACCAGTTTGCCGAAAGTGAAGAAAAATCGCTGCTGCTTAATGCCAATAATTTGGCTGAAAATGCCTTAAGCACGGTTTCATTTTTTCAAGATTTGCCTCTGCAATACCGTTATCTGGCGTTACAGCAACTTCGAGATTTAGGCGGTAGCCGTTTTTTTGTGTCATTAAACAGTGAGCTTATCAATATCAGCCCGATAGCGGACAGCGGGTTAAAAAGTGAGATTATAACAACCGTTAAGGATGTGCTTAGGCGAAGAATTTCAACGGAAAAAAAATTGCACATAGAATTTTCCCATCCCGATGACTTACATGTCTTAAAAAATGATGTTTTATTAAAAAATTTACCGCCTTCCTGGGGGGCTTATTCTTTGATAATACCTTCCGTTAAACCACCGGTTCTAGTGATGCAGGTGGAAATGGCTGCCAATGAATGGCTTTATTTGGCGGCTATTTTACCTCCCCCTTATCTGCTGTCACAAAACTCAATTATATCAACGCAACAGGTCATTACGCTGGTTTTTACTACCTTTATTTTACTTATCTTCATTTCTTTATTCTTTTTTAGGCAAACCCGGCCCCTAAAGCAATTGGCTCTAGCGGTGTCAGAAATGAGTATTGATTTATTTCAGAAGCCCCTGAAGGAAGAGGGGGCTTCTGAAATAGTAACGGCGACACGCGCATTTAATCGCATGCAGCAAAAATTACAGCGTTATATTCAAGATCGCGAAGTGTTATTCCGCTCTATTTCTCATGATTTAAAAACTCCTATTACCCGGTTACGATTGCGCGTGGAATTACTGGATAATGAAAAACAGATAGTCGCCTTTAATCACGATTTGGACGATTTAGAAATGTTGGTTAAGGGGGCATTACAAACGGTCAAAGATACCGATATACATGAAAATATCCAATCAGTTGACGTGCTGAAATTATTAGAGCAGATCAGCAGTTCACAACCCGATCAGATAGAGATTATCAGTGGGGAAATTGAACTTTATCGCGGTAAGCCTCTGGCGTTAAAACGCTGTTTATCTAACTTAATAGATAATGGCGTTAAGTATGGTCAGTCAGTAAAGGTTTATGTTATTGACAGTGATGAAAATTTACAGATTTTAATTCAAGATAATGGTCCGGGTATTCCGGTTAAAGAACTTAAGAATATATTCACACCCTATCGCCGTTTACATTATGACCAGCAAGGCCATGGTCTTGGACTCGGCATTGCGCGTAATATTATTAATGCACATAACGGTCAGCTGCATCTTATTAATCGGGATCCGGGTGGTTTGGAGGTGATCATCACTTTACCAAGAATTTACAAGTCTAATTTATGATAAAGCAGGGTACTGTGAGCAAATATTTAATTTTACTGGCTGTTCTTTTAGGCTTTGTCAACGTTCATGCGGCAGAAGTCGAGGTGCTTCATTGGTGGACAGCTAAGGGAGAAGTTGAAGCGCAAGGCATACTTGAAGATGCATTACTTGAGCAGAATATAAAATGGAATAATTTTGCCATTGTGGGGGCTGGCGGTGAAAGTGCTGTGCGGGTATTGCAAATGCGGGCACTTTCGGGGAATCCTCCCGATGTCGCACATATTAAAGGTCCGGATATTGGTGAATGGGCAAAAATAGGCATGCTTGAAAACATTGGCAAAATAGCAGATACCAGCACATGGCCCGACATTCTCCCCAAAATAGTCCGCGAGACGGTGACCTTTGATGGGCAATATATGGCTGTCCCGGTTAATATTCATCGCGTTAATTGGTTGTGGCTCAATAAAGCCATTTTTGACCAGCTCGACCTCCCTTTGCCGACAACATGGAAGGGTTTTTTTGCCACTGCAGATAAAATACAGGCTGCAGGTTATATCGCTATCGCTCATGGTGGCACAGCCTGGCAGGATGCGCTGCTATTTGAATCGATGGCTTTGTCTTTATTAGGGCCGGAAAAGTATAAACAAGCCTTTGTTGAGTATAATGAAGCGCTGTTAACGTCCACAGAAATGATCCATGTTTTTGAGCAATTTAAACGTTTATATCAATACACGGACAGTAGTATGCGTGGTAAAGATTGGTACCAGGCGAGTCAACTTATTAGCAATAATAAAGCCGGTATGCAGTTTATGGGAGACTGGGCAATGGGGATGTGGAATACCCAGGGAAAAAAAGCCATGGTGGATTATATCTGTATTGATGTCCCTGAAAGTAAAGGGCTTTTTAGTTACAACATCGACAGTTTTGTTTTTTTTGAAAAAAATGGCAGAAAAAATTCACGGCAAATACAACACAGCTTTATCGACATCTTATTAAGCGAAAAATTTCAAGCTGAATTTAATCTTGCCAAAGGTTCAATTCCAGTTCGACGTGGCATCAATATGGATAAATTGAATCAATGTGCGCATAAATCTTTTACTGATTTTAATAATGGACAATTGGTCCCTTCTTTTACCCAAAACTTAGCCAGCACCAGTCATTTGCAAAATATTATAAGCAAAATAATAAGCAACTATTTTAACAATCCCAGCGCCGATGCCGCCACTACGGTCAACTCTCTGTCACTGGCCATTAGAGCAATCAAAAACTAACTTCAGCCGTCGGCTATCAGCCTTCAGCCTTCAGCCGTCGGCTATCAGCCGTCAGCCGTCAGCCGATAGCCGATAGCCTTCAGTCTTCAGCCGTCAGCCTTCAGTCTTCAGTCTTCAGCCGTCAGCCGTCAGCCGTCAGCCGTCAGCCGTCAGCCTTCAGCCGATAGCCGATAGCCAATAGCTGATAGCCGATAGCCGATAGCTGATAGCCGATAGCTAACAACCGCTCGGTATTAATTATGTTGGGATAATCAAACTTTAAGGGTACAATAGGTCCCATTTTATTTTCCTATTACACCGTGAGATCCTATATGTTAAGTTATTTTATCCCTACCGCTAAAGGGTTGGCCCCTCTGCTTGAAGTTGAGCTAAAAGAGATGGGTATTGAAAATCCGCAACAAATGAACGGTGGCGTGAAATTCGAAGGCACCTTAGAGCAAGGGTATAAAGTTTGTTTATGGTCTCGTTTTGCCAGCCGAGTATTGTTAAAACTTTCTGAATTCAAAGTGTTAGATTCAATGGATCTGTATTTAGGCTGCAGTAATATACCCTGGGAAACACATTTTGATGTTGATAAAACTTTCTCTATCGATTTTTCCGGTACCAACGATGAAATTCGTAATACTCAGTTTGGTGCGTTAAAAATTAAAGATGCGATTGTGGATCGTTTCCGTAAGCACTTTGATGAGCGCCCAAATGTGCAAAAACGCGATGCTGATATTCGTTTTAATGGCCGTTTATGGAAAGATAAGGCGACTATTTATTTAGACCTTTCAGGTTCGCCGCTGCACCTTCGTGGTTACCGTACTATTGCAGGTGAAGCGCCACTGCGGGAGACCTTAGCAGCCGGTATTATTAAACGCAGTGGCTGGCAGAGTGAAGCTCTTTTAGACCCAATGTGTGGCTCAGGTACTGTAGTGATAGAAGCGGCGATGATGGCGTTAAATATCGCACCGGGCTCATTGCGTGAAACCTTTGGTTTTGAAAAGTGGAAAAAACACGATCAGGAGTGCTGGCAAACCCTTAAAACATCCGCACAAGTGTATGGCCGCCGCGCAGTTAATCAGTGTGAAACACGTTTTTACGGGTCTGATTTAAGCAAAGATATGATTGAAATTGCCCGCAAAAATGCACAACGGGCAGGGGTTGCTGAAGTCATTGAATTTTCTGTAACCGATGCTAAAAAAGTACGACCACCCGAAGAGCTGGAAACCGGGATGCTAATTACTAACCCTCCCTACGGAGAACGTTTAGGCAGTTTCAGTGATACCATCACGCTTTATACTGAGCTTGGTTATCATTTTAAAGATGCTTTTGCCGGTTGGAATTTATCTATGTTTGCCATGGATACTGAACTGTTAAGTTGTTTAGGCATGCGTGCGGGTAAAAGTTTTAAATTCTTTAATGGCCCCATTGAGTGCGTGCTTAAGAATTACCGTATTTCGCCAAAGCGTAGCGCCGAAATAGTTGAACCTGTCACGCCAGTGGCAACCGCGGTTAAGGCTAAGAAAAACAGTGAAACTTCTGAGCCTATCAATCCCTGGACCATGGGCCAAAATGAGAGCGTTGCTGAAACCGCAGAAGACAGTGAGTCTGAGCTTGTTTTTAAAGAAGTTCAACAAATAAAACCGGCGATTTATGCTGAAGAATTTGCTAACCGTTTACTTAAAAACCTAAAACAACTGGAAAAATGGGCGAAACGTGAAGGGGTTGAATGTTACCGCTTATATGATGCCGATTTACCTGAATATAATGTCGCCATTGACCGTTATGCTGAATATATCATTATTCAAGAATACCGCGCGCCCAAAGAGATTGAGACACAAAAAGTACGTCGCCGCTTTCTAGATGTTGTCTCGACGGTACGCTACGTATTAAACCTGCCCGATGATAAACTGGTCATTAAAGTACGTGAACGTCAGAAAGGGCGTCAGCAATATGAGAAACTGGACACCAAAAAACAGTCATTAGTTGTCCATGAAGGACAGGCTAAACTGTTGGTTAATTTGCAGGATTATTTGGATACTGGTCTGTTTTTAGATCATCGGCCGACCCGTTTACTGATTGGTGAAATGGCCAAAGGCAAAGATTTTTTAAATCTGTTTTGTTATACCGCAACTGCGTCTGTACACGCTGCACTGGGCGGCGCTAAATCTACCACCAGTGTTGATATGTCTAAGACTTATCTTGCCTGGGGCGAAGATAATTTTGTAGAAAACGGCATTAAAGGCAAACATGAGTTTATCCAGCAGGACTGTATTAAATGGCTGCAGCATGCTCACCAAATGTATGATCTTATCTTTATCGATCCGCCAACCTTCTCAAATTCCAAACGTATGAGTGATGTGTTTGACGTGCAGGAGGATCATGTTGCACTGTTAACTTCTGCCAGTGAGCGTTTGAATGCTCAGGGTGAAATTATTTTCTCAAATAATAAACGTGGCTTTAAATTAGATGTTGATGCGATTAAAGCATTGGGTTTTTACGTTAAAGATATCAGCCAGTCCTCTATACCGGAAGACTTTAGACGCAATAAAAAAATTCATCAGTGCTGGATTTTAACCAAGCATACTGATTAAGATAACAAATGGCGCATAAGCATTTTTTATTATATTTTACGGACGGCTGCCATTTGTGTGATGATGCACAGAGATTATTGCAGCAGACGTCTGTCTCATATTCAAAAGTCGATATTATTGATGACCCGCAGTTAGTGAGTCTATATGGTTATAGTATTCCCGTTATTGAAAGTGACAACGGGAATACTATTAACTGGCCATTTGATTTACAGCAGTTAAACGATTTTATTAACCTTCATATTTAATTAAAAAGAGTATTTAATTGGCATTATTAACGTTACACAACGCAGAGCTCGCCTTTGGTGAGCACCCATTATTAAATAAATCCAACCTAGTTATTGAACCTAATGAACGAGTTTGTTTGGTTGGCCGTAATGGCGCAGGTAAGTCAACCCTATTAAAAGTATTAGACGGTCGTATTCAACTTGAAGATGGCACCTTATTAATCAATACCGATGTCAAAGTGGCCCGTTTAGAGCAGGATCCACCTACTGCAAGTACGCTAAGTGCTTATGATTTTGTGGCTTCCGGTATGGAAAATGCGGGTGAAATATTAAAAGCATACCATCACCAACTGCATGTTATTGCAGAAGACTGTAGTGAAAAACAGTTAAATAAGCTGCAAAGACTGCAGGAGCAAATCGATCAGCTGGATGCCTGGCAGTTAGACAGTAAAATCAATCAAATATTAGATCGTTTAGCTATCGACCCTGAGTCAACCCTGGATCAGTTATCTGGAGGGTGGTTACGTAAAGTCGCTTTAGCAAAAGCATTAGTCAATGACCCTGACCTGTTGTTGCTTGATGAGCCGACCAATCATCTCGATGTTGGTACTATCGAGTGGTTAGAAGAATTTTTGCTCAGTTTTCAGGGCGCGATTATCTTTATCAGTCATGATAGGGAATTTATTCGCCGTTTATCAACACGTATTATTGATATTGACCGTGGTAATTTAAGCTCCTGGCCAGGCGGTTACGATGAGTATTTAATCGCTAAAGAAGAAGCATTACGCGTTGAAGAAGAGCAGAATTCTGAATTCGATCGTAAATTAGCGATTGAAGAAAAGTGGATCCGTCAGGGTATTAAAGCACGTCGTACCCGTAATGAAGGCCGTGTTCGTGTGCTTAAATCATTGCGTAATGAACGCGCCGATCGTCAAAATGTGATGGGTAAAGCGAAAATCAATATTGATGCTGGTACACGTTCCGGAAAAATTATTTTTGAAGCCGAGCATGTGGCTTACAGTTATGATGAGTTATGCATCGTTCGTGATTTTTCTTGCGCTATTATGCGTGGAGACAAAATTGCATTAGTTGGTAGAAACGGCTGTGGTAAAAGTACCCTGTTAAAATTATTACTCAACCAATTACAGCCCGATGCAGGCGAAATCAAGTGTGGGACTAAGCTTGAAGTGGCCTACTTTGACCAATACCGGGGTGAATTGAATCCTGAAAAATCGGTAATGGATAACCTTGCTGAAGGTAAGCAGGAAGTGGAAGTGAATGGCATTAAACGCCATGTTTTAGGTTATTTACAAGACTTTTTATTCCACCCCGAGCGTGCTCGCACCCCGGTTAAAGCGTTATCGGGAGGTGAAAAAAACCGTCTGTTACTGGCTAAAATATTTTTAAAACCCAGTAATTTATTAATTCTTGATGAACCTACCAATGATCTTGATGTCGAAACGCTGGAGTTATTAGAAGAGCTATTAGCCAATTATAAGGGGACTTTATTATTGGTCAGTCATGACCGTAGTTTTGTTGATAATACCGTTACTAATACCTGGTTTTTTGATGGCAATGGTAACGTACAACAGTTTGTCGGTGGTTACAGTGATGCTATGCGTCATAAAACGCAAAGTGAAGCACCCGCTGAAGCTGTGCTTAACGACGTTAAAGCGTCGGCTAAAAAAGACAAAGCCCCTGTAAAAGTGGTCGCCAAGAAAAAATTATCCTATAAATTACAACTTGAGCTGGATGGTTTACCGCGTTTACTTGAAGAGCTGGAAGAAAAAGTAGAAAGTTTACAGGCAACTATCAATACGCCTGAATTTTTTAACAAAGATAAAACCGAAGCGGATACCTTTTTAGCACAACTTGCCCAAGCCGAAGAGCGCCTTGAAACAACCTTTATGCGCTGGGAAGAGCTAGAAGAATTACAAAATGGAGAGAATAGTTAAATGAGATATAAACTACCCCTGACCGGAGTGGCGTTATTATTATCGGCTAATGGTTGGGCACTTCCGGCTCCGGCTGGTACTGCTTACTATAACGTTGAAACAATCGACGTTACTGCAGAAGGGGCAAGTTATGGCCCCTATCCTTCGGCTATTTCGGTCGATGGTACTTTTATCGGCACCTATTCGATGAAGTCCTACTTGTCGATCGATATGGATATTGGCCTGCCCTTTACCTTTAATCGGGATTGCCAGTATGACACCGTGTTTTGTGAGCTTGCGTTTTACGGTTCAGAAACCTCCGGGGATTTAAGTTTTTATAATGCTGCTCAGGCATGGCGTAATGCGCAGTCCGATGCGCAAGATAGTTCATATAGCAGTTATATGATGGGCAGTACTTTTGATACAGATAACGATATTTATACCGAGATACTGCCCTATGATGTGGATCATTATACAGCAGATGTCAAGGTAACCGATGTTATTGGTGACCTCGATGATGATCAATTTGTTGTTGGTTACTCTTCTGCGCCTTACGTCTATTCTGCAACTGATTTTTCCTATGAACGGGATTTTGTCCGCCGTGCATTTATAAAATATCAGGACAGTGATGAGGTTATTTCATTATTACCCGATTTTTATGTTGATACTGATAATGAAGATGCAGCCGATGCTAATGGCGGATTTAGCAGTGCCTATAAGATTAAACAAGTTACCTTTAATAATGTGACAAAAACCTTAGTGGTCGGTGCCGGCAGTGTTTCTCTTCCTGAGAATGATGACAGCAGTGATGTGCAGGACTACTTTCAGAACTGTTATTTCAGTGATACATCCGATGAGATTTCGACTATTAATGAACTTGTTAACTGTCCCGGTTTTGATACTCAGGCCTGGGCTTGGGATGTGAGTGGTTTAAGTGATTTAACCCAGGATATCAGTGGTTTTACACTGGCAACTGAGTGGCTGGATGGTAATGAAGATAATGATAATTCGGACGCGACCTACAGTGCCAGTGCATTGGATATCAATGCGGCTGGTATTGCTGTCGGTGTGTCGACGTTTGAATATTCAGATGCTGAACAAGGTGGCCGCCAGCGGGCGATTATTATGACACCGAGTACTGATAATATGAGTGTTGGTTTTGGTGATGGTAGCTATGGCGCTCCCACAGAATTAACCAAAGCTGCTCGCGATATTGAAAGCGCAGCTGATCAAGGTGATACGATTTACAATACTTGGGCTATCGCTATTACGGACACTAATACTGTTCTAGGTAACCGCGAATATAATGTCTCAAAATCGGTTAATAAAGCCACTGAATTTTTTGTCTATGATATCGATCAAGACAGCATTAGTTTTCCATTGAAAGATAAAAAAGTATTAACCACTGGGCAGCGGCTTGATAGTGAAAGTAGCGCTAAAACCGGTGCTAATAGCCGAGCGTATGATATCAATGAATCAGGTTTTATTGTTGGTAAAGCGGATGATTATGATCAAACCCATTCCGTTAATGGCGGCAGTCCTCGTAGTCAAGCTGCATTTTTATATAACAGTAATACTAATAAAAGCTGGTTTATAAATGACTTAATCTGCACCTTAAACGCGGGAGTTGTTATTTCACCGCGCTACAAAATTCGCAGTGCCAGAGTTATTAATGATGATGGTACGGTATTAGTAGAAGGTCTAGAATATCCAACAGATACGGATTATTATAATGAAACTAATGCGACGGAAATAATGTTAAAATTAACCCGTAATAGCGCAGTTAGTTCACCCGATGACAGCCCGAATTGCTGGGATTCTGCACTGTTAACCGCTGTTGAAAGCTCCTATGAACGCTCCGGTGCGGCAAGTTTCTGGTTATGGATTTTCGCACTGCCGGTATTATTAGTACGTCGTTTTACTAAATAGAAACACCTTGAGTTGCTAAGGTTACAACCGTTAAGCGTTTAATAATACTGGTAAAGCCGTTCGGAAGTTTAGATTCTGAACGGCTTTAGTTTTTAATAAAGCCGCGTTTATTATTTAACTCTTAACTGCTCTTGATTGATCGCCGCTAGCATTTCCTGGGTGGTTTTAATGGTGCGCACCTGCTGCAGGAAAACAGCTGCCTGCGGATGTTGGGCTTTTATAAAGATTAACCACTGTTTAATGCGGCTGGGTAGATATTTTTCCTGATCGCCATGAGTTTGAACAAACATATATTTTTCTAGTATATTCAAAATTTCGAGCCAGCTATTGGGGGATTCAAATCCTTTAATCGCCAGGGCTAAGTTCGGTGTTGCAAGGGCACCCCGGCCGATCATTAATCGCTCACAACCGGTTATTTCCCGACAACGCTTGGCATCATCCACGGAGAAAATGTCACCATTAGCGGTCACGGGAATAGTGATCGCATCTTTTATTTTAGCTATCCAATGCCAGTGGGCGGGGGGGCGGTAACCTTCTGCCTTAGTGCGGGCATGCACGGCAAGTTCATCGGCACCTGCGGCTTGGATCGCCTGCGCATTTTCAATGGCGAGGGATTTATCTTCATACCCCAGTCGTATTTTAACGCTCAGCGTCTGAAATGCGGGCACCGCTTTACGCACCTCGGTCACAATCTTATATAAGTTTTCTGGTGATTTTAATAAAACAGCACCCCCTTTGTTTTTATTCACGGTTTTTGCAGGGCAACCAAAATTAAGATCAATACCATCGGAGCCGAGACTAATGGCTTTATGTGCATTTGCGGCTAAACAGTCCGGATTCTGACCTAATAATTGAATGCGTACCGGGGTGCCGGAGGCGGTTTTACTGTCGTTATAAAGTTCTGGGCTATGACGGTGGTATACTTTTGCCGGAAGCTGCAAATCAATGACGCGAATAAATTCGGTAATGCAGAGATCATAACCACCAATTGCCGTTAACAATTGGCGCATTTGGTGATCCATTACACCCTCCATCGGGGCAAGTGTTATTTGCATTCGATCACTCTCTCTTTGAAAAAGCGGCAGTATACCTGAGTATGCTGATTTATGTGACAAATAAGATCTGTTCCGATCCCTGAAATATTATTATTTATGGTTTCGCTGAGTGCTGCATCTACAAGTAATTTGGGTATATATGTCAGCAATGCTTGCACATGGTCATGCAACTAATTACTCTTCACCTATCGGTTTTTAAAAAGAGTTAAAATAATGACAGCAACCACGTTAGAAGAGATAAAAAACTGTATTAAAAGTATTCCAGATTACCCTATTCCGGGTATTATGTTTCGTGATATAACCAGTTTAATTGAAAATGGAGCCGCATTTTCAGCCACTATTGACCTATTAATCGCACGTTATAAAGATCAAAACATTGATAAAGTGGTTGGTACCGAAGCGCGCGGTTTCATTTTTGGCGCTCCCTTAGCAGCAGCTATTGGGGCTGGATTTGTGCCTGTGCGCAAACCGGGAAAATTACCCCGAACAACAGTTCATGAAAATTATGAACTTGAATATGGCACTGATTCGTTACATATCCACTGCGATGCGATCAAAGAGGGGGAGAGAGTCTTATTAGTGGATGATCTTTTAGCGACGGGTGGAACAGCTGAAGCTTCGATTAAATTAATTCATCGTTCGGGAGGAATTGTTATTGAGTCAGTTTTTGTTATTGAATTGCCGTCCTTAAAAGGGGCTGCAAAACTGCAGGCACTTAATGTTCCGCATTTTTCTTTAATCGAATTTGAAGGCGAGTAATTTTTGTGAGTTATCAAGTTTTAGCACGAAAATGGCGACCAGGTAATTTCCAGGAAGTGGTTGGCCAGCAACATGTGTTGACCGCTTTATCTAATAGTTTGGCGCAAAACAGATTACACCATGCTTATCTGTTCAGTGGCACCCGCGGTGTCGGTAAAACGACCATTGCCCGTATTTTGGCAAAAAGCCTGAATTGTGAAAAGGGAGTGACGGCAACACCCTGTGGCATCTGTGTACATTGCCAAGCGATTGACCAGGGGCGTTTTGTTGATTTATTAGAAATAGATGCCGCTTCCCGTACTAAAGTCGATGATACGCGTGAAATGCTTGATAATGTGCAATACAAGCCTGCGCAGGGACGTTATAAAGTTTACCTTATTGACGAAGTGCACATGCTTTCCAAGCACAGCTTTAATGCTCTGCTCAAAACATTGGAAGAGCCGCCTGAATATGTGAAGTTTTTATTAGCCACGACGGATCCGCAAAAACTACCCATTACGGTATTATCACGTTGTCTACAGTTTCACTTAAAAGCGATTTTGCCACAGGAAATTGAAAGGCAACTAGCTTATATTTTGAGCCGTGAGCGGGCGACGTTCGAGCATGCTGCGCTGACTGTGATGGCCACGGCGGCAGAGGGCAGTATGCGCGATGCGTTAAGTTTGACTGATCAGGCACTCGCTTTTGGCTCTGGCCATATTGAATACCAATCGGTATTAAAAATGCTTGGCTCTATTGATCATAACCATTTGCATTATTTATTACACTTTATTGCTTCTGGAAATGTGCCAAAAGTATTCCAAAAAATAGAGGAGTTTGTGCACCTAGGGGCCGATTTTGCGATGTTACACCAAACCTTAGCCAGTTTGTGCCATGAAATAGCATTATTACAGATGCAGCCTAAAAAAAATGTAACCCAAAAATCGGCTGTACAATTATTAGCAGAACGTTTAACGCCTGAAGAGGTGCAGCTTTATTATCAAATTGCTGTTCAGGGCTATAAAGATTATGCCTTTGCACCTAATGGTAAAATTGCTTTTGAGATGACGGTGATGCGTCTGCTTGCCTTTAAACCTGCAAATTATATTAGTTTAGATGAGCAGCAACTTGGCAATCTGAATGCGCCTGCGGCACCTTCGGAATCGGTCGAATCCGCACAAGGAGGCGAAGTAAAAACACCAATAGCCCCTGTGATCGAGCCGCTGCCGCAAAACACACAAGCGCCGCAAATATTGCAGCCATCAGAGCCAAGACCCGACACAGTTCAATCGACGGCTTCCACTAGCGAACAATTACAGACATCAGCAGCACCTTCAACGCCGGCTCCAATTGAAAGTCAAGCAGACCCGCAGCAGAATCAGTCTGCACCGTCAGATGAAAAAATTGCAGCTGTTGCCGAGGTTTCTAATTCGCGAAATATGTTACGCAGTCATAGATTAAAACGAGAAAGTGTAAAAAAGCACCAGGCGACAACCATTGATCAAACAGCCTCAGTTGTCGCATCTAGGGCGGAAAATAAGGAACATTTAAAAGCAGAGTTTAACCCTGACAAGCAGCAGAGAAGTGAAATTGCTGCGGAGATGAACAGCGCGCCTGCGGCAACTGCTAATGCGAACAATATATTAGCAATGCAGGAGGATGATAGGAGTGATCGGGAGGTAATCCCGATCGAATCCTATCAACAGGATCAGTTTGTTCCGGAGAGCGACTATCAAGAACAGCCACAAGACTATTTCAGCGCAACAACAATCAGTGCTGATTATAGTGAAAGCGGCGCAGCGCCGGACAATAAGCGGAATGCTGCTGCAACGACAGACAACAGTGGCACTTTTCTGGCGAATAATATCTTTGTTAATGAAGATATTGAACGAGTGGAAATTGATCCCGGCAAATACGTAGAAGATAAATTAAGCGATCCCTGGGCATTAGCTATTCAGAAAATGCACTTAGTGGGTTTAGTTAAATTATTAGCTAAAAATAGCGTCATGAAAATAGTTGAGCAGCAAATCGTATTGACCTTAAAACCGGAACAACAACATTTACTCAATAACCATCAATTATGCACACAATTAGAGACAAAATTAAAAGTTCATTTTGGGGGGCAAATGAGTATGTATGTTGAAGTGGGCCATGTCAGTGGCAAGTTAACCGCTTTTGAGTCAGAATTGGCTATTTATCAAACCTATTTGAATAATGCAAAAACGGCTATTAAAGAAGATAAAAACATTCTAACTTTTGTCAGTGAATACGGCGCAAAAGTCTATGAAAATAGCATCATTCCGTTATAATCTGATCCTATATTTTATATGTTGTACCAATTTCACTAATTAGGTGATTTATTTAGGCGCCGAGAAAATGAATGAAAGCAAGGCATTGATTACATTAACTATCTGTTTTAATTATACAAAATAGTAGGAAACTCTATTTTGAACAGCTTCAGCTGGGCACAAAGTGGTGCATAACAGGGGGTTATGAATAAAATTAATAACAAAGACTAAAACGTAGTTTTATGTCTAGCTAGCATTTATTTTAACAAGCATAAATGAATATACAATTAGTGGATTTGGTATTCACTACCAAAAAGAGAATAGATATGTTTAATAAAGATGGCATGGGTGATTTAATGAAAAAAGCCCAAGAGATGCAAGAAAACATGAAAAAAGCACAAGCTGAAATTGCCAATACCGAAGTTACCGGTGAATCCGGTGCGGGCCTGGTTAAAATAACTATTTTGGGCAATCATAATGTGCGCAAAGTTGATATTGATGCGAGCCTGATGGAAGACGATAAAGAAATGCTTGAAGATCTTATCGCAGCGGCAATGAATAATGCGGTTCATCGTATTGAAGAAGTTAATAAAAATAAAATGAGCGGTATCTCGGGTGGTATGGAATTACCGCCTGGTTTTAAAATGCCATTCTAGTTATTATTTAAAAAAAGCACTATGATTTATCGTTTTTAGGCGGTTAAAGAGAGTCTTTTAAATCTGTTTATCCGATCCATAAAAGGAGCTGATTAAGCTCCTTTATATTTACTGTGCACCCCTTAAACCATATCAGAATATTCCCCGGATTTTAAATTGAATTAAAAAGTTGAAAATTGATCCGTGAGTTCTGTTTTTTTCCTTGCTGGGCTGCAAAGAGATTCATTAAAGTCACTGTATGGCAAACTTAACGGTTGGTCATGATTGACAAAAAATGGCGAGCGGATTAGCCAATAAGCATGATGATTTTATTGCTTTTCTAAGTTAACCGTTAAAATATATTTAAGAAGGTAATTAAGGTAAGATCTATTCCTCTACTCACATAATAAGAAGCCTTAGATATGAGTTCTAATTCGTTACTTGAAGAGCTAATGCAAGCGTTACAGTGTCTACCGAGTGTAGGTCCAAAATCTGCGCAACGGATGGTTTATCATCTGCTGGATAAAAATAGAAAAGGGGCTTTAAACCTGAGTTATCTGCTTGAAAGAGCGGTTAATGAAATCGGTCACTGCCAACAATGTCGTACTTTTACCGAGCAGAATTTATGTGCTATTTGTGACAATGATAAACGCAATAAAAACGGTACAATTTGTATTGTTGAGATGCCAGTTGATGTGTTGGCGATAGAACAAACGGCTTTATTTTCAGGCACCTATTTTGTGTTGATGGGGCATTTGTCTCCTCTTGATGGGATTGGGCCAGAGCAACTTGGCTTAAACCTCCTTGATAAACAACTTTCATCGGGACAACATTCTGAAGTGATATTAGCCACAAATCCAACGGTTGAGGGGGAAGCGACGGCTTATTACATTGCCGAAATGGCCAAACGATATGCTATAAAAGTGAGTCGAATCGCGCACGGTGTACCGGTGGGTGGAGAACTGGAGTATGTCGACAGTACCACGCTTTCTCATTCATTTTCCGGACGATCTGTTCTTTAACCTATCCATTATTTAACCTAAACAGCAAAAAGGGCGGATAACCGCCCTCAAAGAATTAACTTATTACGCTTTTATAATTACTTTTCCTTTTGTCCTGCAAAATTAAACTGCTTATTGTTGGGCTTACTCGCAATTTTCTTTTCTGCTTTTACAAGCGGTACAGCTTTATTGCTGCCTATTTTTTTTCCGACGGCTGATTTTTCCTGTTTTGTATTGGCTGCCGCTTTCTTAAATTGCGCGGAGCCGGTAAAGCGGGTGACAGCACTTTGTACCGGTTTACTCTTGCTTACAAATTTACCCTGCTGAGCAATACCCTGTAGCTCCTTACGTGATTCCGGCGGGACCAAGTGTTGAGGACTTTTGCCAATCAATTTTCTCGCTAAGCCTAATTTCTTTAGAGTTTCACGAATTAAAGGCCAGTTTTCTGGTACATGGTAACGTAGTATTGCTTTATGAAGTTTACGTTGCCGGCCACCCTTAGGGCTGATCACCTCTTCACTGTCCTTGGATACTTTATGTAACGGATTTTTCTCGGAGTGGTACATAGTGGTTGCATTCGCCAGAGGCGAAGGGTAAAAGTTTTGCACTTGGTCGAGTTTGAAATTATTACTTTTTAACCATAATGCAAGATTAATCATATCTTGATCCGTGGTACCCGGATGCGCCGAAATAAAATAGGGAATAAGGTATTGTTTTTTGCCCGCCGCTTTAGAGTATTTTTCAAACATTTGTTTAAATGCTTCATAACTGCTCATGGTTGGCTTCATCATTTTATCTAATGGGCCCTTTTCCGTATGCTCAGGTGCAATTTTAAGATAACCGCCAACATGATGCTCAACTAACTCTTTCACATAACGAGGATCTTCAACGGCGATATCATAACGTACACCCGAGGCAATTAAGATTTTCTTAATGCCCGAGAGTTTACGCGCACGACGATAAAGGTTAATTGTATGCTCATGGTCGGTATTCAGATGATGACAAATATCGGGGTAAACACAGCTTAAACGGCGACAGGTTTGTTCGGCTTTTGGACTTTTACATTTTAGGCGGTACATATTTGCCGTTGGGCCGCCCAGATCAGAAATAACGCCGGTAAACCCGGGCACGGTATCGCGAATAATTTCAATTTCTTTAATAATAGAGTCTTCAGAACGACTTTGTATTACCCGTCCTTCATGCTCGGTAATTGAGCAGAAAGTACAACCACCAAAACAACCGCGCATAATATTGATCGAGAAACGGATCATATCGTAAGCCGGAATTTTTGCATCACCGTAGAATGGATGTGGTATACGCTGATAGGGCAGTCCAAAAACACTGTCTATCTCTTCGGTGGTGAGCGGATAGGCAGGTGGATTGAGCCACACTAAACGTTCACCGTGGAACTGTGCCAGGGCGCGAGCACAACCGGGATTGGTTTCCTGATGCATAATACGAGAAGCATGGGCATAGTGCACTTTATCTTGACAGACTTTCTCATAGCTTGGCAGTTGAATATAGGTTTTTTCCCAAGGCTTTTTCTTGCTTGGTTTAAATTCTGCCGGTTGGATAGTGATAACCTGGGCTGGATCGTTTAAGCTTTTGTCCGCCAGTTTTTGTGTGGCGCAGGCAACATTGATATCGGCATAGGGATTGATAATAGGATCTATTTTACCCAGTTGATCCACTTTGCGTGAATCAACACCATCCCATCCCGGTAACGCGGCTTTAGTCAAAATAGCGGTGCCGCGGATCTCGGTCATAGAGCTTATCGGTTCACCCTGTGATAAACGGTGGGCAACTTCCAGAAGAGGCCGCTCCGCATTGCCGTATAATAAAATATCGGCCTTCGCATCGAGAATAACTGAGCGGCGCACTTTATCGGACCAGTAATCATAATGGGCAATACGGCGTAAACTGGCTTCAATCCCGCCAATCACAACGGGCACAGATTTGTAAGCTTCTTTACAGCGTTGTGTATACACTAATACCGCACGATCCGGACGTTTACCACCTTCGTTGTTCGCTGTGTAGGCATCATCGTGACGCATTCGGCGTTCCGCTGTATAACGGTTGATCATGGAGTCCATATTACCTGCTGAAACACCAAAAAACAGATTAGGTTTACCTAACGCCATGAAATCTTTTTTATTCTGCCAATCCGGCTGAGCAATAATACCGACACGGTAACCTTGTGCTTCAAGTGTTCGACCGATCACCGCCATCCCAAAGCTGGGGTGGTCAACATAAGCATCACCGACAACGAGAATAATATCGCAACTATCCCAGCCGAGTTTTTTCATCTCTTGGCGTGACATTGGTAGGAATGGCGCTGCTTTTTCGTTTCTGGATTTAAATGACGGGTATGAGAAAAGGGGGTTTCGGCTTGTAATAGATCAACGCTCATTATTTTTGCCTAACTGGAAAATGAGCGCTGATTATACAGAAGAAATTAAACTCTGCGATGCTTAATTAACCATGATCTGAACATGGTTACTTAAGTAATTGATACTTAGGTTATAAAGTAAATTTTAGCGGTTAAATTAGTCGATAATTACCAGTGGTTCGGCAAGTTTTCCGATTAGTTGACCGCTTTCCACTTTGACATTATTAAGCATCACATCAATCACATCGCCGAGTTGTAATTCGGTTTGTTGCGCAATAATAACTTTTCCTAAGCTTTGATTACAGTCGATTTTTTTGGCATCACTGCTGTCTTTACAAAGTAGCGAGCATGGGATGAAGAAAGTCGCACCATTTTCTTGTATTCTGACCCGAATACCCGCTTTAATAATATCAAAAATTTCCGCTTTATAGCGCCACTTGGACTCAACCTGATCCTTTAGATACTGACTGTAAAGAATATTATTAACATCTCTTTCGGCCAAACGTTGTAATTTACGGGCTGCATTGAGTAACTGCCCGATCTCATTATCGACCTGTATATTATCTTCTTTTAACAAAACTGATTTAATCAAACGATGATTAAGTAGATCACCGTACTTGCGGATAGGAGAAGTCCATGTCGCATAGTGGGCGACCCCAAGGGTGAAATGTGCTTCCGGTGTATTTTTAATATCGGCATAACTGAGCAGTTTACGTAATCTGTGGTCCAGATAACTGTTGTGCAGCAGATTAGTTTGCTGACGTATTTTTGTGTAACCGGCAACAGTCGCTAATGTTTCAATATCACTTTCAATGCCAAATTCGCTCAGCAAAGAGACCGCTTTTTCGAGGCGTTCACTGGAAAAACCGGAATGGGTATTAAATACACCCTGCTGTTTATGTTTTGCTAAAAAGTTACCCGCACATATATTGGCGGCAATCATCGATTCCTCTACCAGTCGATTAGCACTGCGCCTTGGCTCGCAGAGTATTTCAGAAATCTCACCTTTATTGTTTAGTTTTAGAGTGTAATCAGGTTGGTTTTTAAACACGGCATTATTGTCTGTTCTCCATTGCAGACGCTTTAGGGAAAGCAGATTCAGAGTGTGCAGTTGCTCGGCAAGTTGTGTGCTAGGTTTCCAACAATCATCGTTAAGCTCTTCATTTTCCAGATAATTGGAAACATCCGTATAGTTAAGGCGATAATGAGATTTTATCCATGCGCCATAAAATACTGGTTCACCCTCAATTTCACCTTTTTTATTAATATGGATAGTACAGCAAAGAGTGGCACGTTTTTCACCCTCTTTTAATGAACACAAACGGTCACTCAAATCACGCGGCAGCATGGGGACATTAAAGTTAGGTAAATATAAAGTAAAGGCACGACGTTTAGCTTCAGCATCCATGTCGCTATTTTCCGGCACGTAGGCGGATGGATCTGAAATCGCGACGGTCAATTTCCAACCATTCTCATGCGCTTCGATATAGAGTGCATCGTCCATATCTTGGGTGTTAACCCCATCAATAGTAAAAAAGGGGGATTTAGTTAAATCGCTACGGGCTAATTGCGGATCGATAACTTGCCACGGATGATCAAATTCAGGCGCTTTGTTGGCTAAATTATGGGTTGCGACGGTTAATAAACGATAGGCAAAGGGATCACTGCCATCGGCTATTTTTTCTATCACTTGAGTTAAAAAACCATTTCCTTCGAGCGCATGACTTAACAATTCAACTTTAACCCAATCACCATCTTGATATCCTCGGGACAGTAAAGCTTGGCTTCCTTTTATTTTAAAAAAGCCTTTAAGCAGGGGATTTTTGGGAACAATAGAGATATTTTTCTGCTTGATAACTAAGCGTGCAATAAAAACAGCAGACCCTGTTTTCTTGAGCTGGTCTGGCTCCGCAGTTGATTTATCACCCTTACCACGAATAAAGGCACTAATTTGATCACCGTGTAATACTTTTTTCATCTCACTTGGTGGAATGAAAAAACGTTTGCCTTTATCTGTCTCTAAAAAGCCATAACCACGCTCAGTTGCTTTAACCTTTCCCTGACGTTTGGGAATATCTTCTTGAATTTGTTTTTTTAATTGACTTAGCAACGGATTGTTCTGAAACATAAAATAAAACCTTAGATAGATGTCGACATAAACAGCCTATTTAGAAAGGAAAGAAGCGCGGCTGTTTAACAGTGTTAAATATAAAGGTGATCGCGTTTTAATAAAAGAGGCAATGCTATAAAAACAGTAAATATAAAACATTTTTTAAAGGCACTTGACTTTTTAAGTGGATCTCTTTATGATGCGCCTCGTTACGGAGGGGTGGCAGAGCGGCTGAATGCACTGGTCTTGAAAACCAGCGAGGGTTAATAGCTCTCCGAGAGTTCAAATCTCTCCTCCTCCGCCACACATTGAAAACCTGCTGTTTTACAGCGGGTTTTTTATTTTATACGACAGGATTATCGGTTACAAGAGTCTGAGTCTCTGCTGTTGTATATTTAGTTACATTTAAAAAGGCTTCTCATTGAGAAGCCTTTTTTCGTTTAAGCATTTCGATTATATTTAATAGCAATCCGCATAAATATCTGACCTATCTTGCTTGTTAAAATTAACGCTAGCTTTGTTGTTTTCAATCTCAATAGCCAGCTATTGCTCAATCAAACGTTTTGCTCTCATTATTTTTTCCTGCGTAATTTGAAACCACTTACTTATGTGGATTGGTATAATACCTACTGGCATCAATATCAGATCAATCCTGCTAAAACTAAAACTAAAACTACGTCGTTGTTTTTATTGATAATAGCCAGCGACTAATAAATAAAACGCTTTGCTGTTATTGATTTTTATGTGTAGGTTAACCCTTTACGAATGCGAACGGCTTTCAACTTGCTTGGTTTTAACGCTGCTTCACTTTTAACGCTCCTCCATTTTTAACATGGAGGAGCAGAAAAAATTAAATGCACAGATTAAAGGGATTAATAATTAAAACGGCGTAACTGCGATACTACCTTAATCAATAGGGTGACATCATCTTCATCCTCGGCAACTGAATTACCATTCCAATCTATACTATTTATCTCTCCATCATTTGAAAATTGTGTGATCCTCTCTTTTTCGTAAACCACATATTTTTTTAAATCCCCTGACAATATGAACTGCCGTTCACTCTCATCAAATAAACTTTGCCCGCTGCTATACAAATTTGCATTAGATTGGCTACCTAAAGATTTTTCCATCAAAGTAGGGACAATGTCTAAATGACTTGTCATACGAGAAATTTGACCACTATTTTCATCTGGCCACAATATCACCAGTGGAACATGCGCATCGCTTATCGTGCTTTGTGTAGAACTGTTTTTAGCGAAAGATACCGCATGCGTACCGGTAATTATAACGATCGTGTTTTTCAGTTGCTGTTTGCTTTTCAGGGCCTTTATTATCTGTGCTATCTGTTGATCAATTGCTGATACCTGTTTTTGATATAACGCCAGCTTTTTAGTGTGATCCGTGAAGCTTACTTGATCAGTATTATGTAAAAACGAGTTATCAGGTTGTTGATAGTATAAAAAGCTGAACCATTTGTTAGTGTCATTTTGCTGATTTAACCAATCACGCCATTGTCTGGTGATCTTCTCATTACCATTTGTTGTACTGGTATTTTTTAGCTGATCTGTTTCTAAGTTGCTGAAACTGCTTTGTAAAAACTCGGGGTGAGTGAAGCCAATACTTGAAAATAAGCCAAATTTATAGTGCTGTTGTTGTAAACGGTTTAGTAAAACGGGCGGGATATAATTAAGGGTTATATCTGACCAGTAATTATTTGGCAAAGCATAAAATAAGCTAAAAATACCCTGGGCCCTATTACTTCCGCCACTATAATGGCTATTGAAATTTAAACCCTGCTGGCTAAGCTTATAAAGATTAGGCATGTTTTGTTCATTTAACATGTCTGCGCGTAATGCTTCAACGCTCACTAAGAGAATATTATCCACGGGTTTTGTTGACGGGAAAGTTAAGGGGGTTATCGGATAACGTAATTCATTTTTAAATTCATTGCTCTGGCGACTAATACGCTTATGTAACTTACCTTCGCTTAACCAGCCCTGATTTTTTAAAAAAGTACGCGCAGTCATTGGATAAGAGAGTGGGTAGGTCGATTTTTGTTGGGTAATAGGGCGATATTGCTTCGCATCGGCCCATATGTAAGCTAAATGTGTAATAACAAAGGCGCTAAACAGTACCACCGCAATTGGCTTGCCAATGCGTTTAGCTTGCAATTTTCGGCATTTTTTCCACACAAAATAAGAAACACCCAGTTCAATAATGAAGATAATAGGAATAGAGACGTAATGCAGGTTAATAGTATAAATTTGCTCAACTTGAGCGGGACTTTGTAAAAAATGCCAAATTAAAGGGTTAAGGTGAAAATTATAAAGTTTGAATATTTGCGTATCAATAATTAAAAAAGTGATCAAAATGGTACTAATCAAAATTGCAATCATCCGATATAAGCGCGGAAAAGGAATTAAAAATGCCAATGGAAATAAAATCAGCATAAAAACAGCTGCACAGAGAAAACTAAAATGGCCAATTAAACTAATAAATTGATAAATAATGCCAACCACGGAGTCTGCCATACCGGAATAGGCGATATATCGTAGACCGATCAGGGAAACAATGATTATATTAAAAAAAGTAAACCAATGCCCCCAGCTTATTAAGCGGGAAACCTTATCATGGAATTTATTACCTGTTTCTACCATATTATTTATTTTTCTTTAGAATTAATCGAAACCGACAGTGCTTTGACAAATTTTTCGCTGATTTGAGCACGTTTGTTAACCGGAACCTGACTGTTAATGACATGAGTGATGGCATTGCCTAGTACCATTAAGCTTAAATCAACGGATACATCATTTTTATGGAGCACTTCCATCACTTCATCAAGTATTGTTTCGATTTTTTTGTTTGAATATTTAGAAATAATTGGCATGTTCACTGTCTCACTTTGAAGTAAAAAAGGTGATAATAACTTACTCTTTCAATTATACCAATCACTTAAGGTCTCTTGTTTTTATTTTTATCCAGAGAAGAGAAATTATAGACTATTTATTCGTTCACTCTGTATAATTTACGGTTATCTGTTTATTAATATGGTGCCAAAAATTATGAATATCTCTGCCAGTAATATTATTTTACATTCTTTAACCTATAACTCTGAAGGGGTTTTACAATGTAAAATGCGTGAAGGAGAGTTGCCTATTTCAGCCTCTAGTGATGAATTTTTAACGAAATTGCATCGTACTTACCAAAGTAAAACGAATAAATCCTTTGCTTCTTTTGCTGATCAAACCGATAAGTCACCTCTGTTTAGGAAGGCGCTGACTGATTATATGTCCCAACAGCTCGATTTTGTGCGCTTTTCACAACAAGCCGCCAGTTGTTTAGTTGAAGAGTTACAAAAGCATGATTTTGCGGAAGAGGGGATTCTATTAATCAGTAAATATAGCTGGACAGCAAGTGATTATTTGTTGATTGCATTACTGCAAAATAATCAGTCAATCAGTGTTAATGAAAACCTTGAATTGAAGGAAAGTCAGCATATTGAAACCAGCAAAATACAACTGGTCGCACGTATAGATTTAACTTTATTGGCGCGAGATCCGCAGTCAAATCGTTACATCTCATTCATCAAAGGCCGTGCCGGGCGTAAAGTGTCTGATTTTTTCCTGGATTTTATGGGCGCACAGGAAGGTTTTGATGCAAAAGAGCAAAATCAGGGCTTAATGAAAGCGGTTGATGAATTTTGCGAAAATCAAGCCTTACCCGTGGCGAAGAAAAAAGAAGTACGTGAAGTTGCCTTTGAATATTGTAATGAACAGCTGAAACAGGGGGATGACATCGAACTTTCCGTGTTATCAGAACAACTTCAAGACTCACCAAAACTTGAAGGCAGTTTTTACGATTTTGTAAGTGAAGATTATCAATTAGAAAAAAGTTTTCCGGTCGACCGCTCTGTGGTTAGAAAGTTGACTAAATATGTGGGTCAGGGTGGAGGAGTGAGCATTAGCTTTGATCAAAAACACCTTGGGGAACGCATTTTCTATGATGCGGATAGTGATACATTAACCATTCAGGGGATTCCACCTAATTTACGCGAACAGTTAAAACGTGATAACTTTGCCAACGATAATCAACAGGATGATCAAAACCCGCCATTTTAACAAACTACTTAATTGTATTGTTGCAATAATATTAACAAAAATAAAAATAAAGTTGGCAAGCGAACACAGATTTTGATTGTCGTTTATTGAATGAGGATAGAATGAAATTATTTGTACGTGATTTAACGGTTATCGATGCGTCATATTTAGATAAAAATCGAGGTTTTGTAGGTGAAAGTTATCTAGTGGATGTTATTTTAACAGGGTCTCTGAATGAGCAATCCATGGTCCTTGATTTTTCATTGGTAAAAAAACAGATAAAAACGATTATTGATGCCGCAGTAGATCATAAATTATTGGTACCACGGTTAGCGAATAATTGCACTGTCAGGCTAGAGGGGCAGCGAACAGAAGTTAATTTTGAGCTCAGTGACAGTGACGTTATACAATTAAATTGTCCAAATGAAGCCTATTGTTTAGTCGAGTGCGAAAGCGTTTCTGTTGAAGTATTAGAAGCTCACCTTAAGCAGATTATTCTGCCGCAGTTACCTGAAAATGTGTTGGCGCTAGACATTAAATTACGCAATGAAAATATTAGCACTCCCTATTACCATTACACGCACGGATTAAAAAAACATAATGGTAACTGTCAGCGTATTGCCCATGGGCATCGCTCTAAAATCGATATCTTTATTGATGATAAATACAGTGAAGCGCTGGTCGATGAATGGGCTAAGCGTTGGCAAGATATCTATCTGGTCAGCGCTGAAGACGTGATTGCAGCATCGGACTTGTCTTTTCTTGTTGCAGGCAATGATGGCACAGAAATATGCACCGCTTACAATGCGCCACAAGGTTATTTTGAGCTGCTTATGCCGGCAGAGCGTAGCGAAACATTGCCAAATGATACCACAGTAGAATCGCTCTCTGACTTTATTTGTGGGCAGATAAAGGCCCGTATGGGTGATAAAAAAGTCACTGTGTATGCCTATGAAGGTGTTGGTAAGGGCGCAATTTCAGAGCGCTAATAAGGCTTTTCAGACTTTAAATAATAGAAAAAAGTCGTTAACTTAAGGGAAATATTATGGCAGAAGAAACTATTTTCAGAAAAATTATTAATAAAGAGATCCCTTCGGAATTGCTTTATCAAGATAAGTTCGTGACGGCTTTTAGAGATATCAATCCTCAGGCTCCCACGCATATTTTAATCATTCCGAATAAATTAATTGCCACTGCTAATGAGATAGAGACAGAAGATGAGCTGTTAATTGGTAAGTTGTATACAGTGGCTAAACAATTGGCAAAACAGGAGGGGATCGCAGAATCTGGATACCGTTTAATTATGAATTGTAATGAAGACGGTGGTCAGGAGGTATATCATATACATTTGCATCTACTGGGCGGGAAACCCCTTGGAAAGTTGATCTTTCGCTAAAATATTACTGTGTAAATCATCCCCTAATGAGTGCAAGTAATTGGGGGATAGCATCGGGCAGAGTTTAATCTGACATGACGGAGCAACA
>JBLHWW010000020.1:0-30816 GCA_047629075.1 Psychromonas sp. | reverse complement strand
GTTATGAAGCGAAGCAGATGTTAGGTAAAACACCTGGTAATATTCAAGCCATTCGTCCGCTGAAAGATGGTGTCATTGCCGATTTTTATATCACCGAAAAAATGCTTCAACATTTTATCAAACAGGTACATAACAATAGCTTTTTACGCCCGAGCCCGCGTGTTTTAGTGTGTGTGCCATGCGGATCAACGCAAGTTGAACGTCGTGCTATTCGTGAATCTGCACAGGGTGCCGGTGCACGAGAGGTTTATTTAATTGATGAGCCAATGGCTGCCGCCATCGGAGCGGGTATGCCGGTATCGGAAGCAAAAGGTTCGATGGTTGTAGATATTGGAGGAGGCACGACGGAAGTTGCGGTGATCTCTTTAAATGGCGTGGTTTATTCTGCCTCGGTACGTATTGGCGGCGATAAATTTGACGAGGCGATCATTAATTATGTCCGTCGTAACTATGGCTGTACTATTGGCGAAATAACGGCTGAACGTATTAAACACAGCATTGCGATTGCGTACCCTATCAACGAGATTAGAGAGATTGAAGTGCGCGGAATGAATGTTGCCGAAGGCGTTCCCCGCAGCTTCACACTCAACAGTAATGAAATCTTAGAAGCCCTTCAGGAGCCTTTAAGCGGAATCGTTTCTGCAGTTATGCTGGCGCTAGAGAAAACACCGCCTGAATTGGCGGCTGATATTGCTGAAACTGGCATGGTGTTAACTGGTGGCGGGGCGTTATTATGTGAATTAGACCGGTTGCTTTCAGAGGAATCCGGTATCCCTGTGATTGTTGCTGACGAACCTCTCACTTGCGTGGCTCGTGGAGGCGGTATGGCACTTGAAATGATTGATACCTATGGTCGTGACCTGTTTAACTCAGACTGATAATATGGCGAGTTATGACAGTTATACTCATTAACGGCTCGATTTAACGCATTGATAGTCTAGTTATTAATTGATTGACAACTTGTTTGTTGCAATTGCTAGCTAGCTTCTTTAAATTTACCCGGAGTCCCAAGCAGCAGGCATTATTTAATATGCTTGCTGTGATAACTTTTTCTTAAATAATCTGTCACAATGAAAAAAATTTTTACGCGCGGCCCTTCATTTTTATTAAGGCTATCCACAGTGGTAGTCTTTTCGGTTTTTTTATTTGTTGCTGACAGCAAGTTCAATCTCTTTGCATCATCACGTATTTATTTAAATTCTCTGGTCAGCCCGGTGCAATATATTGCTGATCTACCGGAAAAACTATTCAGTGGCATCGCTGCGAGTGTGATGACCCGCCATGAGTTAAAAGCGCGCAATCAACAGTTAGAAAAAGACAATTTACACCTTAAAGCTGATCGCTTATTACTCACCCAATTAGAAAATGAAAACAAACAGTTACGTGAACTGCTTAGCTCAAATCGAAGCTTCACCAACAAAAGAATGATCACCGAAGTGATGAGTTTACGCTCAGATCCATTTTCACATCAATTATTGATTGATAAGGGCGCGGTAAACGGTGTTTATGTCGGCCAACCTGTCATTAATGAAGATGGTGTGGTTGGGCAAGTTTCTCAGGTAGGCAGTACAACCAGTCGGGTTTTACTGATTGTCGATGTAAGCCACGGTATTCCAGTGCGCGTTCAGCGTAATGATCTGATTGCCGTGCTCCATGGCAGTGGAGATTGGAATAGGTTAAATGTGCCTTTTGTGCAAAGTAATGCCGATTTAAAAGAAGGCGATCTACTGGTCACGTCAGGCTTAGGGGGACGCTTCCCTGCCGGTTACCCGGTTGCGACAATAAGCCATGTTGATTACCAAGAAGGCGCAGCTTACGCCGATGTGAGTGCAACCCCCATTGCTCCCTTGCATCGCAGCCGTTATTTATTATTATTATGGAATGAAGACCAATATAATGAGTCTGATTTATTAACGGGTAGATTAACAACATCGGCTTTACTCCCGACTGAGAGTGCACAGAATTCAAAGATAATCCTGGATTCTTTGAGCACGGCAGTAACAGACCAAAAAATCGAACTGCTGGAATCGAAAAATGTCATTGTTGAGTAACTACCTAGCGATTTACTTTACTTATTTTGCAGGTTTAGTCTTTGCTATTGTACCTCTGCCTATCATGCTGAATGCTTTTCGTCCCGATTGGATGATCCTTATTATTTTTTATTGGGTGTTGGCATTACCACACCGGGTCAGCATCGGGCATGCGTTTATTTTAGGGATAGTATTTGACCTTTTATTAGGCTCTACATTAGGTATGCATGCCTTATTATTTTCATTTTTAGCCTATCTAGTCATTACCAATTACCAACTTTTCCGTTATTTCACCTTAGTACAAACAACCTTGTTAGTTGGTTTGTATTCTTTACTGTCGAAACTGGCGTTATATTTGATGGCATCGAGCTTACAAGACATTATTTTACATAAATCATATTTATGGTCAGTCTTTACCTCGATGCTGGTTTGGCCTTGGTTTTTTCTTTTTTTGCGTTTCATTCGTCGCCGTTTTAAGATTGCATGAGCATGGGCGTTCCTATCTATCTTGCATCTAGTTCCCCTCGTCGCAGTGAACTTCTAAATCAAATGGGAGTCTCATTTGATTTAGTGAAAGCTGACATTGAAGAAAAACCAGAAAAGGGTGAAGCAGCGCAGGACTATGTTTTACGTTTAGCGTTACAAAAAGCCCAGGCAGGTTTCAAAAACAGCGATCAAGACAGACCTGTTTTAGGGGCTGATACAATCATTGTTATTGATCAACAAATATTAGAAAAACCACGCGATAAAAAACATGCACAAAAGATGCTGCAATTATTGTCGGGGCGGGTTCATCAAGTGTTTACGGCAGTGGCACTGGTACAAAGTGTTTATATAAAAAGTACTCTGGTTAAAACCGAGGTGAGTTTTAAAACCTTGAGTGAGCAGGAAATCTCCGATTATTGGCTCTCCGGAGAGCCCGTAGGTAAAGCTGCTGGTTATGCTATCCAAGGGATTGCTGGGAAGTTTATTAACAACATCTCCGGAAGCTACAGTGGTGTTGTTGGTTTGCCGCTTTTTGAGACAGCTGAACTGCTTGGTGAGTTTATGGAAGAGTTTAACAAAGGTCGTTGAGCCGTCTTTATTTTATTGTAACCTTGTCAGTTTTATTTTATTTTATTGTTGCGTCAAGTTATAAGGTAGCCCCCCTCAAGCAAGACCTTTGGAACTGCGATATCAGCGCGAATCTGTGCAGGAAATTAAATAATAAATTTGTCGTTAGCAAATTAAAAGACAGGCAACTGATGACTTATAGCATGATTGCTTATTAATAAGTATTTATACCCAAGTTTCTTGTGATGCAGCAAGAAACTTAGGTATAAATTGCTGTTTAATATTACTTATATTATCAAGCGATAGTACTTATGAAAAAATTTTAAAGGAAGTAGTCTAATGTCCGTTGAATTATTAATGAATATCACCCCCACCGAAACACGGGTTGCGTTAGTTGAAGGTGGTGTACTACAAGAACTGCATATAGAGCGTCAGGCGACCAAAGGAATTGTTGGTAATATATACAAAGGCAAAGTCAGCAGGGTATTAGCCGGTATGCAAGCCGCTTTTGTCGATATTGGTTTGGAGAAGGCGGCATTTTTACATGCTTCAGACATTGTGCCCTTTACAGAATGCGTGGCCAAAAATGAAAAAGTAAAATTTAAAGTCGCAGATATCTCGCAACTTGTTCGTCCTGGCCAGGATATTATGGTGCAGGTGGTTAAAGATCCGCTTGGCACTAAGGGCGCTCGTCTCACCACCGATATAACCTTGCCTTCACGTTATTTGGTTTTTATGCCTGGCAGCAGCCATGTTGGTGTCTCACAGCGTATTGAAAGTGCACAGGAACGTGAACGTTTAAAGGTCATCGCCCAAAGCTGCTGCGTAAATGATCTGGGGGGCTTTATTATCCGCACTGCGGCAGACGGCGCACCTGAAAATGAGTTGATCAACGATGCGGCTTTCTTGCTTCGAGTTTGGCGTAAAGTATTAACGCGTCGTAAGCGGACTGCTAGCAAAAACAGGCTGCTTTACCGCGACTTGGGACTTGCATTTCGTATACTAAGAGATTTTGTTGGTGAGGAAATAGACCGAGTACGTATTGATTCGCGACTCAACTTTAGTCTTATTCAAAAGTTTACCCATGATTTTGTACCGGAACTGGAGGACAAAATCGAATGTTACCGGGGTAAAAGTCCTATTTTTGATCTGTTTGATGTTGAAAATGAAGTGCAGCGTGCATTAGAGCGTAAAGTGGAACTGAAATCAGGTGGATATTTGATTATTGATCAGACCGAAGCGATGACCACCGTTGATATTAATACCGGTGCCTTTGTTGGCCATAGAAATCTTGAAGAAACGATATTTAATACTAATATTGAAGCGACACAGGCCATTGCTAGGCAATTACGTTTACGCAATTTAGGCGGTATTATTATTATTGATTTTATTGACATGCAGTCAGTTGAACATAAACGCCGAGTATTTAATAGTTTAGAGCAAGCGTTGGCAAAAGATCGTGTTAAAACAAATATCAATGACTTTTCCCCCTTAGGGTTAATTGAAATGACACGTAAACGCACGCAGGAAAGTTTAGAGCATATTTTCTGTGGTGTTTGTGAGCAGTGCAGCGGTCGTGGTTATGTTAAAACAGTAGAAACCGTTTGTTATGAGGTTCTACGTGAAATATTACGCGTGAATCGTGCCTATGATGCTGATCGTTTTGTTGTTTATACTTCACCCAAAGTGGCAGAGGCATTAATGGGGGATGAGTCTCATAATTTGGCTGAACTTGTTCTGTTTATGGAAAAGCCGGTTAAAATTCATGCTGAGCATCTCTATGGTCAAGAACAGTTTGATGTTGTGATGATGTAATAGGGCGGTATATGAGATTTAAAAATTTAGGCATTCAACGCGCTGATTCAATCTTTCTTTTCTCGCGTATCGAGTCATAAATTGAAGTGCAGATTGTTTAAATGGCTGAGACGGATATACGCCTTAATTGCAGTTAAGCTGTTTATTTTTGCTTTTTTATTAACCTTATTACGCATTGTATTTGTCAGCATTGACGACTATAAAATTTATGCAATGCAATGGTTAAACGAAGAGTATAATGTTAATTTAACCTTTGAAAATATCTCTGCCGGTGTTGACCTTTCAGGACTGATTTTAAATGTCAGTGAGATTGAACTGGTTGATTCGGTTGATCTGCCTTACCGGCTTAAACTTGATCATCTGTTCATTTATCTTAATTTTTGGCAGAGTATTAGCGAAAAAACATTAGTGTTTAACCGAATATCTGCGCAGGGGGCAGATATTACGATTAAACCAGCCCGGAAAAATAGCGCTAAATCTGAAAGCTCTGCTGTCACAACGGTGGCGTTGCAGAAAATTTTATTAGTGCAGCTTAGTAAGTTTTCAATAAAAGATAGCCAACTTCATTTTACCGATCCCCTGCAACGCAATAAAACCGTTGTACTAGAAAAGTTAAATTGGGTAAACGAAGAGGGGCGTCACCAGGGGACAGGTTCTGCTTCAATGCTTAGTGGCCTTGCCGATAACTCTTTGGATTTTGTGGTGGATTTGGTTGAACAAAATGAACAACAAAATCCCCTCTTCGCAGGCCATCTTTATGTGGCAGCAGATAACTTCAATATTAGTCATTATTTAACCAATCAAGTAAACAGCAATGCGCAACTTTTTGATGCTGTATTAGGTTTTCAAGCGTGGGCTGAATTTTCGTCTAACACACTACAAAAGCTGCAACTGCAGTTAAATAACACCCAATTAAATTGGTCTCAATTGGGTAAAGATTATCAATGGAAGATAAACAGTGGATTGGTGCAATTTACAAACAGTAATGACCAGTGGTTATTAGACAGTTACTCTCTTGATGTAGAGTCTAACCAAAAAAAATTAAAAGGCCTTAATGTGCGAGGTCACGGCACGGCAGAGAGTGCTTATTTTGAACTTGACCAAGTAAATATAAAAAATTTAATACCTTTATATTTATTACGTTCTAATTTAGCTGAAAAAACCATCGAATCTTTGTTAGCTTTTGACCCTGAGGCACAACTCGATGATTTTGGACTGTTTAAAAACAGTGCGGATAAACTGCAGTTTTCTGCCCATCTAAGTCAATTTAAGAACCAAGCAACAGGGGTGATGCCAGGAATAAACGATGCTCAGATTGAAGTTATTGGTGATACTTCAAAAGGTCAGTTAAATATCAGCTTACCCAATCAGATTCTCAATTTTGATGGACAATTTAGCCGAGAAATGCCGCTTGAAAGTCTACAACTTAATTTACAATGGTTACAAATGCCGGCTGGATTTAAAGTCTTTAGTGAGCATAGCGTATTAAATACTCGCGATCTTAATAGCACGACCGCGTTTTCACTTTTTTTCCCCAATCAAGACCAGCAAACACAAAGCCCGTTTTTAAGCTTGTATAGTTATGCGAATCTCAATGATGCGAGTCAGGTACAATATTATTTACCCATTAAAGCACTGGGTAATAAAGTCTTTGATTACCTGCAACCGACCCTGAAAAAAGGACAGGTAAAGGGGGCGAAAATATTATGGTACGGTGAGTTAAAGCAATATCCGTATCATCAGAATAATGGCATTTTCCAGGCCTGGTTACCCTTGCGGGACTCCGAATACGATTTTCATGGTGACTGGCAGGGGCTCAAAAATCTGGATGTAGATCTGCTCTTTGAAAATGACGGGCTTTTAATGAATGCGCAAAGCGTCTCTTTGCAAGCGCTGGAGGTTAAAAAACTGACGGCGAGCATTGATCATTTAAATCCCAACGGCATCTTAACTGTTAATGCTGAAATTACTGAAGATGCGCAAAAAATAAGCGATTATTTGAAGGCTTCTCCCCTTAAAGAAAGTGTGGGCAAAGCATTATCGGTGATTGAAGTTGAAAACAAATTAACTGGTGCATTGACCTTAACTATCCCTTTTAGCCGAAAAGTGCAAAATAGAAAAACCCTGGGCACCATTCAGTTGGCAAAAAATAATGTTAATATTAGGTTGTCTGAAGATATGATCCTGCCTTTAAAAAACGTGCAGGGACAGTTTAGTTTTATCAATGGCAACTTGACGGCAAATAATCTTCAGGGGCAATTATTTGAACAACCGCTACAAATTTCTTTTAACAGTGAAGCACAACCAGACAAATACCAAGTGAACGCCGACCTGTCAGGAAATTGGGATTTAACGGAATTAACCGCAGCACAAACCATACTGAATCCGTTGAAAATATCAGGACAGTTAGATTGGGCTGCCGTGATAAAATTTGATAATTTGCTAGCAAGTGGTTATCAATATAATGTTGCCTTTAATTCTGCCACACGGGGAGTCGATATTGGGCTACCTTATCCTTTTGAAAAAAATGCGTTGCAGGCCTGGCCGACAGATATCATTTTTTCAGGTGACCAGAGCAGCAGCACTGTAGAGGCAAAAATAAAAAACACTTTGTGGTTTAGTGGAACCATTGATTACCTGCAAAAACAACATAATACGCCCTATTTTCTGCTCAATATCGGCACCGATAATGTATCTGTAATTGATAAAACCAAGCAGATTATTAATGTTAATCTGGTTAACTTGGATATCGCCAGTTGGTATCAACAATGGGTTTTGTTTGATAAGCGCGGCGGCAAGCTTAAAATACAAGAAAAAAGCAATCGAGCGATTAAGTTGGATGAAATTAACTTCAACATCAAACATGCTGATTTATTTTCACAATCCTTAAATAATTTAAGAATACGGGCGGTCAACGATCATAAAAAGTGGGATGCAACAGTTGACTCTGATAATTTACAGACAGCAGTACAATTGCGCAATGGAGAGCCTGTGCGACTCGATTTTGATATTAAAAAGTTGAATTTCCAGTCGCTGGATCTAACCAAAATCAAGCAAGGATTGGACTCAAAGAATCAAGCTCAAGATCGTAATTTATTGCAGGATTATCCCGAGATTTTGGTTAATTGCTTAGAGTGTATTTATGGTGATATAAATTTATCGCCGATGCGCCTGCATATTTTTCCTAACAAAAAAAATCTTAATATTAATTACATTAAAATCGGGAATGAGAACGAATTCAGCGAGATATCAGGCGTTTGGGATCAACGTAAAACTAACCTGATTGTTAAAAGTGTCGGTGACCAAGATAACGACATTGTAAAAAGACTCGGTTATAGCAGCCCGATGATCTATTCTAAAGCTAAATTAAACGGAGTTTTAAATTGGATTGGCGCACCTTGGTCCTTTAATTTAGATTCTTTGAATGGTAGTTTTTCTGCCGAATTAACCGATGGCGCTATCACTGAGGTTAATGATAACGGTGCACGTTTATTAAGTTTATTTAGCCTTGATGGGATTCGCCGTACACTCAATAATGAATTTAACAATGTATTTTCAAAAGGTTTGAATTTTGATCAAGCAAACTTTTCGGGTAGTATTACCGATGGTATTGTTAAAAATGATGATTTTTATTTAAATGGCGCTGCCGGGAAAATATCAGGTAAGGGGCTTATCGACTTGCCAAACAACGATACTAATTATCATATTAGTTACAGCCCTGCAATTACTTCAAGTTTACCCGTTTTAACTGCATTTGTGATCAGTCCGCTGACCGGAGCCGCCGTTTTCATGTTGGCAAAAATTTTAGAGCCTGTTGTCGATACTATTATTCGCGTTGATTTTACGGTTAAAGGTCCGTTGAATTCACCTGAAATCAAACTTATCAATAGAAAAAAAGGTAAAGTAATATTGCAAGACACCGAAGTGCTTCATGTAATAGAAGAACTCAAACAAAAAAATGCCAAGAGTTAATGGCCATGCTAGGATCTTGGCGCTCTACTTTAGCGCCCTTTGAGTGTATTGCTGCACTCATTTTTACTCATTAGCGCTGTAGTGTTAATGTCGGCAGTATTATCGAATGGTTATTATGAAAGGGAACTTGCAATGAGTCTTAATCTATCAGCAATACAAATGCGCAGTTTGAGTCTTCCAAATGATAATTTAGCACGTTTAGAAGTGTTGTTAGCTAAATTGGCTCCTGCTCCTGGGCAGTTGGTTCTGTTGCCTGAGAATGCACTCTGTATGGCGAACAAAGACCATTATTTAGTGTTATCCGAAAATTTGGGAAAGGGTTATTATCAGTCACTGTTGAGCATCCTTGCAAAACGTTACCAATGTTATTTAGTCTGTGGCAGTTTCCCGATTAAAAGTACAATAGCGAATAAAATATTTACAACTTGTTTGGTGTTTTCGCCCTTGGGCAAACTTATTAGTCACTACCATAAAATACATCTTTTTGACGCACAGGTCCCGGATAAAAAAGGACTTTATAAAGAGTCAGATACCTTTACTCCCGGGCAGGAAGTTAAGCTCTTTAACTGGGAGTGTGGCGCTTATTCTGTCAAAGTTGGATTAGCTATTTGTTACGATTTACGTTTCCCGGGCTTATTTCAAACTTTACGCCAACAGGGAGCTGATATTTTATTAGTGCCCGCCGCCTTTACACAGACCACAGGAAAGGGGCACTGGTTACCTTTATTACAAGCCAGGGCAATAGAAAATCAATGTTATATTATTGCTGCAAATCAGAGCAGCGCTGAAACCTATGGTCACTCCATGATTATTTCACCTTGGGGTGAAGTACTTGAACAATTAGCAGAGGGTGAAGGCAGTATTCACCACTGCTTTGAAAAATCACAGATAGACAAAATTCGTCAAGCTATGCCGATATTTGAGCATAACCGTTTTACACCTTATACCAAAAGAATTAATGAAGTAATCAATGATTGCGAAGGAAAAATTAATACTAACAAGGCGTGAGTTGTAGGAGATAGTTATTCTCACTTCAAAACTCACAACGAAGTTAGGAATAATTTTAACCAGCAAGAATGATCATCTTTTTAGTTCTTTTGGTATTAACTAGCTTTTAAAAGTTTAAAGGAAATATTCATGTCCTTCGATAAAGTATGCGAACGATTTTTAGCCCCTGCACAATTACAAATTAGTGATTTAGAATCTCAGCTTGCAGCTCTTAATAGTAATCAAATTGATTATGCCGATTTTTATTTTCAGTCAAGTCGACATGAATCGTGGTTATTGGAAGATGGGATTGTCAAAGATGGCAGTTATAATATCGAAAAAGGCGTTGGCATCCGTGCGGTTTCAGGAGAAAAAACAGGTTTCGCCTATTCTGATCAAATTTCACTAAAAGCAATTAAAGAGGCCGCTGATGCCGCTAAAAGTATTGTTAAAAGTGGTCAGGAAAAATCGCTAAAACTTATTTTGCCAACTCCTGCGAAGTTAATTTATGGTCAATCCGATCCTCTGCTGAGTTTATCGAGAGATAAAAAAATTGCGCTCCTAAAGCAGGTTGATCAGTTTACTCGTGCCCTAGAACCTTCGGTCATCGATGTCACTGTCTCACTGAATGCGATTTATGAAGAAATTCTGGTGGCGGCGACTGACGGTACTTTAGCCACTGATATTCGCCCGTTAGTGCGTTTTAGTTGTTCCGTATTGATTGAAAAAAAGGGTCACCGTGCGCGGGGCCGGGCGGGGGGGGGCGGTCGGTTTGATTTGGATTATTTTATTGACAGCAGCGCAGGAGAAGAAGTTGTGTTCGGTTATGCGCGTGCCGCCGTTCATCAGGCTTTGACCAATATTGAGGCAATTGATGCACCCGCAGGTTCAATGCCGGTGATTGTCGGTGCAGGCTGGCCGGGTGTGTTATTACATGAAGCCGTAGGACATGGTTTAGAAGGTGATTTTAACCGTAAAGGTTCATCGGCTTACGCGGGACGCATTGGTGATAAAGTTGCATCAGAGCATTGTACGATCATTGATGATGGCACTATTGCGGATCGTCGCGGCTCTCTTAATATTGATGATGAAGGCACTAAAACACAACGTAATGTTTTAATCGAAGAGGGTATCTTAAAAGGTTATATGCAGGATAAAATGAATGCTCGATTGATGGGGGTTGCACCTACTGGTAATGGCCGCCGAGAATCCTATGCCCATCTGCCGATGCCGCGTATGACTAACACTTTTATGCTTAATGGAAATTATGCACATGAAGAATTAATTGAAAGTGTTAAAAAAGGTATTTATGCGCCTAACTTTGGTGGTGGTCAAGTTGACATCACTTCGGGAAAATTTGTATTCTCAGCTTCCGAGGCTTACTTGATTGAAAACGGTAAAATAACCACGCCCGTTAAAGGTGCCACCCTGATTGGTAACGGTTTTGATACCATGCAGCAAATATCTATGGTCGCCAATAACATGAAGCTCGATTCAGGTGTTGGTGTGTGCGGCAAAGAGGGACAGAGTTTGCCCGTTGGAGTGGGGCAACCGTCAGTCAAAATTGATCAATTAACTGTTGGTGGGACGAACTAAATAAACTTGCTGTAAACTTATTTACCTGCGCCAGTGTAAAGCGCGAGCCTTAGTCAGCTCGTAGCTCATTGCTTTTTTAGTCAAGATTTTAATTGTCAACTTATCTGCTGCGGGGCTGGATGAGTCTTCAGCAGTGAATGTTTAGTTTAATAACAGTGCAGGGCGAGGATGGCGGAATAGTTGTAAAATATAAAAAGAGAAATTATTTTATTATTTCTCTTTTTATTGGGGTAAGTTATAAACAAACAGGTTTTAAATAAACAAATAAATCCTTCGCTGCTTTTGCAGGTTTTTCTAATTTCTTTTCCTTGTTTGCCTGACGCACAAGTTGACGCAATTTTTGACGATCAAGTTGTGGGTATTCTGCTAATAACTCCTCTACTTTATTATGCCCAAGCTCGATTAACTGATCTCTTAACAACTCTAATTTTTGTGTTGCATGGGTTAACTGCTGATGTTTATTGTTCAGTTTATCAAGCGCAGTTTGAATCACTTCAATATCTTCGGTTCTGAGTACTTTACCTATGTATTGTATTTGACGGCGCAGTGCTTCGTGCTTACCACTGATTTTATGGGCAACAGAAATAGCATGAAAAAGTGATTCACTTGCGGGTATCTGAGCCAGTTGTTTTTTATTTAATTCAACTAATTCACGACCAATCAATTTCAGGGCTTCAGCATCACGTTTAATTTGCGATTTACTGATTTCATCCTCAACAACTTCTACAACTTTTTTATTCATAAATTTATTTTCTATCACAGTTAAATGGAATAATTACTTACATGATAACATCATCACAAGAAGCTTGCTTTAAAGCATGTTATTCTATTATACGCGAACGATTTTAAAATGCAGTATTCACTGTATCAAGAGGTGATTTCAGCATAATAAGTGCGTGTCATAAAGTGGCTAATAACACGATTTTGTTGCCGGGAAAGCTTATCGGCAAAACATTGTTAGCTGATTTTTATG
This sequence comes from Psychromonas sp., assembly GCA_047629075.1. GTDB lineage: Bacteria > Pseudomonadota > Gammaproteobacteria > Enterobacterales > Psychromonadaceae > Psychromonas. The sequence goes on along the minus strand of JBLHWW010000020.1, from coordinate 18,390 downwards.
GCGACTTCTTATTAATCTGGAATTTTTTTAACTGATTCGGATATTTTTTACGATCAAATTTTATTTTATTCTAAGTGGTGTATAAATCATGATTGAACAGAAACAACAACTCGAAAATGCGGTTAATGAGGCATTAACATTTGCTCAGCAGCTTGGGGTTAATCAGGCTGAGGTTGCACTCGGAAAAGCGACGGGTATTTCTGTTAACACACGCTTGGGTGAGGTCGAAAACATTGAGTTTAATCATGATGGTGCGATGGGGATCAGCGTGTATGTAAACCAATGTAAGGGCAGTGCATCAACGGCTGATTTAAGTTTAGAAGCAATTCACTCAAGCGTTAAAGCTGCGGTAGATATTGCCAAGTTTACTAGCGAGGATCCGTTCGCTGGTTTATTGAATCCTGAATTTTTAGAAAAAGCACCACTCGATTTGAACCTTTATCACCCCTGCAACTATACGACGGAAGAGTTTTTGGCGGTTGCCAAAGAGTGTGAGGAAATCGCATTATCCAGTGATCCGCGTATTGTGAACTCTGATGGGGCAGCGTTTAACAGTCATTCAAGCCTTAAAGTTTATGGTAATACCAATGGTTTCTTACACAGTTATGCAAGTAGTAGTCATAGTTTGAGTTGTGTGTTAATTGCAAAGCAGCAACAGGAGATGCAACGAGATTATAGTTACACTAGTGGGCGGGACGTTAAGGATCTATTGAGCGCAAAATGGGTGGCAGAAGATGCTGCAAAGCGTACTTTAGATCGTTTAGGCGCAACTAAAATAAAAACCCAAGAAAGTGCCGTTATTTTTGCTCCTGAAGTGGCTACCGGCTTATTTGGACATCTCGTTGGCGCAATCAGCGGAATGAGTTTGTATAAAAAATCGAGTTTTTTACTGGATAGTTTGGGGACGAAAATATTTCCTGAATGGATGCAAATTTCGGAAAATCCGCATATCATGAAAGGCCTCGCCAGCGCCCCCTATGACCAGGAAGGGGGCAGAACCATTCAGCGAAATATTGTTGAAAGTGGGGTACTGCAGACCTATTTATTACCAGGCTATGCTTCCCGTAAAATGAAAATGGAAAGTACAGGCCATGCCGGAGGCATTCATAACTGGCATATTAAGACGGGTGATTTAGATTTGCCTGGGTTATTTAAAGAGATGGGCACCGGGCTTTTTGTTACTGAGTTGATGGGTCAAGGTGTGAATCTGGTGAGCGGTGATTATTCCCGCGGAGCGAGTGGTTTTTGGATTGAAAATGGAGTGATTGTTTGTCCTGTACATGAAATTACCATTGCAGGAAATTTAAAAGAGATGTTTATGGGGATTGAAGCGATCGGCAATGATATTGATCCGCGCAGCAGCCTTAAAACAGGCTCTATTTTAATTAATAAAATGAAGATAGCCGGACAATAATATTAAACCAAGCCTATTTTCGAATAGGCTTATTTGATGTAAATATTATTTTTTATGCAAAATAAATGCTTTTGGGTAATCATTTTTCATTTTAGCCAATATTTTTTCTGCTCTTAATTGACTGTTAAAGGGCCCTAAACGTAATTTATAAAGTTCATCTTTTTCAATAAATAAACTTTTTACTTGATATTCAACCCGGTGTTTTTTACCTAAATCCTCCGCTTTTCCTGGTGATGAGGTGACTAAGTACTGAATGTAATAATCGCCGTTAAACTGATTGCTCAAATCTTCCTGTGCAGGGAAATGGATAAGTTGAATTTCAACTTTTGCCGTACCCGTCTTTAGAATATCCAGTTTATAGGCTGCAGCGTAAGACAGATCAATAATTCGTCCTTTATGAAAGGGTCCCCGGTCATTAACCCGCACAATAATCTGTTTGTTATTTTCTAAGTTAGTTACCCTCACATAACTGGGTAAAGGTAAATTTTTATGAGCCGCTGTCATTGAAAACATGTCATAGCGCTCACCATTTGAGGTTAAGTGGCCATGAAATTTATTACCATACCACGAGGCTCTGCCGCGTTCGCGCAGCGTTGTAATACCCGTCAGTACCTCGTAATCAATACCACGTACAGTGTAATCTTTATTGCCACCACGAGAATAAGGTTCATAACGAGGATTAACATCTTCAACATGAGCCAGAGGGGGCGTTTTATCCGGGCGGTGATCATTCTTTATTTGATAACGGCCCGTCGCAGTATCGGGAGAGCTGCATCCAATAAGGATGATCGGCAGCAGAAATAAGAGTGATATTTTAAATTTTCGCATTTTTCATTAGCTCGTATTAAAACGTTTATGGGTATCGATGGACATTAACACCCCGAAACCGGCTATTAAAGTAACAATTGAGGTGCCTCCATAACTTATTAACGGCAAGGGGACACCTACTACGGGTAAAATACCACTCACCATACCAATATTAACAAAGACATAAACAAAAAAAGTGAGGGTAATACTACCTGCAACTAATTTTGTGAAAGCATCCTGGGCTTGGTTTGCTATCCATAAACCACGCGCAATGATAAACAGGTAAATGGTTAACAGCATTAAGATACCGATAAAACCAAACTCTTCTGAGAAAACAGAAAAAATAAAATCAGTGTGCCGTTCAGGTAAAAATTCAAGCTGAGATTGTGTGCCTTGTAACCAACCTTTACCGGAGAAACCACCCGAACCAATCGCTATTTTGGACTGGATAATATGATAGCCGGCGCCGAGCGGATCCGATTCAGGATTAAACAGGGTTAATACACGACTGCGCTGGTAATCATGCATTAAATAAAACCACAGGACGGGAACAAATGCGACCACAGCGGTAGCGGCTATAGAAAGATACAGCCATGAAATCCCCGAAAGGAAGAGTGCAAAAATACCGGATGACGCGACTAATATAGCAGTGCCTAAATCGGGTTGTACAGCTATTAAGAGGGTTGGAACCAGGACAATTAACAAGGATACAAAAATTTCTTTTAAACGCGGCGGTAAATTATATTCACTTATATAATAAGCGACCATAAACGGCATAATCAGTTTCATCATTTCAGACGGTTGAAATTTTGTAAAACCAAGGTCTAACCAGCGTTGCGCACCTTTGCCCGTATGACCGAAGACCAAGACTGCTATCAGCAGTAAAATAATAATAACAAAAATAGCCGGTGTCCAGCGTTGGTAAATTTTAGGGGGAATTTGCGCTATTACAAACATCACTGTGAGAGCAATGGCTAAACGAATGACTTGCCTGATTAGCATCTCGTAACCAGCAACAGAATATAATATGGTCAGGCTTAAACCCATTAAAGAAAATAATCCGATCAGTAGTAGTGGATCTATGTGCAAACGATAAAAAATGCTCTTTTGAGCTTGAGTACTGAGCATTATTATAAGCCTGCCGATTGGGTAGTAGGATAGGGTGCCTTATTGTCAAAATATTCATCAAACAATGAGCGGACAATTGGAGCTGCGTGACTGCTACCACCCCCTGCATTCTCCAGAACAACACTCGCTACAATTTCGGGATTCTTAAAGGGGGCAAATGCCACAAACATTGCATTATCCCGATGACGCTCTTTCATGCTATCGGCATCATAGGTTTCATCTTCTTTGATACTAACAACCTGTGCCGTGCCCGATTTACCGGCGACAGAATAAGAGGTGCCAGCAAATGCTTTATCTGCAGTACCGGATTTTTTACTGGTAACTGCATACATAGCATCTAAGGCGATTTCCCAGTAATGATCATCCTTTAGCAGGATCGGTTTTTGAGCTTCTCGCGCCGGGGTAACAGTACTGTCACCTGAAATAATGGATTGCAGCATATGCGGTTCTATCACCTTACCTTTACGGGATAAAATGGCCGTGGCTTTGGTCAGTTGAATTGGTGTAACTGTCCAGTAACCTTGTCCGATACCTACTGATATTGTATCGCCGTCATACCATTGCTCGTTAAATCTTGCTTTTTTCCATTCGCGGGAAGGCATGATGGCTTTTGTTTCCTCACCTATATCAAGGCCACTATAATTGCCAAAACCAAATTTCTTCATAAAAGGGCTCATGCGATCAATACCTGTTTTATAGGCCGTTTGATAAAAAAAGGTATCACAGCTTTGTGCTATGGCCTTGTGAACATTTACGATACCATGACCCCAACGCTTCCAATCACGAAAGCGGCGCTTAGAATTTGGTACAACCCACCAACCAGGATCGAATATTTCTGTTTGTTCGGTGATGACACCCACATCTAACGCGAGCAAAGCCATTTCTGGTTTAATGGTTGAGGCTGGTGGATAGCGTCCCTGGGTGGCGCGGTTAATCAGTGGACGGTCTTTTGATTGTAGGAGAGCCTGATATTCCCGCTGACTTATGCCTTGTACAAAAAGGTTAGGATCATAACTTGGACTGGACACTAAACTTAAAACGCCGCCGGTGTTGGCATCCAGTATAACCACGCTACCGCGATTTTCACCCAATAATTGTTGTGCTTTTAATTGCAGTTTGACATCAAGGTTTAAGATAATGTCTTTTCCCGGGACAGGAGGGGTAAAGCTAAGGGTACGTATTACTTTCCCCCAACTGTCTACTTCAACTTGACGTTGTCCGGGTTGCCCATGTAATAAATCTTCATAATATTTTTCGATGCCCAGTTTACCGATATATTCCGTTGCCCGGTAACGTGCACTTTCGCCTCGCTCTTCAATTTGTCGCAGGTCAGCGCGATTAATTTTGGCGATATAACCCAGGGCATGTGTAAAAGTATCAGCGAAAGGGTAAAAACGTTTAAGATTCGCTTGAATCGAAAATCCTTTAAATCTATGTTGATTAACGCTAAAAAGAGCCACTTCTTTTGCGCTTAATTGTTGGCGAATGATGATCGCTTTAAAGGATCTTGCATAACGATTTTGCTGGTGAAAACTTTCGATTTCTTGATCCGTTAATGCTAATAACTTTTGTAGCTCAAGCATATTGTCATCTAAATTTTCTGTTTTATTAACGATCACCTGCAGATTATAAACTGGCCGGTTCTCGGCAATAATGATGCCATTACGATCATAAATAAGGCCTCTGTTCGGCGGAATCGTTTGTACACTTATGCGGTTGTCATTGGAACGAGTTTGATATTTTTGAAAAGAGGTTATTTGCAGGTAATAGAGGTTGCTAATTAACACCCCAATTGCAATGACTATTGCAATAAAAATCACCAGAGTACGGCGCATAAAGAGTGCGGATTCTGCGGAATGATTCCTTATGGGGATGCGTTTTTTAACCACTTAGTCTTATTCTCTATGGTAGGGATGGTTAATCGTTAAAGTAAAAGCGCGATATAAACTTTCGGCGACGATAACCCGTACCAAAGGGTGGGGCAAAGTTAACGCTGAAAGTGACCAGCGTTGTTCAGATTTTGTTATACATTCAGGCGCAAGCCCTTCAGGTCCACCGATTAATAAACTAATATTTCTTGCATCTAACTGCCATTTGCCCATTTCGTCGGCGAGCTGTTCAGTTGTCCATGCATGCCCCGTCACTTCCAGCGTGACGATTTTATTACCTTTGGGGATTGCTGCAAGGGTTAATTCTCCCTCTTTTTTCAGAATCCGTTTTATATCCGCATTTTTACCACGCTTTCCAGCATTGATTTCCAGCAATTCAAGTTGCAGCTCTTTTGGAAAGCGCCGCGCATATTCTTGGTATCCTTTTTCAACCCAGTCGGGCATTTTTGTGCCGACTGCGATTAGCTGAATTTTCATTAAGCAGAATGTTCCCAAAGCTGTTCAAGTTGATAAAACTGTCTTGTTTCATCCTGCATAACGTGAATGACAATATTACCGAGATCCAGTAATACCCAATCACTGTCCTCTAATCCCTCGATACCTAATGGAGCTTCACCGGCATTCTTGGCTGCAAGTGCAGTTTGTTCTGCCACAGAACGAACGTGACGTTTAGAATTACCAGTACAGATAACCATAGTATTAGTGACATCTGAGGTTGCAGAAACATCGATTACGGTAATATCTTTCGCTTTAAAATCTTCAAGCTGTTGTAATACAAATTTTTTTAATTGTGCGTCTTGCAAAGGGAATTCCTTTCATATTTGAGTTAAAAATTTAATCAGTTACACAGTATACCACGACCAATCTCTACCGGGATAGTCTTGATGATCATTTGACCTTTTTATATTAATGCCGATTGATTCAATTACCCCCCATTAACTAAATCCACTCTTAAATAATTAGATACTTTCCTTGCAAAAACGTCATAGTTTATTAAACTTCTGTTAAAATGTGGGAAATAGTGTGTAAAAGTGGATCATTTCCTCCAAATCATCTCCTTTTCACTGACATAAAAAGATGGATTTTACATAATCATGTTGCGTGGCGCGAATGCAATTAATCTTGATACAAAAGGAAGAATCGCTATTCCAACTCGATATCGAGATTGGTTGAAGGATACTTGTCAAGGTCAATTTGTCTGTACTATCGATATCCAGTCGCCCTGCTTACTGATCTATCCGCTTAATGAATGGCTATTGATTGAAACCAAATTACGTGCTCTATCGAGTACTAATCCGCAGGAGCGTCGTTTACAGCGTCTTCTTTTGGGATATGCAACGGAAAGTGAATTAGATAAAAGTGGGCGAGCTTTAATCGCACCAACCCTCAGGCAACATGCAAAACTACAAAAAAAAGTGATGTTGGTGGGGCAATTAAATAAATTTGAATTGTGGGACGAAGATATGTGGAATCAACAGATAAAAAATGATTTAGAGGATGGGTTGCCGACAGGAATAGAATTAAGTTCAGGGTTAAGGGAGTTCTCACTTTAATGGCAAACCATACAACAGTATTACTGAATGAAGCGGTTAACGGCTTAGGTTTAAAAAAAGACGGCATATATGTCGACGGTACCTTCGGACGAGGGGGGCATTCTCGACATATTCTTGCCCAGTTAGGTGCACAGGGGAGACTAATAGCAATAGATCGTGACCCACGTGCGATTGAAGCCGGCGAAGCGCTGATGATCGAAGATCCTCGTTTTACTATTGTCCATGGTCCCTTTTCCAGATTAGCAGAATATATAAAAGAATTAGGGCTCGCAGGAAAAATAGACGGTGTGTTATTAGATCTTGGTGTTTCTTCTCCGCAACTTGATGATGCTGACCGTGGTTTTAGTTTCATGCGTGATGGTCCCTTGGACATGCGCATGGATCCGACTTCGGGTATAAGTGCAGCACAGTGGTTGGCAAAAGCGGATGTCGATGACATCGGCTGGGTATTAAAAACCTTTGGTGAGGAAAAGTTTGCTTACCGCATCGCCCGCGCTATCGTTGCGGATCGCACGGAAACACCTTTTTTACGCACGCTTCAATTGGCACAATTAATTGAACGTCTCTGTCCGAAAAGAGAAAAGAAAAAACATCCGGCAACGCGCAGCTTTCAAGCGATCCGGATTTATGTCAATAGTGAATTGGAAGAGATTCATAAAGTACTTGATGGCGCGTTGGAGATATTAGCTATTGGCGGACAGCTATCGGTGATCAGTTTCCACTCTTTAGAAGACCGGATAGTTAAACGTTTTATACGTAAACAGGAAAAAGGGCGACAGTATCCCCCCGGTTTACCCTTAACAGAAGCCCAGATGCAGCATGGCAAAACGCTCAAATCTCTTGCTAAAGCACTAAAACCAAGCGCGGAAGAAATTACTGAGAATGCACGAGCACGGAGCTCTGTGTTACGTGTTGCACAGAAAATAGCAGAGCCTGAGAGTGAGTAACTTGAGCACGCCCAATACACATTTATTGTGCTTAATAGTATCCGATTTACGCAAACATTTTTTTTCTGTTTTGCTTGGAATGCTGATGGTATGTAGCGCAATTTACAATGTTTATACTACTCATAAAACGCGTGGACTGGTGACCCAAATAGAGCACTTATTACAGGATAAAGACGACTTAATGATGGAGTGGCGAAATTTATTAATTGAAGAGCACACTTTGGATGAGCACAGTCGTATTCGTCGTATTGCGCTTAAAAAGTTGTCCATGTCACAGACAACAAAAAAGAACAGTGTATTGGTGGAACTGCGATGAAAATAAAACGGCATTTGAAAAAGCAAAAAATGACCCTAAAAACACCCGGGAAAAATGTCTATGAGACCTTTTCTTCGTGGCGTTACATCTTTGTTTCAATTATGGTCGCGACTATTGCATTGCTGTTAATCAGTCGCTTAGCTTATCTGCAGATTATTGAACCTGAATATTTAACCAACGAAGCGGATAAACGTAGTTTACGGATCACAGAATCAGTGGCGCATCGTGGTAATATTGAAGATCGCAATGGTGAAGAATTAGCTATCAGCGTACCTGCCTATGCAATTTGGGCGGATCCTAAAAGAGTTAAATCCGCATTCGCTTTTACTGAGCAGGAATGGTTAGAAAGTGTTGTTATTAATCCCAAAACAGGCAAGGAGACAGCCAGTAAAACCTTTTTCTATGAGTCAAAAAAATGGCCCGCTCTCGCTGAGGTTTTGGACCTTGAGCTGGATCAACTTGCTGAGATTCTCCAAAAACCAAACTCCCGATTTTCTTACCTTAAACGCCAGGTAAACCAACAAATTGTAGAATATATCAACGAGCTTAATTTAGCCGGAATCTCCGAACAGCTTGAGTCACACCGTTTTTACCCCACAGGAGAAATTAATGCCAATATTTTAGGCTTAACCGATCTTGATTCTCAAGGTATCGAAGGCATTGAGAAAAGTTACAATCATTATCTGCAGGGGCAAAGTGGACAAAAACGCGTACGTCAAGATCGTCTGGGTAATGTTATTGATAATATCGAAGTCCTTAAAGTTAAAAAAGTGGCGGGTAATTTACAACTTAGCATTGATCAGCGCATTCAGGCGGTTGCTTACAGCGAGCTAAAACGTGCTATTAAAATAAATGATGCAACATCGGGATCTATTGTTGTTTTAGATGTTAATACGGGAGAAATTTATGCAATGGTAAACTGGCCCTCCTTTAACCCTAATGATCGTGCCCAGTACCAGCCATACAAGCTAAGAAATCGTGCTATAACAGATACCTTTGAACCGGGGTCAACGGTTAAACCATTAGTCGTATCGAGTGCCCTTATCTATAAAAAAGCCGATGTTGATGAAGTGATAGATACTTCACCGGGTTGGATGAATATCGGCGGTCGAAGAGTTCGTGACGGCCATGACCTGGGAAAATTAGATCTGGCCATGATCCTAAAAAAATCCAGCAACATGGGTGTCAGTAAACTCGCCCTGCGCCTAGAACCGGATCAATTACAACAAACTTTTTCTGACTTTGGCTTCGGTAATAATACTGGCGTTGGTCTAATTGGAGAGAGTTTTGGTCGTTTACCCCTGCGTGGCCGATGGTCTGATTTTGAGTTGGCGACCATGTCTTTCGGGTACGGTATAACAACGACTGCCCTGCAACTTGCAAAAGCTTATGCCATTTTAGGCAGTGGCGGTGTGCAATACCCCATCTCGATATTAAAAAATGCGACAGTGGCACGGGGAGAGCAGGTTATTCCAAATAATATTGCCCGGGAAGTTGTTTCAATGATGGAGGGCGTCAGTGAAAAGGGCGGAACGGCGCCTAAAGCAAAAGTCGAAGGTTACCGGATTGCAGGTAAAACAGGGACTTCACGTAAAGCGGTAGCGGGTGGTTATGGCGATGATTATGTCGCGCTTTTTGCCGGATTAGCACCTGCAAGTAACCCGCGTTTTGCAATCGTTGTGATGATTAATGAGCCGCAGGGGGACCGCTATTATGCCGGTGATGTGGCTGCGCCAGTTTTTTCAACGGTAATGAAAAGTGCACTTTTATTAAGTCACGTGCGTCCCGATGATGAGAATGACAGTTATACCTATTTGGAGTCAAATTAATTATGCTTAATGATTCGCAGATAATGTTATTGAATGATTTGATGAAACCTTGGTTAAAAGACTATGAGGCGGCGATCAGCGTCTCAGGTATAACCTTAGACAGTCGTCATATTTGCCGTGGTGATTTGTTTATCGCTCTTCAAGGTGCGCAACATGACGGGCGTTTGTTTATTGATCAAAGCATCAAAATGGGTGCCTGTGCTGTTTTCTCGGAAACTAAAAACAGATCCGCGCACGGTCGAATAACCATAAAATTAGGTGTGCCGGTATTTGAAGTTTATAAGCTTGCGGCTATTTTAAGTGCACTCGCCTATCGTTTCTTTTTTGGGCAAAGCAAGTTGCATAAAGTGATTGCGGTGACCGGAACCAATGGAAAAACAACCATAGCAAGCTTGTTAGCTAACTGTTTTATGCTCTTAGGTAAACAGAGCGCGCAAATGGGCACCATTGGAAACGGTTTATTCGGGCAGTTAAAAAGTAGCTTAAATACAACCTTAGATCCTATATCGGTATTTTCTAAGTTGCATTGTTATCAGCAGCAGGGCGTTGAATATACGCTAATGGAAGTCTCCTCTCATGGATTGGACCAGGGTCGTGTCTCCGCATTACCTTTTTTTAGCGCAATATTTACCAATTTAACCCGCGATCACCTTGATTACCATGGCTCTATGGAGAATTATCATTTAGCTAAAAAAAGCTTATTTGAAAAATATCCTCTCAAGCAACGTATTATTAATGCCGATGACCCGATCGGCGTTAAGTGGTTAAGTGATTTTCCCGATGCTATTGGTTATGGTTTTAATGCCGAAGCCTTAACCGATAAAAAATCTTACCTGCGGGTTATGGATGTTGATTATCATGCTCAAGGTGTTACTTTCGCATTTCACTCAAGTTGGGGAAAGGGAACCGTATCTGCCCCCTTTTATGGTGATTTTAATGTGTCAAATTTGGCCGCAGTCTTAACCCAATTATTAGTAGAAAATATCAGCATAGAACAAGTGCAAACAATCTTTCCGAAATTAAGTACAGTGCCTGGGCGAATGGAGCAGTATTACTTTGCAAAACAAAATATCACCTTTGTAGTTGATTATGCGCATACACCCGATGCATTAGAAAAGGTATTATTGGCACTGCAAAAACATAAATCTTCAGGTCGTCTTATTTGTGTTTTCGGTTGTGGTGGTGACCGTGATACGGGAAAGCGTCCACAAATGGCTAAAATTGCAGAGCATTATGCTCAAAAAGTGGTGTTAGTTGATGATAATCCGCGCACGGAAAATGCTCAGAATATCATTGCAGATATATTACAAGGTTTTGTTCGATCCGATAGGGTCAAAGTGATTCATGATCGCAAGCAGGCTATTAATTGTTTATTAGATTCAGCACAATCCGATGATATTGTGCTGTTGGCCGGTAAGGGACATGAAGATTACCAAATTTTTGGCAAGCAACGGGTGCATTATAGCGATCGAGAATGTTTAGCTGCACTGCAAAAATCAGCTGATCGGCCGGTACAGAAATGAACATGATCAAAAAATGATTGTCAGACCACAGCGAGCATGCATAATAATAATAATAAAAAAGAAGAAGGTATCAAAATGATCAGGCTAACATTTGCTGAAATAGCCAAAGCAACCGCTGGGCAGGTAATTAATTGTGAGCACCCAAAGACTGTTTTCAATAATATCAGTACCGACACAAGAAAAATTCAATCTGGTGATCTGTTTATCGCACTGCGCGGTGAACGCTTTGATGCGCACCAATTTTTAGATAAAGCCGTGCAACTGGGGGCTGATGCGTTATTAATTGATCAGAAAACAGCAATAGATTTACCCTGTATTTTAGTAAAAGATACGAGAATCGCTTTAGGCTTATTAGCGAGTTATGTTAGACAGCAAATAAGCGGGTTAAAATGTGCTGCTATTACCGGCAGTAATGGTAAAACCACCACCAAAGAATTACTCAGTGCAATACTTTGCTGCCATGTGGGTGACCCTGAAAGTGTGTTGGCAACAGCGGGTAATTTTAATAATGATATCGGTTTACCCCTTACTTTATTGCGTTTAACCGACAACATACGTTATGCCGTGGTCGAGTTAGGTGCTAACCATTTAGGTGAAATTGCCTATACGGCACAACTTGCAAAACCCGATGTGGCATTAATCAATAATGTGATGCCTGCTCACCTTGAAGGTTTTGGATCATTGCAGGGTGTTGCACAAGCAAAGGGAGAGATCTGGTCAAGTCTCAGTGAAACCGGGATTGCAGTGGTGAATTTAGATTCTGATTTCGCCAGTGAATATTTAACTCAATTGAAAAAATTAAACCGGCGAGTATTCACTTTTTCGAGTGAGGGTAGAAAAGCGCAGGTTGGTGCGTCAAATATTGAGTTCTCCCCCTTGGGTAAGGCGTCTTTTGAGCTTAATGTGATGCTTAATATGGACCCGCAGACAATCTCTATTGAATTGAACTTAGCTGGATTACATAATGTCAGTAATGCACTTGCTGCCGCTACTATGGCGATTGCCCTAGGCTGTAACCTGAAGGAGATACAGACCGGTCTTGGTTTAGTTAAACAGGTTGGGGGGCGAGTTGATAGTCGTCAACTGAATGAATTAGTGACTTTGATTGATGATACTTATAACGCTAACCCCGCTTCTGTGAAAGTGGCTATTGATCTTCTCCTACAATACGCCTCAGCTCATCTTCTTATCCTTGGAGACATGGCAGAATTAGGCGAATTTAGTGAACATGAGCACCAGCTAATTGGTGAGTATGCAGCGCAAAAGGGCATTGAAAAGTTAATGACGGTCGGTAAGCTTACGTTTAAAACCTATCAAGCTTTCAAACAGGCAGGGCAGGGTGAAGCCCTGCATTTCACTGACAAAAAGCAATTAAATGCTTATTTGGAAAATGTCTTGTCAGCACAAAACGATAAGCTGACGATTTTAGTGAAAGGCTCGCGTGGTTCAAAAATGGAAGAGGTTGTTAACTCTATTAAGCAGACCGCAAATAAACTCGGCGCTTGATGTGCTAACAATAAAAATTAATAAATAGGGTATAAGACTATGATCGTCTGGTTAGCAGAATTACTTTCAAGCCAATTTACATTTTTGAATGTATTAACATATCTGTCGGTGCGAACTGTTATGGCGGTATTAACCGCGTTAGCATTTTCACTGTTTTTTGGACCTAAATTAATACGGTTTTTGCAAAAGTTTCAAATCGGTCAAATAGTCCGGGACGATGGCCCTGAATCTCATTTCAGTAAGGCTGGAACGCCTACCATGGGTGGCATTTTGATTCTCGGTGCAATCACCTTTTCAAGCTTATTATGGGCCAGATGGGACAATTATTATGTTTGGATAGTGATCTTTACAACGCTTTCTTTCGGTGCAATTGGTTTTATGGATGATTATTTAAAAGTTGTCCGTAAACACCCCGATGGTTTAATCGCCCGCTGGAAATATTTTTGGCAATCTGTTACGGCGCTGGTGCTTGCGGTTGTGTTGTTTTTAAGCGCAACAACACCAGCAGAACTCACTTTTGTTATGCCATTTTTTAAAGAATATATGCCTTATCTTGGTCTGGCTTTTATCCCTTTAGTTTATTTTACGGTAGTGGGAAGCAGTAATGCGGTTAATTTGACCGATGGTTTAGATGGCTTGGCTATTATGCCGACGGTAATGGTTGCAGCTGCATTTGCATTAATTGCCTACCTGACAAGCCACGTTAATTACGCTCAGTATTTGTATATTCCCTACATTCCTAAGGCTAGCGAATTGGTCATTATCTGCGGCACTATAGTCGGAGCCGGGTTAGGGTTTTTATGGTTTAATACCTACCCTGCACAAGTTTTTATGGGGGATGTGGGTTCACTGTCATTGGGGGCTTTACTCGGTGTTATTGCTGTTTTAGTTCGTCAGGAAATTCTGTTGGTTATTATGGGGGGGATTTTTGTAGTAGAAACACTGTCGGTTATTTTACAGGTAGGTTCATATAAAATGCGTAAACGCCGCATTTTTAGAATGGCGCCAATTCACCATCATTATGAGAAAAAAGGGTGGCCTGAACCGCGTGTTATTGTCCGTTTTTGGATTATTACGATCGTGTTAGTCTTAATCGGATTAGTGACGCTAAAGGTACGCTAAAATGTCGAACCAACAGATTGCAGTACTAGGACTTGGAGAAACTGGATTATCTTGTGTTAATTTCTTATTAAAACAAGGTGAGCAAGTGACCGTATTTGATACGCGGCAAAACCCTCCCGGTGAGGATAAGCTTGATGGTGCAGTTGAACTTTTTAAAGGTGAATTGAGCTTTGAGTTGCTCGCCAAGTTTGACTTGATTATCGCAAGCCCGGGCATCGCATTGGCGACGCCCGCATTACAATTTGCTTTGGCCAAGGGTTGTGAAATTATTGGTGATATTGAGTTGCTTGCTAGGGAGCTTGCAAAGCCTGCTTATAGACATGCTAAATTAGTCACTATCAGCGGTTCAAATGGTAAAAGTACAGTGACCAGTTTGCTTGGAGAAATGGCCATTGCTGCAAAAATAAAAGTGGCTGTTGGTGGTAATATAGGTATTCCCGCGCTTGATTTGCTCGACCCTGAAATTGACTTGTATATATTAGAATTATCGAGTTTTCAATTAGAAACGACCTTTTCATTACATGCGGATATCGCAACTATATTAAATATCAGTGAAGATCATATGGATAGATATGATTCCTACGCACAGTATACGGCTGCCAAACATCGTATTTATAAGCAATGCAAAATGGCATTGTATAATCGCGATGATAAGCTGACTTACCCAAAAGATCACCGCATTAATAAAACCAGCTTTGGCTTTGATAAGTGTGCTTATGGACTGATAACCGCTGCCGATAAGCAGATTTTTTTGGCGAAAAATGGCTCGCCGATATTCGCCGTTAAAAACCTAAGATTAAGTGGTAAGCATAACTGGATGAATGCATTGGCCGCTTTGGCATTGGGCGATGCTGTCGGTTTAAGTGCAACCGCCATGTTAACGACTCTGCAAGAATACTCTGGTTTGCCACACCGTTGTGAATTTGTTGCGGAGATAAACCATGTTAGTTGGGTAAACGATTCAAAAGCCACTAATATCGGTGCGGCACAGGCTGCATTGTTGGGTTTATCGGAAACCATCGCTGGCAAGGTGCATGTTATTTTGGGTGGTGATGGCAAAGGTGCTGATTTTAGTGAGTTAGCGCCGGTATTAAAGGATATCCAAGGGATGATTGTCTGTTTTGGGGTTGATGGCCCAGAAATAGCCGCACAAAATAAACGTGCACTGCTGGTTGAAACTTTAGATCAGGCCGTTGATAAAATTTACACAACGGCACAAGCTGGGGATCTGGTTATATTAAGCCCTGCCTGCGCCAGTTTAGATATGTATAAAAACTTTATGCAACGCGGTGAACACTTTAAACGTTTAGTTAAGGCATTAAATTGATGGCATTATTTAATCGTTTTATACAAAAGCGGTCGAACAATTCTCCTCAACCCTATGACAGGCAACTTTTAATTGCCACATTTATTCTTATGTGTGTTGGCATGGTGATTGTTGCATCTTCTTCAATTCCCGAAGGTATTGCCCTTTCCGCCGATCCCTTTCGTTTTCTTAAGCGTCAAGCATTCTATTTACTACTTTGTTTAGGGGTGTTATGCGCTGTTGTGTGCATCCCTATGAAACGTTGGTATGACTATCAGGGGATTATGCTTAGTTTGATATTTTTAGGATTGATTGCGGTTCTGCTGGTGGGGACCGAAGTAAACGGTGCGCACCGTTGGTTACGATTAGGTCCTGCTAATATACAACCCTCAGAATTTGCTAAACCTGCGATTATTTTCTTTTTAGCAAGTTATCTTTATCGCCGTCAAAAAGAAGTGATAGATACCATAAAAGGTTTTATGAAACCCCTGTTCATATTATTTGCTTTCTCATTATTGTTGCTGTGGCAGCCCGATTTGGGTTCAATAGTGGTCATTATTGTTATTATGATGGGCATGTTATTTATTGCCGATGCAAAGTTGATTTCATTTATTGGTATCGGTATCGCGTTGTTGACTGCGATCATCGCCCTGATTATGACCTCACCCTATCGAATGGAACGTGTTTTTGGATTTTTAGATCCTTGGGCGCAGCCCTTTGGCCGAAGTTATCAATTAACCCAATCGCTGATGGCTTTTGGCCGAGGGGGTTGGTTTGGAGAAGGTTTAGGCAATTCCGTCCAAAAATTAGACTATCTACCCGAAGCGCATACGGATTTTATAATGGCAATACTGGCAGAAGAGTTAGGTTTTATTGGTGTGAGCCTGGTCCTTATGTTGGAATTTTATTTGGTTTATAAAGCCTTTTCTATTGGTAAAGATGCGCTTAAGCAAACCCTTGTTTTCCCAGGCTATGTTGCTATTGGTATTGCCATTTGGTTTTTCTTCCAAACGGCGGTTAATATTGGCGCCGCATCGGGTATTGCACCAACCAAAGGGTTAACACTTCCTTTAGTGAGTTATGGCGGTTCGAGCCTGATTAGCATCTCCCTGGCGATAGGTTTATTATTACGTGTTGATTACGAAACACGCATTGCAACTGCAAAAACGCTTCTTAAAAAAGTCAAACGCACTAAAAAAGCCGAATTAAAGGAAACAACAGGTGAAGCCGATGTCCAATAAAAAAACATTAGTGGTCATGGCAGGCGGTACGGGCGGACACGTCTTTCCAGGACTTGCGGTGGCCGATGCACTAAAAGAACAAGGCTGGGCAGTCAGTTGGTTGGGAACAGCGGATCGTATGGAAGCGCAACTTGTCCCTAAACATGGCTATCAAATCGATTTTATCGATATTGCTGGGATACGGGGAAATGGCTTGAAACGTTTATTGATGGCACCCATTCGTATTATTAAATCGATCTGGCAAGCACGTTCTGTATTAAAAAATCGCCGGGTTGATTTAGTATTGGGAATGGGCGGATTTGCCAGTGGACCGGGCGGGATTGCGGCCTGGAGCATGGGGATTCCGGTTATTTTACATGAGCAAAATGCCACTGCTGGGTTAACAAACCGAATTCTATTTCTGTTTTCCAAGCGCGTATTAATGGGCTTTTCGGGTGCTTTTCAAAGTGGCAAAGCAATTCTGGTTGGTAACCCTGTGCGCAAGCAGTTTATTGAGCTGCCTGTAAAAAAAATATCAGCTGAGAATGAGGCACTTAAAGTACTAGTAGTTGGTGGGAGTTTAGGGGCTAAAGTATTAAATGATTTATTACCCGCCGTTTTTAGTTCATTTGACGATGCACAGCTTAATGTCATGCATCAAAGTGGCAAAGGACATTATCAGGCTGTGCAAAAAAGTTATCAACAGCTGCATGTTAAGGCAAATGTGCAAGAGTTTATTGCTGATATGGCGAGTGCTTACGACTGGGCCGATTTGGTTATTTGCCGCGCGGGGGCGTTAACTGTTGCGGAGTTAGCCGTTGTTGGTTTACCAGCAATTTTTGTTCCCTTGCCCCATGCCGTTGATGATCATCAAACTAAAAATGCCCAATATTTAGTCTCTCAAGAGGCGGGGGTGTTAATCGCACAAAAAGAATTAACCGCAAAAAAAATAAGTGATTATTTGCATCTTTTCTTACACAATAGAAAATTATTGACGGCGATGTCGCAAAAGAGTAGAAAAGCAGCCATTATTGATGCAACTGAGCGTGTTGCATCTATCTGTAATCAATTAGTTTGAGCAATGTGCAATAAAATGTTGCTGGCTTACAACTTTATTTTAGACAAGTGATTTATTATGATGAAAATTGACCTAGCCCAAATACGCACTACGGTACCTGAAATGCGCCGTGTTAAACAAATCCACTTTGTGGGGATCGGTGGCGCTGGTATGGGTGGCATTGCAGAAGTATTAGCCTATGAAGGTTATAAAATTTCAGGATCTGATATTGCTGAAAATCCGGTAGTGAAACGTTTACGTTCACTCGGCGCTGAGATTTTCATTGGTCATCAACAGGATAATATATAT
Organism: Psychromonas sp.; assembly: GCA_047629075.1. GTDB lineage: Bacteria > Pseudomonadota > Gammaproteobacteria > Enterobacterales > Psychromonadaceae > Psychromonas. Next base: position 464 of record JBLHWW010000020.1, on the reverse strand, counting down.
GGTGCGTCAGTGGTGGTGGTTTCAACTGCCATTAAGGCTGATAATCCAGAACTATTAGCGGCGCAACAGGCCCGAATTCCCGTGGTACGCCGAGCAGAAATGTTGGCTGAATTGATGCGTTATCGTCACGGTGTTGCCGTATCGGGTACACATGGGAAAACCACAACAACAAGCTTAATCGCGAGTATTTACGGACAAGCTCAACTCGATCCGACTTTTGTTATCGGTGGTCTATTAAATAGCGCAGGTACCAATGCAAAATTAGGGCAAAGTCGCTATTTAATAGCAGAAGCCGATGAAAGTGACGCCTCATTTTTACATTTGCAACCTATGGTTTCAGTAGTGACTAATATTGAAGCTGACCATATGGCTACTTACCAGGGGGATTTTGAAATATTAAAAGATACCTTTGTGCGCTTTATACAAAACTTGCCTTTTTATGGCACTGCAGTGGTATGCCTTGA